>CBFHYV010000079.1:0-11943 GCA_965660085.1 uncultured Paracoccaceae bacterium
GCCGGGATCGCGCCCGAAACCTCTGCCGATTTCATCGCCGGGCTGACGCGCGATGGCGCGGCGCGGGCGGGGTTCTTTGCCGGGATGGGCCCCGAACAGGCGATGGACCTGACAGACGGGCTGCGGCTGCGTTTCGTCGGCGGGGCGGTGGTGCATCTGCGCCCCTCCGGCAATGCGCCGGAGCTGCGCTGCTATGCCGAGGCCGACAGCGCCGAGACCGCCACCGCGCTGGTGGCGCATCACCTGGGCCAGATCCGCGCCCGGCTGGGATAGCCCGGGCGCCGGTTACGCCGGCGCGTCTAGGTCCAGCCCCTTGAGAAAGCCGCGCAGGTCGTCGCGCAGCTCGGGGCGGCTGAGGCCGAAGGCCACCGTGGCCTGCAGAAAGCCCGATTTCGAGCCGCAGTCATAGCGCGTGCCTTCAAACCGGTATCCGTGCACGCCCTCGGTCTCGATCTGGCGGGCGATGGCGTCGGTCAGCTGCAATTCGCCGCCCGCGCCCTTGCCCACGGTATCCAGCGCATCCAGCACCCGGGGTGACAGGATATACCGCCCGATCACCGCCAGGTTCGACGGCGCGGTGCCGGGGGCGGGTTTTTCCACCATGTTGCGCACGCGGCTCAGCCGGCCCTCTGTCTCCTCGACATCCAGGATCCCGTAGGAGGAGGTGCGCTCGGGCGCGACCTCCATCGCGGCGACCATGTTGCCGCCGGTTTCCTGGTAAGCCTCGATCATCTGTTTCAGGCAGGGCACCTCGCCCGCGATCACGTCATCGGGCAGCATCACGGCAAAGGGTTCATCCCCGATCAGCCGCTTGGCGCACCAGACCGCATGGCCCAGCCCCAGCGCCCGGTGCTGGCGCACATAGGCGATCTTGCCGTCATCCATGTTGGTGGCCCGCAGGATGTCCAGCAGGTCCTGCTTGCCCTTGGCGGCCAGCTCGGCCTCCAGTTGCGGGGCGAGGTCGAAATAATCCTCCAGCGCGCCCTTGCCGCGCGAGGTGACGAAGATGAATTCCTGGATCCCCGCGGCGCGGGCCTCATCGATGGCATATTGCACCAGAGGCCGGTCCACGAGCGTCATGATTTCCTTGGGAACGGATTTCGTGGCGGGCAGAAACCGCGTGCCCAGGCCCGCCACCGGGAAAATTGCCTTGCTGACCGTTCTGTTCACCTTGCGCTCTCCCGCTGCCGGATCCATGTCCATTTGTGTTACCAGACCGCCCCATGGGCGGAAAGCGGCATCCGCGCTGTCCCGGCTGCGACGGCGCGGCGCATCTGCCCGGGCCGGACGGCGCTGCGCAGGCCTTCCGCTTTGGCGGAAGATATTGCGCAATATCAGAAGCCTTGTCACAGCGCCCGTCTGACAGGATGTGGATATTGCGCGACAACCCCGCCCCCGCACCGCGGCCGGGGCATGCTGACGCTCGCATCCCGCGCGCGGGCAGGTTAGGGCAGGGGCAGATTACAGGCGCGTTCCATTTTCC
Organism: uncultured Paracoccaceae bacterium; assembly: GCA_965660085.1. Classification (GTDB taxonomy): domain Bacteria; phylum Pseudomonadota; class Alphaproteobacteria; order Rhodobacterales; family Rhodobacteraceae; genus CBFHYV01. Next base: position 1,484 of record CBFHYV010000079.1, read on the forward strand.
AGGGGATTTCCCATGACCATTCATCCCGTCATCCTGTGCGGCGGTTCCGGCACGCGGCTGTGGCCGCTGTCGCGCAAGAGCTATCCCAAGCAATTCGTGAAGCTGGTGGGGCAGGAAAGCCTGTTCCAGGCCAGCGCGCTGCGGCTGTCGGGGCCGGGCTATGGCGCGCCCGTGGTGGTGACCAATTCCGATTTCCGCTTCGTCGTGGTGGAACAGCTGTCGGAATGCGGGGTCGATCCCGGGCCGGTGCTGATTGAACCCGAAAGCCGCGACACCGCCCCCGCCATCCTGTCCGCGGCGCTGTGGCTGGAACAGACGGACCCTGACGGGCTGATGCTGGTGGCGCCCTCCGATCACGTCATGCCCGATGACGACACCTTCCGCGCCGCCGTCGCCGCCGCCGCCGTGCCCGCCCGAGAGGGGCGCATCGTGACCTTCGGCATCCGGCCCGACCGGCCCGAAACCGGCTATGGTTATCTTGAGCTGGACCAGCCGCTGGACCCGCAGGCCGCGCCGCAGGCGCTGCCGCTGGTGCGTTTCGTGGAAAAACCCGCGCTGGAGGCCGCGCAGGACATGCTGGAGGCCGGCACCTATCTGTGGAATGCCGGGATCTTCCTCTTTTCGGTGCGCAGCATCCTGCAGGCCTTCCGCGATCACGCCCCCGGCCTGCTGGCCCCGGTGGGCGAGGCCGTGGCCCAGGCGCGCCAGGACCTGGGCTTTTGCCGGCTGGCGCCGGAGCCCTGGGCGCGCGCCGAGGCGATCTCGATCGATTATGCCATCATGGAACGCGCCGCGGAGCTCAGCGTGGTGCCCTATGTCGGCCGCTGGTCCGACCTGGGCAGCTGGGAGGCCGTCTGGCGCGAGACGGTGCAGCCCGATACCGGCCTGTCGATGTCCGGCCCCGTCACCGTGCTGGATTGCCGGGACAGCCTGCTGCGCTCGGAATCGGACAAGCTGGAGCTGGTGGGGATCGGCCTGCGTGACATCGCCGTGGTGGCCATGCCCGATGCGGTGCTGGTGGCCGATGCCTCACGCACACAGGAGGTCAAGCAGGCGCTGGCCCTGCTGAAGGCAAAACAGGTCCCCCAGGCCACGCAGCTGCCGGTAGATTACCGGCCCTGGGGCTGGTTTGAAAGCCTGGCCATCGGCGCGCGCTTTCAGGTCAAGCGCATCGTGGTGCATCCCGGCGCGGCGCTGAGCCTGCAAAGCCATCACCACCGGTCTGAACACTGGATCGTGGTGCAGGGCACGGCCCGCGTCACCATCGATGACAGCGTGCAGCTGGTGACCGAAAACCAGTCCGTCTACATCCCCTTGGGCGCCGTGCACCGGATGGAGAACCCCGGCAAGGTCGATATGGTGTTGATCGAGGTTCAGACCGGCAGCTATCTGGGCGAGGATGATATCATCCGCTACGAGGATGTATACGCGCGGGGCTGATCCCGGCGTTGGGCCAGCCACGAAGGAGTGCGCCAATGAAGATCGCGATGATCGGGACCGGATATGTCGGTCTCGTCTCCGGGGTGTGTTTTTCCGATTTCGGCCATGATGTCGTCTGCGTCGACAAGGACCCCGCCAAGATCGAGCGCCTGATCCGCGGCGAGATCCCCATCTATGAACCGGGGCTGGATGCGCTGCTGGAACGCAACGTGGCCGCGGGGCGGCTGTCCTTCACGCTGGACCTGGCCCATGCCCTGGCCGGGGCCGAGGCGGTGTTCATCGCCGTGGGCACCCCCACCCGCCGTGGCGATGGCCATGCCGACCTCAGCTATGTCATGGCCGCGGCCGAGGAAATCGCCCGCACCGCGCAGGAACCCATCGTGGTGGTCACCAAATCCACCGTGCCCGTGGGCACCAACCGCCGCGTGGCAGAGGTGATCCGCGCCGCCAACCCGGCGCTGGATTTCGACGTGGCCTCCAACCCCGAATTCCTGCGCGAAGGGGCCGCCATCGACGATTTCATGCGCCCCGACCGCGTGGTGGTGGGCGTGGAAACCGACCGCGCCGCCGAGGTCATGACCGCGATCTACCGCCCGCTGTTTCTGCGGCAGTTCCCCATCCTGACCACGGATCTGGAATCGGCGGAGATGATCAAATACGCCGCCAATGCCTTCCTGGCGACCAAGATCACCTTCATCAACGAAATCGCCGCCCTGTGTGAAAAGGTCGGCGCGGATGTCAAGGAAGTGGCCCGCGGCATCGGCCTGGACGGGCGCATCGGCAACAAGTTCCTGCATGCCGGGCCGGGCTATGGCGGGTCATGCTTCCCCAAGGACACCCGCGCGCTGGCCCGCACCGGGCAGGAACATGCCGCGCCCATCCAGATCGTGGAGACGGTCATCAAGGTCAACGAAGAGGTCAAGCGCCGTATGATCGACAAGCTGCGTGACCTGTGCGGGGGCAGCTTCAACGGGGTGCGCGTGGCGGTGCTGGGCGTGACCTTCAAGCCCAATACCGATGACATGCGCGACGCGCCCGCGCTGACGCTGGTGCCGGCGCTGGTGGGCGGCGGGGCGCGGGTGACCGTGACCGACCCGCAGGGCCGCCACGAGGGCGAGGCGTTGTTGCCCGGCGTTTCCTGGGCCGAGGATGCCTATGCCGCGGCCCGCGATGCGGAGCTGCTGGTGATCCTGACGGAATGGAATGAATTTCGCGCGCTGGATCTGGCGCGCCTGGCCCGTGGCATGGCCGCGCCGCGCATGGCCGATCTGCGCAATATCTACAGCGTGCAGGACGCCCGCGCGGCCGGGTTCACGGCCTATGCCTCCATCGGGCGGCCCGATATGCTGGACTGACACGCGGCACTGACCGGCCGGGCTGATCCGCCTGGCCGGTCGGTGGGCCGGCCGCGCGGGCGGGGCAGGGCGCGTGGGCCCTGGCCGCCGATCACAACAGCCAGTTGCCGCAATCCAGCTGCGTCAGCAGATCCTGCCCATCCTCGACAAAGCTGCGCGCGGCGGTGCAGCTGTCGCTGTCCTCCGGGGTGTCGCCGACCTCGGGCCAGAAGCTCAGCGATGCCACGGAGACAAAGGCGCTGAGCGGCGCGTTCACATCCGAGGGCGAGGCCAGCGTCAGGCTGGCCAGCTGTTCCAGCTTGACCGTCATGTCGAGGAATTGCACCAGTTCCACATCGCGGTCCAGCAGGTCGGACCCCTCATCGGAAATGATGCGCAGGCCGCCATCTTCCTGGGACAGGGACACGCCCAGCAGCAGGCCCAGGCTGTCCTCACCCTCATCGTCGTCCTCATCGTCATCGATAGCCAGCGCATAGGTCGAGATCGGGCTGTAGAGGTAATCGTTGATGATCACCACATCGGTGCCTTCGTTGCCCTCGAAACTGTCGTCGCCATCGCCGCCTTCCAGCGTGTCATCGCCCGCGCCGCCTTCCAGCAGGTCATTGTCCGCGCCGCCCATCAGGGAATCGGCCCCGAACCCGCCGATGATATGGTCCATCCCGGCGCCGCCATCGACCGTGTCCTGGCCCGATCCGGTGAACAGGCTGTTGCCGGTGGCATCGCCCAGGATCTCGACATCGGCAGTGCCCAGCACCTCGATATCCTCGATCCCGCTGAACAGGCTCTGGTTGGCGGTGTCCCCGTCCTCGGTGACGGTGCCGGAGGTCATGTCGATCTCCAGCAGGTCCACATCGCGGTCCTCAAGGTCGATCAGCAGCAGATCCTGGCCCGTGCCGCCCGCGTAGCTGTCCTGGCCGGGGCCGTGGATCAGCAGGTCATTGCCCGCGCCGCCATCGACGGAATCATCCCCCGCGCCGGCATCCAGCGTATCGTCCCCGCCGCCGCCGGCGACCGTATCATCCCCGCCATCGGTGATCAGGCTGTTGGCCTCATCCCCGCCAGTGGCGCGGCTGTCCTGGTCACCCTCCAGATGCAGGTTCTCGACATTGGTGAGGGTGTCAGTGCCGGTGGTGTCGCTCTCAAAGCCCAGCACGCCTGTCACGGTGTTGAAGATCAGCACATCGCTGTTGTCCGGCGTTGCAATCTCGACCGAGACGGTATCGCTGCCGTCGCCGCCATCGACACTGTCCGCGCCGCCCTGCAATTCGGAAATCCAGTCATCCCCGCCCAGGGCCAGCACCGTGTCATTGCCATCGGTGCCTTCCAGGCTGTCGTCCCCTTCGGTGCCGGTGATGGTGCTGTCCTGCGGGCCGGCCAGCGCCAGAAGGGAGACCACGCCATCGGCGAAGCGGATGGTTTCCACACCGCTGAGCTGTGCTGTCAGGTCACCCGTGTCACGGGCGCGGAATTCCACCGTATCGGCGGTGGTGGTGGACCAGGACACCGCCACGTCGGTCTCGAATTCGGTGCGGGTCATCCCCTCGGTCGAGTCATTGTCGCGGATCAGCAGATGCAGCTGCAACTGGTCGGTCTGGCTGCCGCCGGCATAGTCCAGGAATTCCGGCGCGCGGCGCAGGGCCAGATAGGTGTCGCCCGTGTCGCCGGTCAGGCTGACGGCGGCGGTGCTGTCGATCACCACGCGCTCCATCGTGGCGGCCTGGGTGGTATAAAGCGTCGTGGCGCTGCTGCCGGTGGCATCCAGCCCGATGATCTGCACCTGGTCGCTGCCGGTCCAGGTCACCTCGATCGCGGCAGAGCTGTCATCGTTGATCTCGATACTGTCGAACCCGTCGCCGCCTTCGACGCTGTGATCGCCTGCGGACAGTTCGATATAATCCGCACCCTCGCCGCCCTGCGCGGTGGTGTCGCCGGCGCTGTCGAACAGGTAATCATCCCCCGCGCCGCCGATCAGCGTATCGGTGCCGTCCCAGCCCACAAGGCTGACGGAATCGCTCAGCCCATCGGCGGACAGCCAGTCATCCCCGGCGCTGGCGCGCAGTTCCTCGACATTGCTGACCAGGTGCAGAAAGCTGCTGCCATCCCACAGGCCGCGCACGGTGCCGGCGCCCAGGTCCGCGGCGATCTGGCTGACCCCGGCGCGGTCATAGCGCAGGATGTCATGGCCCGCGCCCGCATCCAGCGTGTCATCGCCCAGATGCAGGATGAAACTGTCATCGCCGCCCGATCCGGTGATGGAATCCGCCAGCGCGCTGGCGCGCAGCTCATCCACCGCGCCGGTGATGCTGTCGGTGCCGCCATGGCCATCTTCCATCACCGTGCCGGTGGACAGATCCGCCGTGATCCCCGTGGCGATCGCATCGCTGAGGTAATCCAGCCGCACGATGCCATCCGTGCCGGTGATGGAAATCGTGTCATCCCCGGCCTCGCCCGCGATGGCCAGCCAGGCCCCCGCCGTGGGCGTGACGCGGAACAGATCGTCATGCGAACTGCCGAACAGCAGCAGGCTGCCAGTGGACATGGCCTGGCCCGCCCCCAGCAGGGTGGTCAGCCCGTTTGCGCCCTTGTCCACCTGTCCGGTGTCCGCGGGGCCGTCGATATCCAGCGTGATCCCGGCATCGAGATCAAAGTGATACAGCCCCGGCACATCCTGCGCCGAGGCGATGCCGGTCAGATCCACGGTATCATTGCCGCGCCCGGCGACGATGGCATCAAACACCCCGGAGCTGCCCGGCGTGATCGTGTCATCGCCATCACCGCCCAGCAGCGTATCGCTGCCCGTGCCACCGGCGATCACGTCATCGCCCGCGCCGCCCTCGATCAGGTCATTGCCGGTGCCGCCGGTCAGGCTGTCATCGAATTCCGACCCGCGGATCGAATCGATGCCGGAGAACACATCCGTGCCGCCCCAGCTGTCTGTCACCTGGCCGGCGCCGGTGCCGCTCATCGTCAGGGTGACGCCGACGGTCGCGCTGCCGGCGCCGTCAAACCCGTCATCGCTGAGGTTGAGGATGTCGAACCCCGCGCCGCCGACAAAGCTGTCATCCCCGGATCCGGCCAGGAAGCGTGTGCCCGTGACGGCGGCCTGCACCGTGTCATTGCCCGCCCGGTCAAACAGCGTGCCGGACAGGGCCAGCGCGATGCTGTCGGCGAAATTGCTGCCATGCAGGCTTTCGATGCCAGACAGGCTGTCGGTGCCGCCGGCGGCCTTTGTCACGCTCATGCCCGTGCCGGAGACGGTGACGGTGATGCCCGCGGTCTGATTTTCATAGACCGCGAGGTCATGGTCGCCGCCGCCGTCCAGAACGTCATTTCCGGCGCTGGACCACAGGGTGTCATCGCCCGCGCCGCTGACCAGGCTGTCATCGCCTGTGCTGCCATACAGCTGGTCATGCGAATAGGAGAGCGGAGCGCGAATGATCAAAGGCAAAACTGTCGGCATCTCGAAACCTCGTGCCAGAACGTATGGGGGCGCTGTCCGGCCCCGGGGAACAGATGGAAAAACATGCGGCGCAAATTTTCGCCAAAGGATACGCGGAAGCCCGAAAGCTTTCCATTAAATTTGGTTAAATCACGAAGGGATGGGGGGCAGTTTCCCGCCCCGCCCAGAAAAACCGCCCTCAGGCGATCTCGATAAAGCCTGCGAGCTGCGTCAGCGAAATCTCCGACTGGCCCTGCAGGGTCAGCGTATCGCCATTGTCGAAATCCAGCACGAAGTCGGCACCCGACACGCGGCCCAACTGGGTGACAACCTGGCCCGCGCTCAGACCCGCAAGGCCAAGCGCGCTGCCGTCCAGCTCGATGATGTCCAGGAACCAGTCCTCCACCACATCCGCGCCGCTGTCGAAGACGAAGGTATCCCGGCTGGTGCCGCCGCGCAGCGTGTCATCGCCCGCGCCGCCCTCCAGCCGGTCATTGTTGCCGCCGCCGTTGAGGTAATCATCCCCCGCGCCGGCGATCAGCGTGTCGTTGTCCTCGCGCCCGAACAGGCGGTTGGCGCCCGTATTGCCATACAGAAGGTCGGCAAAGCGGCCACCGGCCAGATCCTCGATGCTGTCATAGCTGTCGCCCGCAGCCTCGCCGGTGTTCAGGCTGGTGTCGGCCAGGCTCGCCACGATGGCGGTGATGGCCTCGGAATATTGCGCGCGGTCGCGGTTTTCGCCGCCGATCAGCACGTCCTCCCCGACACCGCCGAACAGCACGTCATCGCCCACGCCGCCTTCCAGCGTGTCATTGCCGCGCCGGCCAAAGAGGTAATCGACGTTGCGGCCCCCCATGATGTGGTTGCCGCTCTGGTCGCCACGCATGTTGTCCGGGCCCTGGGAGCCGAGCAGGTTCTCGATCCCGTCATAGGTGTCACCGCGCCCGGCGAAGGTGTTGATCTGCGGGAACAGCAGGTCCACGCGCAGCGAACCGAAGGAGCCCGCGTAGCTGACCCAATCGACGCCGTCGCCGCCCACGAAGGCATCCGCGCCATCGGCGTTGGAGAGGTTCTCCGGATCACCGCCGTTGAGCACATCATCGCCCGCGCCGCCCACGAGGCTGTCATCGCCCGCGCCACCCAGCAGCGTGTCATTGCCGCCAAGGCCCGTCAGCGTGTCATTGCCGCCGAGGCCAGAGATCACCTCCGCCTCATCCGTGCCGGTCAGCGGTTCGGCATTGGCCGTGCCCGTCAGCACGCTGAGGCCCAGATCCGTGAACAGATCCGCCACCGCCACCGTTTCATCGGCAAAGCGGATGGTTTCCACACCGTCGATCGTGCCCAGCACCACGCCCGAATCCGCCTGGCTGACAATCTGATATCCCGTGCCCTCGGCCAGCAGGGCGAACTGGGTGGAAAACTCCGCCCGCGTCAGCCCCAGGGAGGTGTCGCCAGACAGGCTCAGCAGATGCATCTGCAGCTCGTCCTGGCCGCCGCCGCCGGTGAAATCGAAACTGTCCGGCAGCAGCCGGAGCGAGACGATGTTGTCGCTGTCATCGCCCGTCAGGGTGGCGATGCCGTTGAAATCCAGCACGATGCGTTCAAGGTTGCGCGCCTCGGCGGTGTAGAAGATCTCTCCGCCCGTGGCGCGGCCCTGCACCGTGGAGGCGCCTGCGCCCGTCCAGGTGACCTGCATCTGGTCAGAGCTGTTGTCGTTGATCTCGAAACTGTCGAAATCCGCGCCGCCGTCGATTTCGTGGTTGCCCTCGGCCAGGTCGAAATAATCCTCCCCCGCGCCGCCGGTGACGCTGTTGTCGCCATAGCGGTCATAGAAGAAATCATCGCCCGCGCCGCCGGTCAGCGTGTCATCGCCCAGCCAGCCGGCCAGTTCCACATTGGTGGTCAGCCCCGCGGCAGAGATGTTGTCATTGCGCGAGGAGCCGCGCAGTTCCTCGATATCGGAAATGCTGTGTGTGAAGGCCGCACCATCCCAGGTGCCGGTCACCAGCCCGCCGGCCATGTCCGCCACGATGGCATCCACGCCCGTCCGGTCATAGCGCAACACGTCCCAGCCATCGCCGCCGTCCAGCGTGTCATTGCCCTGTTCCAGGATGAAACGTTCATATTCCGCGCTGGAGCCGGTGATGTTGTCCGCCAGGTCGGTGCCGCGCAGTTCCGTCACGGTGCCGTTGCCTTCGATGACATCGCGCCCGCCCCGGCCGTCCTCGGCGATGATGCCGGTTTCCAGGTCGGCGGTGATGCCGCTGGTGGCGGATTCGTCCAGGTAATCCAGCCGCACGGTGCCGGTGTGGCTGTCCACGCGGATGGTATCGTTGCCGCCCTCGGCCTCGATGCTGATCCAGCCGCCGTCATTGGGGGCCACGTCGAACAGGTCATCGAAGCTGGTGCCGAACAGCAGCAGCCCGCCCGCGGACATGGCGTTGTTCACGCCGCTCAGCGTGGTGCTGCCCTCGGTGCCCTTGTCGATCAGGCCCAGGTTGGCCGCGCCATCCACCGTGACATCGATCGCCTGCGTCAGGTCGAAGTGATAGATGCCCACACTGGCCAGCGGAGACGACACGCTGCGCAGATCGACGATGTCATCGTCCCCCGCGCCGGGGGCGATGGCGTCGAAATCACCCGAATCGCCGGGGCTGATGACATCGCTGCCCGCGCCGCCCAGAAGCGTATCCTCGCCCTCGCCCCCATTGAGGAAATCGTCCCCCGCGCCGGCGTCGAACACGTCATTGCCGATGTCGCCATCGATCGTGTCATCCAGCGATGTGCCGCGGATCGAGTCGATGCCGGAGAATTCGTCCAGATCGCCCCAGCCATCCTCGACGATGCCTTCGCCGGCGCCGATCATGTCCAGGTCGATGCCGGACTGGATCGCCCCCGCGCCGTCCTGCCCGTCATCATTGTAGTTCAGCGCGTCATAACCCGCGCCGCCCACATAGGTGTCATTGCCGCTGCCGGCGATGAACAGCGTGCCATCCGCCGCGCCGGTGACGCTGTCATCGCCCCCGCGGTCAAAGACATAGCCCGACGGGCCGAGGATGAGCGTATCGCCGAAGTTGGAGCCTTGCAGGTTCTCGATATCGGTCAGGGTGTCGATCTGATCGCCGGTCTTGGCCACGGTGCCCGCGGCCAGATCCCCCACGGCGGCGCCGGTCAGATTGGCCTGAATGGGCCCCGCCTGGTTGCTGTAGATGACAAGATCCGACCCGTCGCCGCCATCGAAACTGTCATTGCCGACGCTGGCATGGATCGTGTCGTCTCCGGTGCCGCTGGAGAATGAATCGTTGCCCGGGCCGCTGAAGATTTCATCATCGTCCAGCGCAAGAGGGGGGTGAATGACAAGAGGGGTAGGGTTGGACATTCCGAAAGAACCTCGACAAGCAATATCTGCCCCGCAAGAGACGGGGATATGGGGCGCGGTGCCAGGCAGACCTGGACACGCCATTCTGACGCATCATGCGGCCCGCCCGTGCAGGGCAGGGCGCGGCCCGGACGGACCGCGCGGCTCTGCAGAAGGATGCATGGATTTCCCCCCGGCGCAAAGGGGGGAAACCCGCGGTTGACAAGGCCCCGGCGGCGCGAATCCGCCGTGTTACAGCAGGCTGTCGGCCTGTGCCTCGACCGTGATGAAGCTGGCCAGCTGGGCGGTTGAGATATCTGCATCGCCCTGGAGGGTGATGGAGTTTCCGTTGCCGAAATCGATGACGTAATCATTGCCCTGGACGGAGCCGAAGCTGATGAGGATGCCGACGCCATCGGGGGTGCCGATGAACAGCGCGGCGTCGATCTCGATGATGTCGAGGTTCCAGTCCTCGATCACATCGGCGCCGGCGGTGAAGACGAAGGTGTCCTGGCTGTCGCCGCCGCGCAGCGTGTCATCGCCCGCGCCGCCCACCAGCCGGTCCCGGTTGGACCCGCCGTTGAGGTAGTCACCGCCGCCGCCGGCGATCAGCGTGTCGTTGTCCTCGCGGCCGAACAGGCGGTTGCCGTCCTCGTCGCCGAAGAGCGTATCGGCGAAGCGGCCGCCGGCCAGATCCTCGATGCTGGAATAGCTGTCGCCCGCGGCCTCGCCGGTGTTGAGGCTGGTGTCGGCCAGGCTGGCGCGGATGGCGGTGAGGCTTTCGGAATATTGCGCGCGGTCGCGGTTGGCGCCGCCGATCAGCACATCCTGGCCCACGCCGCCGAACAGCACGTCATCGCCGATGCCG
>CBFHYV010000080.1:0-238 GCA_965660085.1 uncultured Paracoccaceae bacterium
AAGTGATGGAATTCGGGTCAGCCGGGGCCGACCGTGGCTTACTGAAAGAGTTCGAGGCGATCATCGCGGTGGTCATCGGCGGTGCGCTTCTGACTGGGGGGTATGGCTCGGTCGTAGGAGCGGCGCTCGGCGCCTTGATCTTTGGCGTGGTGCAGCAAGGCCTGTTCTTTGCGGGCGTTGAATCGAGCCTGTTCCGGGTGTTCCTCGGCGTGATCCTGCTGCTAGCGGTGATCCTGAA
>CBFHYV010000080.1:248-11919 GCA_965660085.1 uncultured Paracoccaceae bacterium
CACAACCCGATCGTTGAAATGTCCGAAATCGCCAAGCATTTTGGCCCGGTCATCGCGCTGAATGGGGTCAGTTTCGACATCCGTCCGGGCGAGTGCCACTGCCTGCTTGGCGACAACGGAGCCGGGAAATCGACCTTCATCAAGACCATGTCCGGCGTGCACAAGCCGACCTCGGGCAAGATCCTGTTCGAGGGCAAAGAGATGAATTTCTCAAGTCCGCGCGACGCGATGGAGGCCGGAATCGCGACCGTCTACCAGGACCTCGCCATGATCCCGCTGATGAGCGTCACTCGGAATTTCTGGATGGGGCGCGAGCCGGTCAAAGGTTTCGGACCGCTGAAGATGATCGATTTCGACAAGGCGAACTCGACAACGATGGAAGAGATGCGCAAGATGGGGATCAACCTGCGCTCGCCCGATCAGGCGGTCGGCACCCTTTCGGGCGGCGAGCGCCAGACGGTGGCCATCGCCCGGGCGGTCTATTTCGGAGCGAAAGTTCTGATCCTTGACGAACCGACCTCGGCGCTTGGCGTGCGGCAGACGGCAAACGTGCTATCGACAATCGACAAGGTGCGAAAAAAGGGCATCGGCGTTGTGTTCATCACCCACAACGTGCGCCACGCGCTGGCCGTTGGGGACCGGTTCACTGTGCTCAATCGCGGCAAGACGCTTGGCACCGCCCAACGGGGCCAGATCACACCCGAAGAGCTGCAGGACATGATGGCCGGCGGTCAAGAGATGGTGGCGCTTGAGGGCTCCCTCGGCGGGACGGTCTGAGACTGCGATGAGAGATGAGATGTTCTATAGGATAGAGAGCGGCGAGCTGGACAAGTTCGCCGAGCTCACCGGACGGGTGCTGACCCCGTCCGACGTGCCTTTGGCCGCATCCATCAAGAATAACGTGCCGATCTATGACATGGGCTGCTTGGCAGCGATGTTGGACACGCCCGCTGAGCGGCATCAGCTCATGGCGGAATGGGCCAGCGTGCTCGGGCAATCGGCCGGGGTTGTTGTCTTGAAATCGGCCTATGCCGACACCGCGCCGATTGATGCCGCGAGCGCCTTGTTCAACGCCATCATCGCTCACGAAAAGGCGCTAAGTGACGACAAAGCCGACCATTTCGCCGCCGCGGGCGCGAATGACCGGATCTGGAACGCGCTGCAAAAGCTGTGCATGGCCGATCCCGGCGTCTTTGCCCGCTATTTCGCCAACCCGGCGATTGCCGCCCTGTGCGAGGCGTGGGTCGGCCCAGGGTACCAGATGACCGCGCAGGTGAACCTCGTGCGGCCCGGTGGGCAGGCGCAGCAGGCCCATCGTGACTACCATCTCGGGTTCCAGACCGCGGAGGTCGCCGCGCAATACCCGGCGCATCTGCACGCGCTGTCGGCGACGATGACACTGCAAGGCGCGGTGGCCCATTGCGATATGCCCATTGAAAGCGGACCGACGCAGTTGCTGCCGTTTTCGCAGCTCTTCCCCGAAGGCTACATGGCCTATCGCCGCCCGGAGTTTCGGGAGTTCTTTGCCGCGCACGCGATCCAGTTACCGCTGGAGAAAGGCGACGCGGTGTTCTTCAACCCGGCGCTGTTCCATGCGGCGGGCGAGAACCGATCCGCCGATATTCACCGCATGGCGAACCTGTTGCAGGTCTCGTCGGCTTTTGGGCGCGCGATGGAAAGCGTGGACCGGCTTGGCATGTGCAAGGCGCTCTATCCGGCGTTGCAGGCGGCCTCGGATCTGGGCGCAGCCGAGCGGGACGCGGCCATCGCGGCGGCGGCAGAGGGCTATTCCTTTCCCACCAATCTCGACACCGATCCGCCCGAGGGTGGCTTGGCGCCGGAAACGCAAGCGGCGCTGATGCGGCGCGCGCTGCGCGAGGGCATGGACATGGATGCCTTTGTCGCGGCGCTGGACGCACAGGCCACGCGACGGATGCCATAAAGGAGCACCACGATGACCGACCTGCTGCGCAAACCCTACGGGTCAACCGGGCAAACCCACGCCATCACACCCGACAGCGCCGGTTGGGGCTATGTCGGGTTTGACACCTGGCAGTTGGCGCCGGGCGACAGTGCCGCAGCGGAGACCGGGGATCGGGAGGTGATCCTTGTGCTGGTCGAGGGGCATGCCGAAATGGGTGCCGGGGGCGAAAGCTTTGGCGTCATGGGGGACCGGTTGCGCGTCTTTGACCGCAAGCCGCCGCATTGCCTTTACGTCCCACCGGGTAGCGACTGGTGGGCAAAGGCGGTGACGGAGTGCACGCTGGCGGTCTGCTCCGCCCCGGCCAAGGGCGGGCGTCCGGCGCAGAGGCTGGGGCCAGAGGGCATCGAGCTTGAGGAGCGCGGCACGGGCACCAACACGCGCTACATCCACAACATCGCCATGGAGGCGCGGGACGTTGCCGACAGCCTGCTGGTGACCGAGGTCTACACACCGGCCGGGCACTGGTCGTCTTATCCGCCGCACCGGCACGACGTGGATGATTTCCCCAACATCACCTACCTTGAAGAGACCTACTACCATCGGCTCGATCCGCCGCAGGGTTTTGGCGTGCAGCGGGTTTTCACCGAGGATGGCGAACTGGACGAAACCATGGCGGTTTCAGACCATGATGTCGTGTTGGTCCCACGTGGGCATCACCCCTGCGCCGCGCCCTTCGGGATTGAGATGTATTACCTTAACGTCATGGCAGGCCCACGCCGCAACTGGCGATTTCAGGCGCATCCAGACTATGACTTCTTGCTCACGTAAAATCCTAGAATAGGCTCACTCTGAGCCAAGCAGTCCACCGTTTACGTGTTCTTGAGCCGGATACCGACCGAGTGCAGCGTCAAAGCAATGCCTGTCCATCTGTCCGGCTCAGAAACAATCGGTTGCGTGGGATCCTCTTGATTTATGCCAATGGCCTTTGGATGGAATGCTTCGCGCCCTTTTGCTGGCTTATCTTTGTCGATGCGGCGGTGCAGCGATCGGTGCAGTAAGGAATGTCGGCTTTGGGCCGTTCGTGTCGTTCAGGAGAGATGAACGCACTGCTCCTCCCACTCCACCGGAAAAGGTTCCAGCACCCGCGCTAGCGTCACCTTCGGCCCCTGCTTCCCGTCCAGAATTGCCTCGACGATGTCGGGCGCGAGCAGCGTCAGCCGCAGGACGCGCGTCATGTAGGAGGGTGCGATGCCCTCACGCTCGGCCAGTTCGGCACTGGTGGCGAACTCGCCCGACTCCAGCATGCGCTTCCATCGGAACGCGCGGGCCAGCGCCTTGACGAGGGCGCTATCTGTCCGGCGCGGCTGCGTGGTGCCCTCGGGCATCTGCATCTCCTTCCGTCCGCCTCGTTTCACTACGCGGAATGGCACCTGCAGCGTCACGGTGTCCGGGATCGGCGTCCTTTTGGTCATGCAGCCGTTTCTAGATCAGTCAACATTTCCCGAGCCAGCCCGGTCAGACCGTCGACGCGCAGCCGGATTTCGAGCCCCTCGGTGCCGATTTCGACCCGCTCGACAAGCAGCGCCACGATGCGGGCCTGCTCGGCTGGGAACAGTTCGTCCCACAGCGGGTCGAGCTGCTGCAGGGCCGTGCGGGCGTCAACCTCGGTGATGTCGTCGGCGTGGGCGCGCGCCGCCTTCCATGTGCCCGCCACAATCTCCGGCTGGCGGAACACGTCGCGGAGCTGGTCGATGACGGCGGCTTCGATCTCGCCTGACGGCACCCGGCCCACCGGGCACGATCCGGCGCCGTGCTTCAGCACGGTCTGGCTGACATAGTAGCGGTAGAGCCTGTCGCCCTTGCGGGTGTGGGTGGGCGAGAACGCCGCGCCGTCCGGTCCGAACAGCAGTCCCTTCAGCAGCGCGGGCGTATCAGCGCGTGTGCGGGCCGCGCGCTTGCGCGGACTTTCCTGCAGGATGGCGTGGACGCGATCCCAAATCTCGGGATCGATGATGGCGTCGTGCTCGCCGGGATAGCTGTCGCCCTTGTGGACCGCCTCGCCGATGTAGGCGCGGTTGCTGAGCATGCGGTAGATGTATTTCTTGTCGATCCGGTTGCCGCGGGGCGTGCGGATCCCGCGCTTCGCGACCTCTCGGGCCAGTTCCGTTCCCGACCCGATCTCGAGGAAGCGGGCGAAGATCCAGCGGACATGGTCCGCGCGTTCATCGTCCACCACCAGCTTCCGGTTCTCGACGCGGTAGCCATACGGCGGGATCCCGCCCATCCACATGCCCTTCTTCCGGCTGGCGGCGACCTTGTCGCGGATGCGCTCGGCCGTCACCTCGCGTTCGAACTGGGCGAAGGACAGCAGAATGTTCAGCGTCAGCCGCCCCATGGAGGTGGTCGTGTTGAACGACTGCGTCACTGAGACGAAGGTCACGCCGTTCCGGTCGAACACCTCGACCAGCTTGGCGAAGTCGGCGAGTGAGCGGCTGAGGCGGTCGATCTTGTAAACGACCACCACATCGACAAGCCCGTCCTCAATGTCCGCCATCAGCAGTTGTAATCCGGGTCGTTCCAGTGTGCCGCCGGAGATGCCGCCATCGTCATACTGATCGCAGACCAGCACCCAGCCCTCGGAGCGCTGGCTGGCAATGAACGCCTCGCACGCCTCGCGTTGCGCATGCAGGCTGTTGAATTCCTGATCCAGCTCTTCCTCGGAGGATTTGCGGGTGTAAATCGCGCAGCGCAATTTCCGGACAACTGGCTTGGTCATGTCCGCCTCCGCCGGTTCTTGAGACCGAAGAACACGAGCCCGTTCCAGCGCGTGCCGGTGATGGCGCGCGCGATGGCCGAGAGCGACCTGTAGGGCCGCCCCTGCCAATCGAAGCCGTCCGCGGTGACGGTGACGACGTGCTCGACGCCCTGCCATTCGCGGACCAGCCGCGTGCCGACGATGGGCATCGTGTCGGCGCGGACGCGGCTCTTCTTCCGGTCGCCGCCGTCGAGATCCTCGCCCAGCCGCTCCAGCCGCCGGATCGTCTCCGGCTTCAGCCCGCCATAGGCGAGTTCCTGGATGCGATAGGCCAGCCGGCTTTCCAGGTAGCGTCGGTTGAAGGGCGGCGGCTCGCTGTCGAACAGGTCGCGCCACTGCGCCTTCAGGTCCTGCGTTGTTGCGGTCTTCAGCGCGGCCAGGCGGGCGGGGATGGGATCGTGGGTGGTCATGCATTTCTCCGGTGAGTTGGAGTTGTATGACGCCATTGGTCGGCTGAGTTGTGTAGGGAACTTTCTCCAGCGTCTGCAGATGGTTGCGCCTTGTCGCGATCCAGAAGCCGCACTAGCCCAAGGGCCAGCAGGCCGCAAAGTTCGGTGCGGCGTTCGGCTGGCGCCATCTGGTCTGGTGGCAGGGCGTTGGGGCGGCGGACAGGACCGGGATCAAAAATCATGATCACAAGGTGCAAGATCGAGTCTTGCCGCGCGACCTCGGAACGGGTGAACCCATGACCGCTGGGCTGGGGTGGAACCGTTTCACCCTGCTGAGGAGCGCGCTTGTCAGCCTTAAACGTTCTTCTTATGTTTCCATTCGAACACGTCATGACAGGGGGCTCAATGCGGACACCGGGGACTTTCGGCGGATCGTGGAGCGTGTCGGCTGCGCTGGCGCATGTGGAGGGCGTTGAATTGCGCGATCATGCCCGTTCCTTTCACAAGGCCCTGCTTGGGCGTGATGAACCTCTGCCGGGTGAACTTGAACTGACGAAGGAATCGAAGCGAATGGTGCGGCGCAGGGCTTGTGATGGACTGCTGATGGCGCTGCGCGATGGCTACATCCGGGCAACCGGTCGCCTGTCGACGACGGCGACGCAGTTTCCGGTATCAGAAACGTGCCGGCGCTGGCGCCTGCATTCGACCGATCCCAGCCTGATCACGACGACCGAATGGCGTCTTGGCGAGTTTAACTTCTGCCGGTGGGAACTGACGGGACCGTCTTGGCAGTACATCCAGATCGAAGTGCCCGAATTCATGGTGAAAGCGATCTGGCCGGATGATGAGCAAGTGGCTGCCCCGACGGCTCAGGAAACCGCGACCAAGCCCTACACCACGCCATATCTGGAACTCATGCAGGAGGCGATCTCCAGATTCGGCCTTTCGGTTTCGAATCAGAGCAAGAAGGAGAACCTTTCGGACTGGTTCATCGAACAGCAAATCGAAGGGGAACCGCTTTCGCGCAACCTCGCCAATGCGATGGCCACACTGATCCGGCTGCCTGGCGCGCAGCGCGGCGGGGCGAGGCGGGTGAGTGGGCCGGATTTTCGAAGAAGCGGCTGAGCGCGGAATGACGGCATGGCGAACGTTATCTGCGCGCACTTCGTGGAAATCCGGAGAGCAACTGACACCTGCGGATCGTCTCGGCTCCCTCGGCAGGTTCCGCGTATCCCTTTTACAAGGAATTGCGCGGCGGCCAGGTGACCCCGCGCCGATCGGGCTGAGTCTGCTTCGGGATAAAGGACGGAGATGGATATCCCTCGCGCTTCTTGAGACAATCCGCATCTGGGCCGCAGCGAGCGGCTTGTGTAATGAGCCGGTATGGATGTTCGTCTGAAGGATCATTTCGACTCGCTGACGCTGGAGCGCGGACGTGATTACCTTCTCCGCGGTCTTGTTGTTTCGGTCGAGCCGCTGCTGGACGGAGCGATCACGGGTCGGGTCTCGAACGGACGCGGCAAGAGCTATCGGCAGCGGATCACCCTGCATGGAGGTCGCGCAGACGGCGCCTGCTCCTGTCCGGTCGGCCACAACTGCAAGCATGTGGTTGCGGTGCTGATGAAGTGGGCGGCACAGCAACACGACCGCCCGGGGGGCCTCGCCGCGCCGGTGCAGGGCTGGCTTAGCCGTGTCAAAGAGAGCGCTGCCAGCAGGCAGCCGCCGGAGCAGCGGCCCGAAGACTATCCAGACAAGGTGAAGGATCGCCTGCTCTACGTGCTGTCGCCGCATGGTCCGCAGGTTCGGATCGACATCTTCAAGGGCCGGATCAATGCGGCCGGAACCGAGCTGAACAAGAGCATCCGGCGCTATGACGCGGCGCACGCCCTGCGCAGCACCGGCCCGGCGAAGTTCATTCGCCCGCTGGACCTGGAGTTGCTGTCGGCGCTGGCACAGGCGCGGCTCTGGGATGCGAGCTACAGTTACGGACTGCCCGATCTGCTGCGCCCCAAGGGACAGGACGCCATCGCGCTGATCCATCGGCTCTGCGACACGGGCAGATTTTTGCACGACACTGCCCCGGGCGCGCAACTGAGCTGGTCCGAGGACCGGCCCGTACCGCGCCTCGCGTGGCGAATGGCGGCGGATGGCCGCCAGCGGCTGAACTTCGTCGAGGCCGACGGCCAGCCTTTGCATCTGCGCAGCCTCGATGGCGCGGCGCTCTGGGTGGATCCTGCGAAAGGACTGATTGGGGCGCTGGAGGGAGTCGTCGATGCCGACGCGCTGCAACTGGTGGAGGCCAGCCCCGATGTCGCCCCGGACGAGATCGAGGCCCTCGGCGATGCGTTGCCCGGCACGCTTGCCGGGCTGAATCTGCCGCGCCCGCACGTCATCCGCCAGACAAAGCGCGCGGCGAAGCAGCGGGTTGCGCGGCTGACCCTTGGCCGCGAGACTGCCCATGACGGGCCGCGCTATTTCGGCTCGGCCGTGCAGCTGCCGACGCTCACGCTGCGGTTCCTATATGATGGGCAAGAGGTTTGGGAGGGTGATGCCGACCCGCGCATGGTCGAGGGCGACGAGATCGTGACGCTGACGCGCGACCATCGCTGGGAAGCCGCCTGCGCGACCCGGTTGATGCAGGCCGGCGCGCTGCCGCTGGACGAGCTGGAGGTCCACTGGCCCGGCGAGCGCATGATGGCCTGCGACTTCGTCTTCGCGGACGGCGAGATGAACCTGCACACGCTGGAGATGTCCGAGGCGCGCGCGGCGCTGGACTTCGCCTTTCGCGTGATTCCCGCGTTGCGCCGCGACGGCTGGGAGGTCGTCGAGACGTCGAAATGGCCCTATCGCCTGAGCGAGGACGCGGCCGAACTGACGGTCACGACGCAAACCGAGGCCGGCGAGGCGTTCCAGGGCAACGACTGGTTCTCGCTGGGGTTTCAGGCCGAAATCGGCGGCAAGCCCGTGGACGTGGCGCCGCTGGTCGCGGCCTTTCTGGAACAGGTCCGCGATGACTGGGACGCGGTGCCTGATGTAGAGACGCTGGCCCGGCACCTGGTGGAACGGCCGGTCTATCTGGACCGCGGCAAGGCAGGATACGTCGCGCTTGATCTCAGCCCGCTGGCGCCGCTGCTGCATCTGTTCCTGAGCCACCATGCCGAACTGGGCGCGCTGCATCCCTCCGATGCCGACGCCGCGCGCCTTGCGGAAGAGGCGCTGGCGGGCAGCGATATCCGCTTCGCCGACAAGGCCGGGATCCTGCCGCTGGCGCGCAGCCTGCGCGCCCTGGTCGCAGCTGACAGTTTTGTCCCGCCCGCGGGCCTGACCGCGCAGCTGCGCGCCTACCAGGCTTACGGCGCCGCCTGGATGGGCAGCCTGCTCGAGGCCGGCTTCGGCGGTGTGCTGGCCGACGACATGGGGCTGGGCAAGACGATTCAGGTGCTCGCGCTCCTTCAGGCGCGGCGCGAGTCCGGTGCGTCCGGCCCGGCGCTGTTGATCGTGCCCACCTCCCTGCTGCATGGGTGGCAGACGCAGGCGGCACAGTTCACACCCGATCTGCGCCGCGTCGTCCTGCATGGCACGGGCCGCGCGGCGCTGCGCGAGGACGCGTTGGAGGCCGATCTGGTCGTGACCACCTATCCGCTTCTGACGCGCGACCGTGAGTGGCTGGCGGCGCAGGACTGGCCGCTGGTCATTCTCGACGAGGCGCAGACGCTCAAGAACCCCGCCTCGCAGATGGCGAAAACTTTGCGCGAGCTCCCCGCGAAGGGGCGGCTGGCGCTCACCGGCACGCCGCTGGAAAACTCGTTGCAGGATCTCTGGACGCTGATCGACTGGATCAATCCGGGCCTGCTGGGGGATCGCAAGCGGTTTCAGTCGTTGTTCCGCACCCCCATCGAAAAGCATGGTGACGCCGCGGCCCAGTCCCGGCTTAACCGCCGGCTGCGGCCGTTCATGCTGCGCCGCACCAAGGCCGAAGTCGCCGCCGAACTGCCCCCCAAGACCGAGATCCTCGAACGGGTGGACCTTCCGAAACCACAGCAGGCGCTTTATGAAACCGTGCGCAGCGCCATGGGTGCCCGCGTCCGCGACGCGATCGCCACGCGCGGGCTGGCGGCGGCACGGATCACGGTGCTGGACGCGCTTCTGAAGCTGCGGCAGGTCTGCTGCGACCCTGTGCTGGTCAAGACCGAGGCCGCCCGATCCGTGACCGACAGCGCCAAGCGCGCCCGGCTGCGCGAGCTGCTCGCCGAACTGGTGGCCGAAGGGCGCCGCGTGCTGGTCTTCTCGCAATTCGTCGAGATGCTGCGCCTGATCGAGACCGACCTGATCGAGGTGGGCATGTCCCATGTGACCCTGACGGGGCAGACGCAGAATCGCGCGGAGGTTCTTGACAGCTTCGCGCAAGGCGATGCGGCGGTCTTCCTGCTGAGCCTCAAGGCGGGCGGCGTCGGCCTGACCCTGACCGAGGCCGACACGGTGGTCTTGTATGATCCGTGGTGGAACCCGGCGGTGGAGCGTCAGGCGATGGACCGCACGCACCGGATCGGCCAGGACAAGCCTGTCTTCGTGCATCGGCTTGTGGCTGCCGGAACCGTTGAGGAAAAGATTCTCGACATGCAGGCCCGCAAACAGGCGCTGGCCGATGCCCTGTTCGACGACAGCGGCGCGGCCTCGGAAAGCCTGCTGGACGAAGCGACGCTGCAGGACCTGTTCGCACCACTTGGACGTTGAAGAGGTCCGTATGACCGGACTGCGGGCGCCGCATGAGCGCCACCGGAGCGGGCGCAGCCGTCAGCAGGCAATTTTGTGCGGATGTTTGGCAATCCGCCTCGGCACCGCCGAGGCCTCGTTGGCCCACATGATATCGTTGACGAATTCAACGATGTGCATCGCTGCTGAACCCGTCCGTTCCAGCTCATCAGTCGCGCCGGGCCTGAGCACTGTTGTGGTCGTCAACACTGCTCGTGCCGAGTGGATGTGGTGGTCCGGCAAGGCGGCGGCCTTTGCCAGCGACGCGCGGCAGACGGGTGACGACGAACTGCTCCAGATGGCCACGAGGCAGAACAAGCCCGGCTCGGTTGGGCATGTTTCTGACGAGAACATGCCCCCGGCAACACCTGCCCAAGATGCCGCCAAGCGTGCGGCCCGTTTGAAAAGGGCCAAGGCGGCTCATAACGATTGAGCGCCGCTGCGAACCCCGCTCAAGCCGATGCGCGGGAGATTGAGGCGGCTGCCATGCGTCGGCTGGCAGATGAATAGGATGGGGCGCAAGGGCGCGGCGTGATCATCGGCGTGCAGGACGGTGCCCGCAAACTTCGCCGAGACAACGTCTCCCCTGGCCACCGCCGTCGAGCTAGGCCTGTGCCGCAACCAGAGCCACGACGCCCGCCGGGTAAGCTTGTGACACGCAGTTTACAACGCTCGTCGTCCGTGCACCGTTCCCGACGGGAACGATGCAGTGCAGCCACCCCGCTGGAACGGGTGAACTGCTCACTTTCTTTGCGGCGCAAAAAGTCTCGTTCGAGAGGCGGTGGCCTGAATTGGTGTGCGAGTTTCAAGGTTCCAGACGGGAACGTTGGTCCGACACCCACCGAATCCGGTTTCTCGCGAACACGACGCCACTTTGGATGTGCGGTCCATCAGATATCCGTTTCAGGTGAGACCGAAATTGGTCAAGGTCGGCTCAGCCAATCTCCGACGATTCAAACTCGCACGCCGTCGACGGCCCCCCTTCACGTTGCACCCCGCCTGAAGGGTGGAACCGCTCGGATGAGCCGCGCCGCACTGGGGGTCACCCTTCTTCGCATCGTTGGTCTGCATTGGCCTCGCCAAGGGCACTTTGACCCCTTGGGGTCCACCCATTATCTGACGTGATTTCATGATCTTGCCGGAAGGGTCCCACCCTTCCCGAGTAGAGGGCGTGCGACTGGGCGGACCGGTTCCGACGTCGCGAGGATCCCCGATCAGGCGGCAAAACCGGGAGCAACACCGCTCACAAACCGGTCTCGACCACCCGTGCCCACCCGCCGTCCTCATCCCCTGTGCCCTTGCAGATCGGTCTCTCGGCCGATCGGCGCGCATACGCCAACCCAGCGGGTGCAACGATGAGCGCGCGGGACTGGACGGCCTTCGATGCCGAACTGCGCGCCCGGGTGCCGGAGTTGGCGGTCGAGTTGCTGGGCAAGCCAACTTTCCGCAACGGTCAGGAATGGCGCTGGGGCCGCAAGGGCAGCCTGTCGGTGGTGATCGCCGGCGAGCGGGCAGGCATGTGGTTCGACCACGAGGAAGGCCGGGGCGGCTGGTTTTCCGATCTGGTCGGCCGAGACCTTGGCATGGCCCGCGACGGTGCCACGGCGTGGATCGGCGATCGCATCGGCATGGCGAGTGGTCCTCAGCCCACGCCCTTGCGCGACAGGCCTCGGCGCACGCCCGCCAACAAATCTGCGCCACCTCGCCAGGTTGCCGGTGCGAGAGCGGAAGCTGCCCCGGCGGTCTCGCCCGCGGACGCAGCGGCCGCCCGGGCTGCCCAGATCTGGGGCA
>CBFHYV010000081.1:0-11858 GCA_965660085.1 uncultured Paracoccaceae bacterium
GCGGACGGGCGGGCTGCGGCGCGTGGCGCGCAGCGCGCGGCCTTGGGTGCAGGCGGTGCGCGGGCTGTTGCTGGCGGCAGAGGTCTGCATCATGGTGGTCAGCTTTCACCTGCTGGGGCTGGTGGAAACGCACGCGGTCTTTGCCGCCTATCCGCTGTTGATCGCGGCGCTGTCCGGGCCGATCCTGGGGGAAACCGTGGGCTGGCGGCAATGGGGGGCCATCGGGCTGGGCTTTGTCGGCGTGCTGGTCATCATCCAGCCCGGCGTTTCCGTGTTTTCGCCGCTGGCGCTGCTGCCACTGGCAGCGGCGGGCATGTTCGCGGTCTATGGCCTGTTGACGCGGCAGGTCTCCGCCCATGACAGCGGGGCAACCAGCTTTTTCTGGACGGGCGTCACCGGGGCCGCGGCCATGACCCTGGCCGGGCTATGGACCTGGCAGCCCATGACACCGCGGGATTGGGGCCTGATGCTGGCGCTGTGCATGATGGCCATGCTGGGACATTTCCTGCTGATCCGCTGCTATGAGGTCGCGCAGGCCAGCGCGGTGCAGCCCTTTGCCTATCTGCAGCTGCCCTTTGCCGCGCTGCTGGGCATGCTCGCCTTTGGCGAGGACATTCGCCTGAACGTCGCCATAGGCGCAGGGCTTGTGGTGGCCGCCGGGGTGTTCACGTTGACCACAGGGCCGCGCAGCGGCGGGCGCCGCACACCGCGCAGCTGACGCGCCTATTGCGTGCCGGCCAGCAGGCCTGGGCCCTTCAGCTCTGCGGTGAAGGGAACCGGATGGGCGGGCTTGCCCAGCCGAGCGCGGTAGATGGGCAGGCTTTCGGTGACGCGCATGATGTAATTGCGCGTCTCCGTGAAGGGGATGGATTCGATCCAGTCGATCACATCCACACCCGCCCGGCGTGGATCGCCAAAGCGTGCAATCCAGCGGTCTGCGCGGGTTGGCCCGGCGTTATAGGCCGCCGCCACCAGCACCGGATTGCCGCCATAGCGCTCGGCCAGTTCACCCAGATAGGTCGCGCCCAGACGGGCATTGTAGTCCGGGTCGGTCAGCAAGGCGGCCTCGTCATAGGGCAGGCCCAACCGGCCCGAGACCGCCCGCGCGGTATCCGGCATCACCTGCATCAAGCCGCGCGCACCCGCCGGGCTGACCACCGTGGGGTTGAATTCCGATTCCCGCCGGGCAATGGCCAGCACCATTTCCGGCGGCACGGGGTGATCCTGCAGCGCGATGGGATGCAGGGCAAAATAGGGGCCAGGCACCTGGTGGCCAAAGGCGGCCGCGCGCTTGCCCAGCATCACCTGCATATGCGGCTGGCCCAACTGGCGCAGCATGGCCCCCATCTGCCCGATCTGAACCCGGTCCAGGGACTCGGCCAGATGGGTGAAGAACCGCTCTGACAGGTCCTCCTCACCGGCGGCAAGCAACAGCACCGCCGCGTGATAGACGCTTGAGCGTGTCCAGGCCGCCTGTTCCCAGGGCGGAAAGCTCTCTGCCCCGCGCAGCCGGTCATCCACGGCAAAGCCCCCGCGCTCGGCCGCCAGCAGCCCATAGAACGCCGTCTGGAAGGCCGCGCCGAACTCATAGGCCTTCTGCGCCTTGTCGGCCTCGCCCTGCGCCTCATGGGCGCGGCCCAGCCAATAGCTGGCGCGGGCCTGTGAAATCGGGCTGTCCACCGCCACCAGCAGACGCTGGAAATGGGCGGAGGCCGCGCCACGCTCGGACGTGGCGCCCTTCAGCGCCAGATACCCGGCCAGCCATTCCAGATCCGCATAGGTGGAGCCGTCCAGCAACCCATGCCCCGCCGCAACGCCATAGGCCTGCCGCAGCTTGCCGTCCCGCATCAGGTCCCGCGCCAGCCCGGCCCGAATCCGCGCCCAAATGTCCGGCCGGCCCAGATCCTGCGGGTTTTCCGACCGTTCCAGCAGCAGGTCCAGCGCGGCATCGCGGCGGTCATTTTCCCAGCGCCACAAAAAGCGTTCATAGGCCAGGCCGGGGTGGTCGCGCAGCTCAGCCGGCACCTGGCGGATGCGGGCGTCCACGCCGCGTTCCTGCAGGCGCAGCGCCAACCGCGCCTCCGCCAGCGCGCGCCAGCCGTCAGAGACGAGGGGCATCAAGACGCGGGCTTCATCCTCCCATCCTTCCCAAAGCGCCAGATCCAGCCGCGCCTCATGGTGGGTGGCCAGCGCATCGCCGAATTGGGCCAGCAGCGCATCGCGCAAATCCTCCGGCAGCGCCATGCCCCGCCAGGCCTCAACCGCGGCATCGCCCGCGGCACCGGCCCGCCCCACGGCCACCAGCGCCGCGGTCAGCGCGGCCACGCCCTGCGGCGTCTTGGGGCTGCGGCCTTCGAAAAAGGCGACGACATCGGCAGGCGCGGCGCCCTCCAGCCCCAATTCGCTGCGTTCATGCAGATAGGGCAGGCCCGGCCAGTCGGCCCGGCGCTTCAGGAACTCCACCGCCTCCTGGGGCGTGCCCTCGCCCGCGCGCAGGCGGTGCCATTCAATGATGTCCTGCGCCACCGGGCCATCGGCATGGGCGGCGGAGATCGCGGCCTCCCACGCCTCTGTCCGCATCAACAGCATGGCCTGCGCCAAGGGCCGGTTCGATTGGGCCATGGCCGCCTGGGCCAGGCCCAGACACAGCAGAAAAACGGGAAGAACAAAGCGCGTCATCTTGCAATCCGGATGGTGAAGGGACTAGAGGCTGGTCAAAGGATATCGCGCGCGGCAGGCGCTTCAACCGGAAGGGGCGCGCCCCCGGCCGGCCTTGCAGAAAACCGCTGCCCCGCGCCCGCAGGGAGGTGCGCATCATGTTCAGGGGATCCATGCCAGCATTGGTGACGCCGTTCAAGGACGGCGCCGTGGATTTCGCCACGCTGGAGGCGCTGGTGGAATGGCATATCGCCGAGGGCAGCCACGGCCTCGTGCCCGTTGGCACCACGGGCGAAAGCCCGACGCTGAGCCATGCCGAACATGAGGCCGTGATCGAAACCGTGGTTCGCGCAGCCGCCGGGCGCATCCCCGTGATCGCGGGCGCGGGATCCAACAGCACGGCAGAGGCGCTGGGGTTCGTGCAATTCGCGCAGAAGGTCGGGGCCAATGCGGCGCTGGTGGTCACGCCCTATTACAACAAGCCCACGCAGGACGGCATGATCGCGCATTTCACCGCGCTGCATGACGCAAGCGACCTGCCGATCATCATCTACAACATTCCCGGCCGCTCCGCCGTGGACATGCTGCCTGAGACCATGGCCACCCTGTCGCGGCTGCCGCGGATCGTGGGCGTCAAGGACGCCACGGGCGATCTGGCGCGCGTCTGTGCGCAGCGGCTGCTGTGCGGGGAGGATTTTCTGCAACTGTCCGGCGAGGATGCCACGGCCCACGGGTTCAATGCCCAGGGCGGGGTGGGCTGCATCTCCGTCACGGCGAATGTGGCGCCCGCGCTTTGCGCGCATCTGCAAACCGCTACGCTGGCCGGCGATTACGAAACAGCGCTGCACCTGCAGGACAGGCTGATGCCGCTGCACCGGGCGATCTTTACCGAACCGGGGCTGTGCGGGGCAAAATACGCCATGTCCCGCCTTGGCAAATGCAGCGAGGAGATCCGCCTGCCGCTGACCCCGCTGACCGCCCCCACCCGCGCCCTGGTGGATGACGCGCTGCGCCATGCAGGCCTGCTGAACTGACCCTTTGATGCCGCCCGCCCCGGCATCACCGGTGCGGGCACGGCATGCGCGGCGGGTCACTGCGTGGCCGCCAGGCCCTGCGGTTGTCCCACGACAGTGAAGGTCAGCGCCTCTGGCCGCAGCAGGCGTTC
The DNA here is from genome assembly GCA_965660085.1 of uncultured Paracoccaceae bacterium. Taxonomy (GTDB): domain Bacteria; phylum Pseudomonadota; class Alphaproteobacteria; order Rhodobacterales; family Rhodobacteraceae; genus CBFHYV01. Next base: position 3,824 of record CBFHYV010000081.1, read on the forward strand.
GGCCACGCGGGCGATGTCCTGCGCGCTCACGGCGTTGACCTGGTCATTGCGGGTGCGGATGTAATCCGGGGTCAAGCCTTGGCGCTGCATGCCCACCATGATCTGCGCGATGGCGGCATTGCCATCGAACCGCAGGGGATAGCCCCCGGTCAGGTAGGTCTTGGCCAGGCGCAGCTCTTCCTCTGTTACGCCCTCTTCGGCCATGCGGCGCCATTCGTCACGAATGACCTCGATCGCCTCGGCGACCCGATCATTGGCCGAGGCCACCTGCCCCAGATACAGCGCCGCGTGATCCTTGGGCACAAGGTAGGAATAGACCCCATAGGTCAGCCCGCGCTTTTCGCGCACTTCGGTCATCAGCCGCGCCTCGAACCCGCCGCCACCAAGGATGACGTTCATCACATAGGCGGCAAAGAAGTCCGGATCATCCCGCGCCAGCCCCTCATGCCCGAAAAAGGCCACCGCCTGCGGCGTGTCAAACGGCACCACATGGGTTTGCCCGTCCAGCGCGGGCGTGACGGGGCCAGGCATTGGCGCACCAACCGCCGGCAGATCACCCAGCACCTCATCCAGCAGGGCGGCCAGCGTGGCGGCGTCAATGTCCCCCGCCGCGGCGATATGCACGCGGTCCCGGGCCAGGGCGGCGCGATGCGCGGCCAGGATGTCATCGCGCGTCAGGGCGGTGACGCTGTCCTCCGTGCCCTCGGACGCGCTGCCATAGGGATGGTCGCCGAAGGCCCGCGCATAGAAATCCCGCGCGGCCATGGCATCGGGGTCCGTCGCGTCAGAGCGGATGCCGGAAATCACCTGCGCGCGCACACGTTCGATGGCATCCGCATCAAAGCGCGGCGCCACCAGCGCGGCGCGCAGCAAAGCCACGGACTCCGCCCGCGTTTCCGTCAGAAACCGGGCAGAGACGGAGACCACGTCATCCGAGGCGTCAAAGGAAAAGCCCGCCGCCAGTTCCTCTTCCCGGGTGGCGAAGGCCTGCGCGTCCAGATCGCCCGCACCTTCGTTCAGCAGGGCCGTCATCAAGTGGGTGGCGCCGCGTTTGCCCGGCTGATCCAGCGATGTGCCCCCGGCAAAACGGATTTCCAGCGCGACGAAGGGGATCGTGCGGTCCTCCACCAGCCAGGCGGTCAGCCCGCCCGGTGTTTCCACCTGCTGGATATCCACATCCGCCCGCAGCGGCAGGGCCGTCAGCAGGGCAAGCGTCAGTGTCAGAAGAATGCGGGGGATCATTGCGTTACCTCCAACGCGGCGTTGTCCGTTGCGGCAGGCTCAGGCGCGGTCAGATAGCCCGTCACGGCCGCCTTGCGGTTCAGCAGAACGCTGCGGGCGGCCTCGATGATCTCCGCCCCGGTGATAGACTCCAGCACCTCGGGCCAGGCCTGCACATCGGCCACGGTCAGCCCGCCGGTCAGCGCCTGGCCGTATTGGCGCGCGATGCTGCCCACATCGTCCAGCGCGTAGATCTGCTGGGCGCGGATCTGGAATTTCAGCCGCTCCAGCGCGGCAGGGTCCACGCCCTGGGCGATGAAATCGGCCACGGCGCTGTCCAGCGCGGTCTCGGCCTCTGGCAGGGTCACACCCGGCGTGGGCACGATGACCAGACCAAAGGTCGTATCATCCAGGGACACCGGGCTGTAGAACGCCCCGGCATAAAGCGCCGTGTTGGTTTCAAACTGCAACCGCTGCGTCAGGAAGGAGGTCTGCCCCCCGCCCAGCAATTCGGCCAGCAGCACCAGTGCTGCGGCGGTGCGCTGGTCCCCGCTGTCGCGTTCCGGCGCAAGATAGGTGCGCAGCACATAGGGCTGGGCCACGCGCGGATCCTCGAACACCAAGCGCCGTTCAGAGGTTTGCGGCGGCTCCGCCGGGCGCATCCGTGGGGTCAGATCCGGGTTGGGCGGGATGGGGCCGTAGTGTTCCTCCGCCAGGGCGCGGACCTCTTGCGGGGTGACATCACCGGCGACGATCAGGATGGCATTGTTGGGCGCGTAGTGCTGGCGGTAAAAGCTCAGCGCCGCGTCCAGATCCAGCTGCTCCATCTCATGCCGCCAGCCAATGACCGGGCGCCCGTAGGGATGGTTGAGGTATTGCGCGGCGCGGCGCTGTTCACCAAACAGCGCGCCGGGGTTGTTTTCAACGCGCTGGTTGCGCTCCTCGATGATGACATCGCGCTCGGTCAGGATGTCCTCGCCGTCAAGGTGCAGGTTCACCATGCGGTCCGCCTCCATCCGCATCATCAGGCCCAGCCGGTCCGCGGCGACGCGCTGGAAATAGCCGGTGTAGTCATAGCTGGTGAAGGCGTTGTCGCTGCCGCCGTTTTCGGCCACCACGGCGGAAAATTCGCCCGGTGCCAGCGTGTCAGTGCCCTTGAACAGCAGATGTTCCAGGAAATGCGCCACGCCGGAGGTGCCGGGCACCTCATCCGCCGCACCGGCGCGATACCACAGCATATGCACCACCACGGGGGCGCGGTGATCTTCGATCACAACTGCCTGCAATCCGTTGTCCAGCGTGAATTCCGTGACATCGCCCGCCGAAAAGGCCGCGCTGGCCGAAACCGCCAGCGCCCCGAGTGCCGCAAATATCCTGTGCATCGCCCGCTCCATCCCGTTGCGCTGCCAAACAGTTACGGGCCGGGGCGCCAGGTTCAAGCGCGCCTACGCAAAAGTGAGCGTTCAGCTCGGCGGTTGGGCCGGGGTGCGCACGCCCTGCAGGCGAAAATACCGCGCCGTGCGGGACGGGTCCAACAGCTGGCGTCGATAGGCCCGGGCGTAATTGTCGCGGGGAAACAGGCTCCAGGTAAAGCGGGAGTTGCGCTTGCGAAAGGCCAGGTCCTCTGCCGCTAGCGTCTGGCGGATCTGCGGATCGGTGCCAAAGCGGCCCACCTGCGCCAGCAGGGCCGCATCCGTGGCCGGTGTGCGGCCATCGCCCCGGCGCGCGGCGGGCTGGCCACCCAGCGCCGCGGTCACCTCTGCCAGGGGGTCACGCTCGGCGCGGTTGGGGGTGCCGGGCTGCGGCAGCGCGGCCAGATCGGGCGGAATTTGCAGTTCGGCGCGCGGCACGATGGAAAACTCCTGCGGGCGGGTGCCCACGGGGCGCATGTCACGCAGCGAGGTGGCCTGCCCGTCGCCACGGGCGCAGGCCGCAAGGCCAAGGGCCGCTGCAAGGATCAGGATCAGGGGGCGCAAGGTCATGCGGGCTCCTTTCATTGCGGCAGGCATAGCGTATCGGGGCGGGCCGGTCACGCCGGGTTTTCATCCCGCGCGAACACCGCCAGCCCCAGCGCGCCGGCAAAGATCGCCACATCCGCCACGTTGAACGCATAGGGGTTGGCGATGCCGCAGCAGGACATGTTCAGGAAGTCCGCCACCGCGCCATAGATCACGCGGTCCACGGCATTGCCCAGCGCGCCGCCCACCAGGATGCCCGCACAGATGCGCGCCACCCGTGGCTGGGGATGGCGGCGGATCCACCACAACACCCCCGCCACGATCACCACGGCCAGCACCACCAGCCCATAGCGCGCCACTTGCGAGTTCCCCGAGAACAGGCCGAAATTGATGCCCGTGTTCCAGGCCATGCGCAGGTTCAGAAACGGCGGCAGAACGTCGATGGCCCCAAGGCTGCGCAGGCCCATGGCGTGCACAACCAAGTATTTCGTGACCTGATCGGCCAGAAACACCCAGAACCCCGTCCAGAAGATCACAGACATCGCCAGCCCCCGCCCGTTTCAGCCACCCGCGCCGTCAGTGCCGGAAATGGCGCATGCCGGTCAATACCATCGCCAGGCCGGCCTCATCCGCGGCGGCAATCACCTCCTCGTCGCGCATGGATCCGCCGGGCTGGATCACGCAGGTTGCGCCCGCGGCAGCGGCCTCCAGCAGACCATCGGGGAAGGGGAAGAACGCGTCAGAGGCCACGGCACAGCCACGGGTCAGCGGCTCTGGCAGGCCCAGCGCCTCTGCCATGCGTTCGGCCTTGCGCGCGGCGATCAGCGCGGAATCCAGGCGGCTCATCTGGCCCGCGCCCACACCCACCGTCGCGCCATCCCGCGCATAGACAATGGCGTTGGATTTCACATGCTTTGCCACCGTCCAGGCAAACAGCAGATCCTGCATCTGCGCCTCTGTCGGCTGCACACGGGTGACCACGCGCAGATCCTCCAGCCCCCGGCGGCCATTGTCCCGGTCCTGCACCAGCAGCCCGCCGGACACCTGTTTCCAGGCCAGCCCGGCCTCTGCCGTCTTGGCCAGGCCCGGCGTGATCAGCAGGCGCAGGTTCTTCTTGGCGGCGAAGACATCGCGGGCGTCCTGATGGGCGCCGGGGGCGATGACCACCTCCGTGAAGATCTCGGTGATGGCTTCTGCGGTGGCCTTGTCCAGCGTGCTGTTCAGCGCCACGATCCCGCCAAAGGCGGAGGTGCGGTCACAGTCAAACGCCTTGCGATAGGCGTCCTCCAGCGTGGCGCCACGGGCCACGCCGCAGGGGTTGGCGTGCTTGATGATGGCACAGGCCGGCCCGTCGGCGGGCAGGAATTCACTGACCAGTTCAAAGGCCGCATCGGTGTCATTGATGTTGTTGTAGCTCAGCGCCTTGCCCTGCAACTGCATGGCCGCCGCCACCCCGGCCCGGCCGGAGCCATCAGTGTAGAAGGCCGCCGCCTGATGCGGGTTTTCGCCATAGCGCAGCGGCTGCGCCAGCGTCCCGGCAAAGACCCGGCGGCGCGGGGTCGGCTCATCGATCGCGCGGGCCATCCAGGTGCTGACGGCCGCATCATAGGCGCCGGTGCGCGCATAGGCGATCTGCGCCTGCCGCCGGCGGAAGGCCAGCGTGGTCTGCCCGTCATGGGCGTCCAGCTCGGCCAGCAGGGCGGTGTAATCCTCCACATCCACGATGGTGGTGACAAACCCGTGGTTCTTGGCCGCCGCCCGGATCATGGCGGGGCCTCCGATATCGATATTCTCGATACAGGTGTCATAATCCGCGCCCTCGGCCACCGTGGCCTCGAACGGGTAGAGGTTGACCACCAGCAGGTCGATTTCCGGGATGCCATGGGCCACCATCGCATCACGATGGTCGGGCGCATCGCGCAGCGCCAGCAGCCCGCCATGCACCATCGGGTGCAGCGTCTTGACGCGGCCATCCATCATCTCCGGAAAGCCGGTGACATCGGCCACATCGCGCACGGTCAGGCCGGCGTCGCGCAGGGCGCGCGCCGTGCCGCCGGTTGACAGGATCTCAACGCCGCGGGCGGCCAGCGCCTGGCCCAGGTCAATCAGGCCGGTCTTGTCGGATACGGAAATCAGCGCGCGGCGGAGGGGGGCGAGGTCAGTCATGTCAGGCAGGGTCCGTTTCGTTGCGGGTGTGGCAGGGCGGCAGGGTCAGGGCAGATGGGTCAGAACAGGCGGTCGTCATCGTCCAGGGTCAGGTCGCGGGTGGCGGCGCTGCCCTCCTGCGCCTTGGACAGGGTCCAGCGCAGGCGGGTGGCATAGTCCAGCGCGCGGCCGGACAAAACGATCTGTTTTGTCGCGCGGGGCCGCAAACGCCCCTTTTCCAGGTAAACGGACGGCTCCAGCGTCAATTCCGCGGCGCCGTCATGGCGGAACACCCAGACCTCGCGCGAACGCAGCATCATCGACACCGCCGCGCCGCCCATCTCCTGCTCGGCGGTGACGTCGGGGTGCAGGTGGAACCGCAGCGCAAAGGGCACCCCCTGCATGGCGGAGGCATCGATCCGCGCGTCAAACCGCGCCTCATGCGCAGGTTCCAGCGCCAGCAGCAGATCCTCGCCCGCAAGCTCATGCCCATCGGGAGCCAGGTCCAGGATGCGCGCGTGGGTCAGGCCGTGGGTGGCCACATAGCCGTCATGGGCACCCTCGAAATGGGTGGCCTCCATCCCGTGGACCATGTCCACCGGCACATGGCGGGGGCCATCCTCCAGCATCTCTCGCCGGGCGGCGCCCACATGGCCGGGCGGGCCAAGCCGGGCAGAGGAATAGCCATCCAGGATCAGCGTGGAATGCGAAGGCGTCGCCCGCCCCGCGCGGCGCCAATCCTCGCCGAAATAGGCGCCGGAGCCACAGTTCACCACCACGGGCCGGCGGCCCGAGGTCAGCTCGAACGCCAGGGTGGAGGCATGTGCATTGAGCGAGGCCGGCCCCACGGGCGGCGGTGCGGCATCCAAGATCAGCGTGGTGCGGCCGCCGGACAGGCGGGCAAAGCCCATGGCCAGCCGGTCCAGCGGACGGGCGCGCACCTCTGCCGCAGCCAACGCGCCTTCCACCCGGCCATCCTGCCCGCGCGTGCCACCGTGGAAGCGCGCCAGCCCGCCATCGGCATGGCGCAGCGCGCGCAGGGTGGGCACGATCCGGGCGATGGCGCCCTGCAGGCGGGCATCGGGGCTGCGGTGCAATTCGCGCAGCGCGGCGCAGACCCATGTCAGCAGGGTCAGCACCTCCAGCAATTCTTCCGGGTTGCGGGTGGGCAGGCCGCCTTGCGCGTCGATCTGGGTGCTGGCTTCCTCGGTCAAGGCGGCCAGCGCGGGGTCAACATGCGGCTCCATCCCGGTCAGGGACAGGCCCGCATAGACCAGGCCCGCCAGGGCCTCAAACCTTGCAAGGCCGGGCGGCGTGGCTTTCCACCGCTGGCCCAGGAACAGCGTCTGCGCGCCAAGCATCTGGAAAAACGCCGCCTGCTGCGCCGCATCGCGGCCGCGCAACAAAAACAGCGCGTGCTGGATCAGGCGGATCAGCCGGCGCCCGGCCTGTTCCGGCGTCCAGCCCGGACCACGGCCCCGGCCGTAGCGGTCTATCCAACCCCAGACCCATTGCTGCGCCAGGGCCCGCGCCTCTGCCCCGCCGGCGGCGGCCAGATCATCCAGCCAGAGAAATCCGTGGATCTCCTCCTCGAAGGCGGCATCGGGGCTGGGGACATCCCAGATCACCGTCTGATCCGTTTCCACAAGATGCCCGGCGAATTGCAGATTGCCCGCCATCAGCTGACGCCCCCGCGCCAGCGAGCCGACGCTGCGCGGCTCCGGCTGCGAGACAAACCCGGTGACGATCCGCGCGCGGGCGCTGCGCCGCGCGTGCCAAAGGTTCATCAGGCGCGCCCAGCGGGAGCGCCGGTCATCCGGTTTGCTCATCAGATCAGCCCAAAACCCGCGGAAAACGCGGCCTGTTTGGCTGCATACACGCTTGATCCGGCAGTGTCACGACAGCTGCGGCGGGCATTCATGCCGCACCCTGGCGCCCCACAGCCAGCCGCGCCATGTAGAACCCGTCCATCCCGCCGCGATCCGCCCAGAAATCCGGGCGCAGGCGCAGCCCGCCTTCGGGGCTGCGCCAGGCCGGTTCGATCCAGTCGGCCTCCAGCGGCAGCACCCGCAGCCCCGCGTGGCGGGACAGCGCGGCGGTGACCAGGCGCTCGCCCTCCTCCCGCAGCAGCGAACAGGTGCAGAGCATGATCTGCCCGCCCGGCGCCAGCAGGGTCAGCGCGTGGTCCAGCATGGCGGCCTGCAGTTCCAGCAGCGGGCGCAGGGCCTGGCCGGCCTTGGCATGGGGCAGGTCGGGGTGCCGGCGGATGGTGCCCGTGGCCGAACAGGGCGCATCCAGCAGGATCACATCATACTGGCCCTCATGCGCCAGCGCATCGCCCTGCTGCACCTGAGCCGCAAGCCCGGTGCGCGCGAGGTTTTCCGTAACCCGCACCAATCGCGCATCGGACAGGTCCAGCGCCGTCACCTGCGCCCCCGCCGCGGCCAGCTGCATGGTCTTGCCCCCCGGTGCGGCGCACAGATCCAGCGCGCGCGCGCCTGACACATCCCCCAGAAGGCGCACGGGCATGGCCGCCGCCGCATCCTGCACCCAGAAGGCGCCCGCGTCATAGCCCTCAAGCGCGCTGACCTGAACCGATCCGCCCAACCGGACGGACCCCTGCGGCAGCAGCACGCCGCCCGTCGCCCCGGCCAGCGCGGCGGGATCATCCCGCGCGGTCAGGTCCAGCGGTGCGGCGGCCAGATGCGCGG
>CBFHYV010000082.1:0-11699 GCA_965660085.1 uncultured Paracoccaceae bacterium
ACAGCGTCACCGGCAGCAGGGCCGCGCAACACAGCAGCGCCAGCAGGTTGTAGGAGACATAGCTCGCAGGCTCCAGGACCGAGATCAGCAGCTGTGCGCCCAGGCTCGCCATCAGATCGGCCACGCGATAGCCGCCCATGGACCGGCCGCGCGTCTCATTGGTGACGACCAGCTGCAACCAAGCCTCCACCACGGTATAGCAGCCCGCCACGCACAGCCCCGCCGCCACCCGCATCAGCGCCCATGCGTAGGGGTCGATAACCAGCATATGCGCCAGCAGCCCGATCGCCCCCGCCGCGGTGAAGGCGGCAAAGGCCCGGCTGTAGCCCACCGCCCCCATCAGCCGCGGCGCCCACCAGCAGCCGATGAAGAACCCAAGAAAATGCGCGGAGCCCAACAGCCCGACCTGCGCAGTGGAAAACCCCAGCGCCGCGGCGGACAGCGCATCCAGCGGGCCAAGGCCGCCGTTGCTGAGCTGCAGCAACACAAGGGACAGGAACAAAGCCGCAAGGGACAGGATCAGGCGCATGCCCCTACCCTGCCCCCGCCGCGCCCCCCGCGCACGGCCATGTTCGACACGCGATGTCGTTTATCGCGCGGGCAGCACATTTGCCGGATCGGCAGGGTCTAGCGGATGACGAACACCGATTGTTCCGCATGGCGGGCCACGCGCGCGGCATTGGGCCCCATCAGGTAATCCTTCAACGCCGGGCGGTGGGCACCCACGAAGATGCCCTGAACGCCCAGGTCCCGCGCCGTGCGGATGATCTGGTCATAGACCGTGCCGCGCGCCACATGCAGCGCGCTGTCGACATCCGCGGGGATCGCCTGCGCGGCCCAGTCCTGCAGGCTGGCCCGGGCACGCGCCACGGCCTCTGCCCGGTGATCGACATCGAGCGAGGAGCTGACGATGGCCATGCCATCATCGGGCACCACGTTGACGATATGCAGCCGCGCGCCTTCGGCACGGGCCATGGCCACGGCGGCCTGGGTGCTGCGCTGCGCGCCTTCGGGGTCATTGATGTCCACGGCCAGCAAGAGTGTGTCAAACATCGCGGAACTCCTCAGAAGGCGGGCTGGGTGGCGCGGCGGCGCTGGATCATCACGATCCCCGCCAGCATCAACAGCGCCGGGATGAAGAACAGCTCTTTCGGGGCGCGGTCATTTTCAATCTGCACCTCGGTGATCTGCACCGGGCTGTCGCCGTAGAAATCATATTCATTGCCCAGCGAGGCGAAGAAGGGCGTGCCGGGGAACGGCTCATCCATGGCCAGCAGATCCCCATCCGGCAGCACCAGCAGCCCCTGCGCGTCCAGCGCGGCCTCGGCATCCCCGGCCACGGCGGGCAGGGTGATGGTGGTGGGGCGCAGCTTGCCGGTATCGAAATCCGGCCCTTCGATGACAATGCGCAGCTCCTGTCCCGTTTCGGCGCTGGCCATCAGCTCCAGCGCGGCGGGGCCTGCGGCGCTGCTGTATTTCTCGCTGATCTGGTTCAGGAAGACCTCCGGCCGGAACAGCATGAAGGCAATCAGCAACAGCACGGCGGTTTCCCACTTTCGGCTCTTGGCAATGAAATAGCCCTGCGTGGCGGCGGCAAACAGCAGCATGGCGATCAGCGCGATGAAGAACACCATCACCGCCTTGGCCAGCCCCACATCAATCAGCAGCAGATCGGTGTTGAAGATGAACAGGAAGGGCAGCAGCGCGGTGCGGATGTCATAGGCAAAGCCCTGCACGCCTGTCTTGATCGGGTCCCCGCGCGAAATCGCCGCCGCGGCATAGGCCGCAAGCCCCACGGGCGGCGTGTCATCGGCCAGGATGCCGAAATAGAATACGAACAGATGCACCGCGATCAGCGGAAAGATGAAACCCGCCTGCGCGCCGACCGAGATGATGACCGGCGCCATCAGCGAGGACACGACGATGTAATTCGCCGTCGTCGGCAGGCCCATGCCCAGGATCAGCGACATGACCGCAACCAGCAGCAGCAGGATCCAGATGTTGCCACCGGCCAGCACCTCGACCACCTGGCCGATGACCTGATGCGCGCCGGTCAGGCTGATGGTGCCGACGATGATGCCCGCCGCACCCGTGGCGACCCCGATGCCGATCATGTTGCGCGCGCCCAGGATCAGCCCATCGACGAAGTCGCGCCAGCCCTGCGGCAAGCTGTGGCCCAGCCCCTGCCCGCGAAACAGCGCCTTCAGCGGGCGATGCGTCAGCGCGACGATGATCATGAACAGCGTCGCCCAGAAGGCCGAGAGCGAGGGCGACAGCCGGTCCAGGCTGTCCGTTCGCACCATCAGGTTCCACACCAGAATGAAGATCGGCAGCGAGAAATAGGCCCCGCCCAGCAGCGTGGGCGTCAGCCGGGGCGCGGCCAGCGGGCCGTCCGGGTCATCCATCTCCACATCGGGATAGCGCGAGGCCAGATAGACCAGCGCCAGATACAGCACCGCCACCACGACCAGACCGCCATAGACGCTTTCGGCCATGAACCCGTCCAGCAGGCTACGCAGGCCGATCATGGCAAAGGTGCAGGCCCCCAGGAACAGAAAGCCCGACAGGAACAGGATCAGGATCATCACCGGCCCGATGTGCCGGCCCGCCTTGGTCAGGCCCTTCATCTGCATCTTCAGCGCCTCAAGATGCACGATGTAAAGCAGCGCGATATAGCTGATCACCGCAGGCAGAAAGGCGTGTTTGACCACGTCAATGTAGGGGATGTTGACATATTCCACCATCAGGAAGGCCGCCGCCCCCATCACCGGCGGCGTCAACTGCCCGTTGGTGGAGGACGCGACCTCCACCGCGCCGGCCTTTTCCGCCGGAAAGCCAATGCGCTTCATCAGCGGGATGGTGAAGGTGCCCGTGGTCACCGTGTTGGAAATGGAACTGCCAGAGATCATGCCCGTCAGCATGGAGGACAGCACCGCCGCCTTGGCCGGCCCGCCGCGCAGCGCGCCCAGCAACGCCACCGCCACCTTGATGAACCAGCTGCCGCCCCCCGCGCGGTCCAGCAGCGCGCCGAACAGGACGAACAGGAAGATCATGGAGGTCGACACCCCCAGCGCCACGCCAAAGACCCCTTCGGTCTGCATCCAGTAATGGCCCAGCGCCTTGCTGAGCGATGAGCCACCGTAATTGGTGATGTTGCGCGCCCATTCCGAATAGCCGCCAAAGAAGGCAAAGGCCACGAAGGCCCCGGCAATGATCACCAGCGGCAACCCGAGCGAGCGATAGACCGCCGTGAACAGCACCCCCATCCCGATGCAGGACATCACGATGTCGGATGTGCTCCACAATCCCGGCCTGTCCGCGATCTCGAACCGGAACACGATGAGGTAGAGGCAGGAGGACACGCCCAGCACCACAAGCGCCCAGTCATAGAGCGGGATGCGGTCCTTGGGCGAGGATTTGAACAGCGGGAAGGCCAGCGTTGCCAGCATGATGGCAAAGGCAAGATGCACGAAGCGTGCCTGTGCGACGATATTGGCGAAGAAATTGACCCCCGTGGCCTGGGCGATGACGCCCGGCACCTTGGAGGCGATATAAAGCTGGAACAGCGACCAGACGATGCAGGTGCCGATGATCAGGTTGGCCTGCCAGGGGGCGGTGGGGGCACGCGCGCCGGTGTCGGCCTCGGCCACCATGTCATCGGCGCTGCGGGTGGCGGTGGTCTGGGTCATGCGATCCCCCTGTGGCGCGGATGGCCGCGCGGAAAATGATCAATGCAGGGCTGCCCGGACTGGTCCGGACAGCCCCTGTCACGCAAGGCGGGGGCGGATCAGTCGATCAGGCCCAGTTCCTTGTAGGCTTTTTCGGCACCGGCATGCAGCGGGGCGGACAGGCCGTCCTTGACCATCTGTGCCGGGTCAAGGTTGGCAAACGCTGGGTGCAGGCCCTTGAAATCGTCGATGTTTTCCATCACGGCCTTGGCCACGATATAAACGACGTTTTCCGGCACATCGGCAGAGGTCACGAAGGTTGCGCCCACGCCGAAGGTGGTCACGTCTTCATCCGTGCCCTGATACATGCCGCCGGGAATGGTGGCGACGCGGTAGAACGGGTTGTCCGCCACCAGCTTGTCGATCGGTGCGCCGGTCACAGACACCAGCTGCGCGTCACAGGTGGTGGAGGCTTCCTTGATCGCCGCGGCGGGGTGGCCGATGGTGTAGATCATGGCGTCGATATTGCCGTCGCACAGCTGCTTGGCCATTTCGGAGCCCTTGTATTCCGTCGCCAGGGCGAAATCATCCATGCCCATGCCGAAGGCGTCCATGACCACTTCCATCGTGGCGCGCTGGCCGGATCCGGGGTTTCCGACGTTGACCCGCTTGCCGGCCAGATCCTCGAAGCCCTCGATGCCGCTGTCGCCGCGCACGATCAGGGTGAAGGGTTCGGGGTGCACGGACATCACCGCGCGGATTTCGGGGAACGGGTTGTCGGCAAAGCGCGACGTGCCGTTGTAGGCGTGATACTGCCAGTCGGACTGCGCAACGCCGAACTCCAGCTCGCCCGCCTTGATGGTGTTGATGTTGTAGACGGAGCCGCCGGTGGATTCCACGGCGCAGCGGATGCCATGTTCCTTGCGGGACTTGTTCACCAAGCGGCAGATCGCGCCGCCGGTGGGGTAATACACACCCGTTACGCCGCCCGTGCCGATGGAGATGAATTCCTGCGCCATCGTCATCGATGCCGCCGTGATCGCGCCCAGCACGACCGCGCTGCCCAGTTTGAAGTTTTTCAGCATTCGCTTTCTCCCTAGTTGGTGTCTCACCCGGTCCAGTATTCGCCGAGTTGGTGGTTTTGTGCCTCGACCCGGCGGATCGCGGCGGTGGCATCTGCTTCCGACGCGGCAACGATCATGGCGACGATCGTTTCGATCAGCACCAGCGTGGCAACGTAGGAAGAGAAAAACTGCGGACTGTCAGAGGGCACGACAAAGCCGATTTCCGCCTGCGCCAGCGCGGGGCATTTGTGGGAACCGGTGACAACGATCACCCCCACCCCGGCCTGGCGGGCGACCTGCGCGGCCATCACCGCACGGCGAGCATACGGCCCCTTGGTCACGATGAACAGGACATCGCGCGGCCCCATCTGCGCCAGCTGCGCGCCGAATGATGCGCCCATGCGGCCCGCAAGGCTCCAGTTGGCGGCAAAATACTGCGCCAGATAGGCCATGTATTCCACCATCCCCGTGGAGGCCAAGGCCCCCAGCAGCACCACGTTGGGCGCATTGCGCAGCCGGTCGGCGGCGCGGCGCAGGCGGTCGGGGTCCGTCTGGCGGGTCATGGCCTCTATGTTGGCGATGCAGGCTGCGCCCTGGCGGTGCAACATGGTGGCCGCACAGTCGCCGCCCCGCCGCAGGGCCTCTGCCTTGTCGGACATGGCGGAGACCTGCGCGCCCACGGACTGGCGCGAATCGTCCTTCATCTCCTCGAAACTGTCATAGCCCAGCACCCGCGCCAGACGCGAAAACGTGGCCGGCGACACGCCGCTGTCATTGGACACCGCCCGCAGGCTGCGGCTGGCGATCTCCAGCGGATTGGCCACGACGAAATCCGCAGCACGGCGCAGCTGGACGGACAGATCCGCATAGCGGTCCGCCACCCGTTCTTGCAACGTCTGCGGCTTGGTCATCACGGCTCCCCTTTCCGTGAGGATGAGGCTGCGCAATGTTTCACTTCTTGTCAACTTCTGAAATATCTGTTTCAGATCGGGGCGGGTCAGGCCATGCCGCCCGCGCGGACCGCCGCCAATTGTTTGGGCAGGGACAGCCGGTGGATCATCCGCCCGGCCCCGGCAACAGGCGCCCCCCGGTCCGCCAGACCCGCCCAGCAAGGCCCGCCCGCAGCCTTGCGCGGCCGGATATGCGGCGCAAGCCCTCAGCCACCCCCGCGCGGGGCCGGACGGGCAACCACAGGTTTTCGGAGACCGCGCAGAATGACCCATGTCTTTCCCCGCAATTCCAAGGCACCGCCCATCCCCGTGGCGCGGGGCGAAGGCGCCTATCTGTATGACACCGCTGGCAAGGCCTATCTGAACTGCGGCGATGCGGCGGTGTCCTGCCTGGGCCATGGCGATGCGCATGTCACCGCCGCCATCCGCGCGCAGTTGGATCAGGTGGCTTTTGCCCATACGGGCTTTTTCACCTCTGCCCCGGCAGAGCAGCTGGCCGACAGGCTGGTGGCGCTGGCCCCTGGTGCACTGGACCGGGTCTATTTCGTCTCTGGCGGGTCAGAGGCGATGGAGGCCGCGCTGAAACTCGCGCGGCAGTATTTCCTGGAACGCGGCCAGCCGGAACGCCACCGCATCATCGCCCGGCGGCAAAGCTATCACGGCAATACGCTGGGCGCGCTGGCCACGGGCGGCAATGCATGGCGGCGGGCGCAATTCGCCCCGCTGCTGATGGAGGTCAGCCATGTCGCGCCCTGCTATGCCTATCGGGGCCAGCAAGAGGCCGAGACCGACGCCGCCTATGTGGACCGCCTGCTGGCGGAGATCGAGGCGGAGATCACCGCGCTTGGTCCTGAAACGGTCATGGCCTTCGTGGCAGAACCAGTGGTGGGTGCCACCCTGGGCGCCGTGCCGCCGGTGGGGGATTACCTGGCGCGCGTGCGTGCCCTGTGTGACCGCCACGGCATCCTGCTGATCCTGGATGAGGTCATGTGCGGCATGGGGCGCACCGGCAGTCTGTTTGCCAGTGCGCTCTATGACGTGGCCCCGGACATCTGCGCCATCGCCAAGGGGCTGGGCGGCGGGTATCAGCCCATCGGCGCCATGCTCTGCACCGCCGAAATCCATGACACCATTCAGGCCGGGTCAGGGTTTTTCCAGCACGGTCACACCTATCTGGGCCATCCCGTGGCCTGCGCTGCCGGGCTGGCGGTGATTGAACGGCTGGTGGATCACGGCGTGCTGGCCGGGGTGGCCGACAAGGGCGCGCATCTGATGGCCGCGCTGCGGGCGCGGCTGGGCCAGCACCCCAATGTGGGCGATATCCGGGGCGTGGGCCTGTTCCAGGGCATCGAGCTTGTGGCCGACCGCGCCACAAAGGCCCCCCTGCCCCGCAGCGCCCGCACCCATGCCCGGATCAAGGCCGCGGCCTTTGACGCCGGGCTGATCTGTTATCCCATGGGCGGCACAATTGATGGCCAGTCCGGCGATCACATCCTGCTGGCCCCGCCATTCATCGCCACATATGCGGAACTTGACCGCGTGGCCGAGGTTCTGACCCAGGCCATAGACCACGCGCTGCGCCCGGCCTGACGCCCCAAATGGCGACGCACCGGCGGCCGATAGGGCCAGCGGTGCGCAGGGCGGAAACGGTCAGTGCCGCCGGGGTGGCGGCGCTGATATGCGGTTGGGATCAAGCGATTGCGAAGCTGTCCACGAAGTCGATGTGGTCCATCGTGATGTGGTGGCCGTCGATCTTGGCGAAATAGATGCTGTCGGCACCCATCTGGATCACGCTGCCCTGGCCGCGCGCGCCGATGGTGATGTCCTCGGCGGAGCCTTCGATCAGGATGCGGTCCTGGTCCAGGTCAAAGCCGAAGGCCACGTCCGCGCCGGTGCCGGCACGGAACACGAACACATCCGCGCCGGCATCGCCCACCAGCATGTCATTGCCCGCGCCGCCGTCCAGCATGTCATCGCCGTCACCGCCCCACAGCTTGTCCCGACCGGCGCCGCCCAGCAGGATGTCATTGCCGGCCTCGCCGCGCAGCTCGTCATTGTCAGAGCCGCCGTCCAGCAGGTCATCGCCCGCGCCGCCATACATCCGGTCCCGGCCGCCCAGGCCGGTCAGCGTGTTGTCCTGGCCGTTGCCGACCATGAAGTTGCCCGCCGCGTTGCCGGTGCCGTCCAGGCCTTCGGCGTTGCCGGTCAGCCACAGATCCTCGAACCCGTCGGCCAGCACATGGGAGATGGTGGATTTCACCTTGTCATGGCCGTTGCCGCCCAGTTCGGACACGGTGTCGCCGGCGTTGTCGATGTAATAGACATCGTTGCCCGCGCCGCCCGCCATGTGGTCGGCCCCGGTGCCGCCATCCAGCACATCGGCGCCATTGCCGCCTTCGATGGTGTCATCGCCGTCCCCGGCGCGGACAAAATCATTGCCGTCGTCGCCGAAGATCTCGTCATTGCCGAGGCCGGAGAAGATCTTGTCATTGCCGCCATAGCCCATGATGACATCATGCGGGCCATCCGCACCGTCGATCATGTTGCCATCGGCATCGGCAAAGCCGGTCAGCATGGTGTCATTGCCCGCGGTGCCATCGACCGGGGAGGTGGTGATGGTCAGGAAGGCCACATCGGTTGTGCCACCGCTGGTGGAGATGCTGTAGTTCAGCGTGTTGCTGCCATTGGCCGGCGCGGCGGTGATGGTCACGGTGTGGTCTTCGTTCAGGGTCAGGGTCTCGCCGCTGTCCAGGGTAACGGTCTGGCCCTGTTCCACGTCAACGCCGTTGATGCGGATCAGCCGAACCTCTTCGCCCTCGGGCACCACGTCATTGGCCAGCAGGTCAAACACGCGGCTTTCGTTGCGGCCCAGCAGCACCTCATCGTCATGGGCAATCACCGCGGTCTGCACCGAGTCGCCCACGATCAGCAGGTTGGAGTCATAGAACGCGTCACCGTCATCGGCGATGCCGATGCGGATGGTGTTGGTGCCATTGACATTGACCGGCGCCTTCACGGTCAGCACGCGGGTCAGGCCGTCCATCTCGGTGTTGTAGGTGCCGGCGCTGTTGTTCAGGAACAGGTTGGCGTTGTGGGTCAGGTTGATGTTGTCGATGGAAATGTCGCCCTCACCCAGGGTCATTTCGGCGCGCACGCCGTTCACCCAGATGCCCACCACGTCATTGTAGCCGGAGTCGACCCATTCCAGGTATTCCTCGGACCCGAAGACCAGCTGCATGGACAGCGTGTCGCCGGTGGCGGTGAACTCCGCCTCGAAGATCGCGCCGTCATAGGTATGGCGGCCGATCAGGCTGCCGATGCCTGCGTCACCATCGACGCCGGCGGTGTTGGCGCTGGTTGCGTTGCTGAGGTTGTTGGCCACCTGTCCGCTGGTGAAGCTGGTCGCCAGACCGGTGGACAGGATCACGCCGCTGTCGGCAGGCACCGCGCCGGCGGCCTGGGTCAGGCCATCGCTGTAGATGCCGCTGGACAGCGCGTCCCCGGTATAGGTTGCAGAGGCGACAGTGACGCCTTGGCCGAACATGGCCTGAGCCATTTCAAGGGCGGAAGCAGCGGTGTTGACGGGCAGCATGGTCATGGCGATCTCCAACTATCAGGGGGGCTGGGCGTTTTGGCCGCCTTCTGTGCGTTGTGTGAGAGATAAATGGCCATTACCGCAGGATTTTTTTATTCTGCCGCAGGATAACAGCGGCGCTCTTTTGCGCGGAAATCGCCCATTCGGGCGCTCCTGCGCCATGCGCGCCGGGCGTGGACCCAAAGGTATAGCCCCGCCGCGCCCAACGCGCCGCCAAGGGGGCGGGCCAGGGGCCGATGGCTTGCGGATCATCCTTGAAAATTGGCTGGTGCGGGTGGTCGGACTCGAACCGACACTCCTTGCGGAAAGGGTGTTTGAGACCCTCGCGTCTACCGTTCCGCCACACCCGCACACTGCGTGCCGAACCGCCGCTTGATCCCGGTGCAGAAACTGCCCGGACAAGTGGACGCATGGCCGCTGAGCTCAGCATTTAGCCCGAGCTTTCGCCAAGGTCCAGCACAGATCTGCGGGCGGGGCTTGACCTGTGCGAAACGCCGTGGTGTTTGCCAGGCAAAGCCAAGGGGGGCAAGATGCTGCGCAAGATGTATGACCGGACGATGGCGCTGTCGGCCCATCCCCAGGCGCTGTGGTTCCTTGCGGCGGTGGCCTTCATCGAAAGCTCCGTCTTTCCGATTCCGCCGGACATCATGATGATTCCCATGATCCTCGCCCGCCCGCGGGATGCGTGGAAGATCGCGGGGGTTGCCACCATCGCCTCCGTGCTGGGCGGGCTGCTGGGCTATGCCATCGGGGCGTTTTTCTATGACAGCCTCGGCGCGCCGATCCTGCAAAGCCTGGGCAAGGGCGACAGCATGGCCGCCTTCAATGACCGTTTCAATGATTTCGGCTTCTGGGCGGTGCTGACCGCGGGCGTCACGCCCTTCCCCTACAAGGTGATCACCATCATGTCCGGCTGGACGGGGATGCCGCTGTTGACCTTCCTGGCAACCTCCGTGCTGGCGCGGGGGCTGCGGTTCTTCATCGTGGCGGCGCTGCTGAACCGCTTTGGCGAACCGGCGCGCGTCTTCATCGAAAAACGGCTGGGGCTGGTGTTCACGGTCTTTGTCGTTCTGCTGCTGGGCGGCTTTGCCGTGCTGAAATTCCTGTGATGGCGCGGCGCGCGCTTCTTCTGGCGGGGCTGGGGTCCGCCGCGATGCTGCTGGCGGCCTTTGCCTTTCAGCACCTGGGCGGCCTGCCTCCGTGCAAGATGTGCCTGTGGCAACGCTGGCCCCATGCGGCGGCGGCGCTGCTGCTGATCCCCGCGCTGGCGCTGCCCTGGCGCGGCTGGCGGGTGCTGGGGCTGCTTGCGGCGCTGACCACGGCGGGCATCGGGTTTTATCACGCCGGGGTGGAACAGATGTGGTGGCCCGGCCCGGACACCTGCACATCCGGCCCCATCGGCGGGCTGAGCACCGATGAACTGCTGGCTCAGATCATGGCCGCCCCCGTGGTGCGCTGTGATGAGATCCCCTGGAGCCTGCTGGGCCTGTCCATGGCCGCGTGGAATGCCGTTATCTCGCTGGGGTTGGCGGGGATGTGGGCGATCTCGCTGCGGCGCTAACGCCCGGCCTTGCGCGTGGCCAGCAACAGCGAGGTTTCGCTGGCGGACACCCCGTCCAGCTTGCGGATCGCTGACAGCGTGGCATCCAGTTCCGGCAGGCTGTCGGCCACCAGCTCCACCACCACGTCCCAGCGGCCATTCGTGCTGTGAAGGCGCCGCACGCTGGGCCAGCCGGACAGCTGGCGCTGGATGCGATCGGCGCCGCGCCCCTCGATGGCGATCATGGTGATGGCCCGCACCGGCGCATCCTGCACGTCGGCGCGGGTGATGACGCCATATCCCACAATCTCGCCGCTGGCCTGCAGGCGCTGCATCCGCGCACGCACAGTGGCGCGGGTGATGCCCAGCCGCGCGGCCAGTTCAGACAGGGAGGCGCGCGCATCCTGCCGAAGGGCGGCAATCAGCCGGTGGTCTATCTCATCCATCATGGGTCCGTTTTGTGCAATCAGGTCGGCCAGATTGGTCATCTGCCCATCATATTGCGCAAATTGATGGCTATGCACCAGCCCGATCTGCCGCCTATCACCCTGCCAGACCTCACAGGCAGAACCATGACACAGACAAGACAGATCACCCTGGTCGGCGCCCCGATGGACAGCGGCAAACAGCGGCAAGGCTGCCGCATGGGGCCGGATGCCTATCGCGTCGCGGGCCTGCCCCGCGTGTTGCAGGAGCTGGGCCATCGCGTGCAGGACATGGGCAACATCGCCCCCGATCCCAGCGACCTGGCGGAGGATCCGGCCCTGTTCGCCCTGCCCGCCTGCGCCGGATGGGCCAGCGCCCTACGCCGGGCCGCCCGCACAGCCCTGCGTGACGGGCCGGCGGTGTTCATGGGCGGCGATCACGCCATTTCGCTGGGCA
>CBFHYV010000083.1:0-11306 GCA_965660085.1 uncultured Paracoccaceae bacterium
AGATATGGACGAATTTTCGCGCCACCGCTAGGCTTGGTCCGGGGGCTGGCGCGGCTCGGGCGGATTGGCGGCCTGCGCCGGGAGCCGTTGTGGGGCAAGGGCGGGCGCTGCCACGGCCCAAGGGAAAGGCCAGACCCATGTGGCACAGACTGATACGGGCCTGGAACGCCTCGCCGCTGGGACAGATCCACGCGCGGCGTCTGCCTCCGCGCCTTGCGGCCCATGTGCCCCAGGGCGCGCGGGTGCTGGATGTCGGCTGTGGTGATGGCACCATCGCGGCCCGGGTCGCCGCGCTGGCCGGGGCGGCCGGTATCGAAGGGGTGGATACCGTGCTGCAGCCCCGTCCCGCCGTCCCGGTCACGGCCTTTGACGGGCATGTGCTGCCCTTCGGGGAGGACAGTTTCGATCTGGTGATGTTGGTCGATGTCCTGCACCACAGCCGGCAGCCCCAGGCCTTGCTGGCGGAGGCGGTGAGGGTTTCTCGCGGGCCGGTGCTGATCAAGGATCATGACTGGACCAATCCCGCCGAACGCGCGCTGTTGACGCTGGCGGATTACCTGGGCAACCGGCCCTATGGCGTGGATCTGCCCTATGGTTTTCTGCGCCCACAGGACTGGACCGCGCTGTTCGCCGCATTGGGCCTTCGCCCGCACGTGACGCAGCGGTTCACCTACGGTGGCGGGGATCTGTGCCGTCAGGTGATTTTCGTGGTTGGGCGGCTCTGACGCGGCGGGCGCAGGACGCGGATGGGCTGGGGCGCCAGTTCGATCACCGCCGGCAGGCTGGCCACCGCATCGCCATCCACCTGCAACGGATCGCCGGGACGGCCCGCGATATTCACTTTCTGCGCGCGCATGTGACGGATCAGCCCCCAACGCGTCAGCAGACCCAGTGGCAGCGCGGCGCAATACAAGGCCGCCGCCAGCCGCCCCGCGCGGGGAAACAGCGCCACATGAAATTCCGGCACGGCCAGATCGGCATCGGGTGTCAGGACGAACCGCCCGCCATAGAACCGCCCGCGCGAAACCACCACCGTGGCGGCGACAACTGGCGCATCATCCAGGCTGACCTGCAACGGCGGGCAGGGGTAGCGCCGCAGTTGCTGAAGCGCCACCCAGACATAGACCAGCTTGCCGATCCGCTGTTTCAGGCTGCGCCTGACGTTGCGCACCACATGCGCATCAAACCCCGCGCTGGCCATCATGACAAAGCGCCGCCCGCCCACAAGGCCCGGGCGGATGGTCAGGGCCTCGCCCGCCAGAAGTGTCTGCGCGATGGTCGCCGGATCGGTGCCGATGCCAAGCTCATGCGCCAGCACATTTGCCGTGCCCAGCGGGATCAGCCCCAGCGGCGGCCCATCGGGCGCAAAGCCCTGGATGGCATCGTTCACCGTGCCGTCACCGCCCGCGATCACCACGGCCGTGACATCGCGCGCACCGGCCATGAAGCGCGCGGCATCGCCCGCGGCGGCGGTTTCCACCAGCTCATGCGTGGCGCCGGCGGCGGCCAACCGGGTCAGCACCTGGTCCAGGCGGTCCAGACGGGTGCGCGCCGCCCGCCGGTTGAGCACGATCAGGAAGTGCGGCGCCTTGCGCGCCGGGCGGGCGGCCTGTGTCTCTCGCATCAGATCAACCCCACAAGGAAAGCCGCCGCCCCGGCAAAGAAATGGATCAGCGTCACACCGGCCAGATTGTTGTGCCGCAGGAAGATGGCCCCGAACAGCAGGCTGGCGGCAAATGTCATCAGAACGGCCCCAATGCCAAGGTGAACATGCATCGTGCCAAACAACACTGATGACAGAATGACGGAGATCCACCCCTGGCGGTCATCCAGGAAGCGGCGCAGGGAGTTCTGCATGACGCCACGGCCCAGAACCTCCTGCAGGAAACTGTGCAGGAAGTAGAACATGGCCCCGACCGGATTGAATGGCACCGGGTCGAGGGCGAAACCATTGGCCGCCGCCAGTCGCGCGCCAAGGACGATGGCCGCAACCGCCAGCGCCGACATCCACAGCCCTTCGATCACCGAGCGGCGCAGGCCCTGGGTGGTCAGCCCCAGATGCGCGCGCGGCAGGCGCATGAACCACAGCACAAGCACGCTGGGCACGCCCAGCAGCGCGGAATAGGCCAGAAAGAAGCCCTCGCCCTGCATGTCGATATCCAGCACACCCGTGGCGACGACATTCGTGACGATCATGCCGGAACACAGGATCGCAACGATATAGACGAAGAACTGGCCGAATTGCCGCTGCACCCGTGACGCGGCCAGTTCGCGTTCCAGCGTCTCGACATGGCGTGTGTTCAGGGTGCGGATGCGCTGAACGACCGTCAGGCCCAGAAACGCCTTCAGATCCGCCAGCGCCTGCGGCCCGCCGGGACGGTCCGCCAGGGCGTCGGGCGCGATCTCCACCAGTGTCACCGGCCCGGAAGCCTGGGCAGACATGGTGCGCGGTTGGCCATCGATCAGCGCAACCTCCCCCAGAAAGTCTCCGCCCGGCAAGGTGGCGATGGTTTTCTGCGTTTCGGTCGCGGTCGCGGGCTGGACGATGGCCACCTCTCCATCCGCGATGAAATAGACCTCGCGCGTGGCGGGCTGCAGGCTGTCCAGGGCGCCCAGCATCCGCGCCAGCGCCTCTGGCCGCGCGGTCTGGTCTGCGGACGGCATGTCAGGCGTTGGGTCGGGCATCGGCGGCTCCTTCATGCGGGGGGCGGCGGGGCAGGCGGCACAGCTCGGCAAGCCGGTCACAGGCGGTGTGCCAGTCAAGATCCCGCCGCGCCATCTCGGGCGGCACCGGATCTGCCCGCAGCGCATCGGCCAGCGCAGCGTCCGGCCCCGTGGCCGGATCATAGAAAAAGGTGTTGGGGTAGGGAAGGAAGGGCAGGTTTCCCGGGCAGTCTGGCAACACCACGTTGCGGCCCGCCACAAGTGCCTCTGCCGTGGTGGTGCACAGCCCTTCGCTGAGCGAGGGGTTGAAGAACACGCGATACCCGCCCAGCACCTGCCATGGGCTGGCATGTGGCCCCAGAAACCGCACCGGCGCGGCCAGTTGCCGGGCCATGTGGCGCAGGGTGGGCTCGTCCTCGCCCGCGCCATACAGATCCACGGTATGGCCCGTGCGCGCAGCGCAGCGCAGCAAGTCCTCCAGCCCTTTTTCGCGGATCAGCTTGCCGACGAAATAGATACCCCGTGTCTGCGGGCCAACGGGCTGGACATCGGCATATGCGGCAAAGACCCCGGTGATGCGCGTGTCATGCGCGGTCATGTCCGGCAAGGCAAAGGCTGGCGTGATGCGCACGGGCACATCGGTGCGGGTGCGGATCACATGGTGATGGGCCCGCGCCACCATGCGTGACAGGCCGCGCGCAAACGGGATGCGCGCCGCGGCGATGTAGTATTCGTAATTCGTCATCACCCGCCCCACGGTCACGCGCGCGGGTATCCGGCGGCGGGACCGGATGAAGGGATACCAGCACATGTGCTCCGGCTCATGCACCATCAAGGTATGGCAGCGCGGCGTCACGCCGTAGACGTCCTGCAGGGGCAGGATGCCGCGATAGGGGGAAAACCAGGTGGCGCGGTTATGGATGGCGGGCGGCAGAGCCATGCCGGTCAGGCGCAGGGCTTCGGCCTGCAGCCAATCGGTGTGGCTGTCCGGCGTGGCGAACATCGCCTTGCCCCAGGCCCGGGCCTGCGCCCGTGGTGCCAGCCAGGGAAGGACATAGCGCACCGAATACCCCCGCGCGGCCATGCCGCTGGCATGCCAGATGGAAAACACCGAAGGGCCCGTGCGCCAGGGCAGGGCAGCGCTGGTCAGCACCGTCAGGTCAATTGCCGGGGGGGGCGCGTCCTCGGGTCGGGGTGTCATGCGGGCTTGGCCATGGGTTGCGAAATCATCGGGAATTGCCAAGGTTCGCCCATGCCCTTCGGGATTTTGTGCCGCCAGTCTGGCGGACTTGCACAGGGGTTTCCAGCGCTTATTATCGCACCCGAACGCTTTGCCACCTTCGGACATGCCATGCACGCACCGGCCAGACGGGTCTTGATCCTGTATACCGATGCCGGGGGCGGGCACCGGGCCACGGCGCGTGCCCTGGCCGCGGCGCTGGGGCAGGCCGGGCATCATGTCACCTGCCACAATCCCTATACTTCGACGCTGCAACCGCTGGACCTGTTTCGCCGGTTCACGGGCCGCTCCGTTGAAGAGACCTACAATCAGGCCATCCTGGCCCGCGGACGCAGCGGATTGGCCTGCTGGGCCTTCTACGCCGGTGCCGCGGCCAATGTACGCCTGCTGACGCCGCTGGGGCGGCGGGCTTTTCGCGCCCTGTGGCAAGACGCAAGGCCAGACCTGGTGATCTCGGTGATGCCGGTGATCAATACGATGATGGGGCAGAGCCTGAGCTTGAGCTTCGGCGGGCGCGTGCCGTTCGTTGTGGTGATGACGGATTGGGCCGAGCTTGCCAAACATGTCTGGTTCCCGCCGGGTGATGGCTATACCGCGGTGGTCGGCACGGCGGAAGGGGCGCAGGCCCTGGCGCGCAAGGGCCATCCCGCCGCCCGGACCTGCGTGCTGCCCAATCTGGTGACGCATCCTGATTTTGCTGCGCCCCTGCCGCAGGACCGCAAGGCGCTGCGCGTGGCGCTGGGCCTGCGGCCGGATCTGCCGGTTGCGGTGATGGCCTTCGGTGGGGTGGGGGCGGCGCGCATGGGGGATCTGGCCGCCCGCATCGCGCAGAACCCTCCGCCCGGGCAAGTGGTTTTCCTGTGCGGGCGAAACAGGGCGCTTCGGGCGGATCTGGCGGGACTTGAACTGCCCTATCCCCATGCTGTCGTCGGCTACACCGACCGGATGCGGGATTACCTGTTTGCTGCGGATGTTCTTGTGGGCAAGGCCGGTCCGCAGTCGGTCTCGGAGGCGGTGGCCACGGGCCTGCCGATGCTGTTGCTGGCCGATACCGTTCTGCCGCAAGAGGCCGCGGTGCTGCGGGCGGCCACGCAGGCGGGTTGGGCGCTGCCCTGCCGGACCGAGGCAGAGATGCTGGCGGGATTGCACAGGGCACTGGCCGACCCGCCCGACAGCGCAACGCGCCACGCACGTCGCAGATACGCCCGCGCCGAGGATCTGGCCGCAGAGCTTGGCGCGCTGATGGCTCCGGTGACACAGGCGGGGCCTGGGCCTTTTGGCCTGTCCCAGCGGGCGGACAGCCTCAAGCCGCCGAAGAACAGCACCAGCGCCGCGCCCATGCTGGCCACATGCAGCGTGCCGTACAGGCCAAAACCCGGCACGCCATCGGTGCCACTCACCAGAATGAACGCGGTGCACAGCGTCAGCACCAACCCCAGCGTCAGCGCCGCATTGGCGCGCCCCGTCGCCAGTCCCCGCACCGACAGGGCCAGCATCAGCAGGAACACCAGCGCCGAAGGGGCGGCCACGATCAGGAAATTGTCAAGCGACCAGATGACCACCGCCAGCGCGGCAATGGCAGCCGCGCCCAGCGCCAGGGCGGCCCGCGTCAGCGCCGCGGAGAGATATTCGCGCCCCGTCGCCAACAGCAATACCAGTGCCGCGACCATCAGCGTGACCCGCGTGAGGAACGTCATCAGCGGATGCGCCGGATGAGGGGGCTGTTCCAGAAATCCGTGGTCGATCGCGCCCAGCATGGTCGCCAGCCCCATGACGGCCAGATAGCAGCCAAAGGCGAACCGCGCCGATCCCGGCGCCACCCCCGGGCCAAACGTCAGCCCCGCCAGCAAGAAGAACTCGCACGCAAGGATGATGTCGGTGATCGCGGAGAGTTGCAGGTCTGTCACGGGCGTGGCCTTGGGTCAGGGGGTGGAACTGTGGGGCAGGGGCAAGATGCGCCGGCAGAGGACGGTGCCAGCGCCGGGCGGAAGGTTTTCATGGCAGGACGGGCAGGGCAGCGGCCCTTGCGGCTGAAAGGCCGTCGCAATACCAGCGGACCGCATCGCCGACGATATCCGCCAGGTCGGACCGTTCCGCCCGCCAGCGCAAGACATCCCGCGCGCGGCTCGGGTCAGCGACAAGGCTTGGCGGGTCGCCGGGGCGGCGCGCGCCGAGGATGACATCGGGCCTTCGTCCGGTGGCCCGACTCACGGCCTCGATGATCTCCACGATGGACCTGCCCCGTCCGGTGCCCAGGTTGAACACATCGCTGCTGCCCCCAGCCAGCAACCGCCGCAGCGCCGCCACATGCGCGTGCGCCAGATCGCTGACATGCACATAATCGCGCACGGCTGTGCCATCGGGGGTATCATAAACGGTGCCGTTGACGGTGATCGCGCCGCGCCGGCCCAGCGCGGCCTCTATCGTCAGCGGGATCAGATGCGGTTCGGGATCGTGCAACTCTCCGATCTCGTTGTCCGGGTCGCAGCCGGCGGCGTTGAAATAGCGCAGCGCAATGGTGCGGATGCCGTGGCGCTGGCCATACCAGCGGGCGCAGTCCTCCATCATCGCCTTCGAGGCGCCGTAGGGGTTGATGGGGGCCAGTGGCGTGGCTTCGGTGATGGGCAGGCTGTGCGGGATACCATAGGTCGCACAGGTCGAGGAGATCACCAGAGGGCGGATGCCAATCTCAGCCATTGCATCCAGAACGTTCAACGAGCCACTGACATTTTTCCGAAAATACAGGGATGGATCATCCATGGATTCGCCCACATAGGCATAGGCCGCGAAATGCATTACCGCCCTGACGCGGTATTGGCGCATGGCGGCCAGAAGCGCCGCGCGGTCTTCCAGGGGCGCGCGCAGGAAGGGTCCCCACTTGACCGCCCAGGCATTGCCGCGCCGAAGATCATCATAGACCACCGGGCGAAACCCTGCGCGGGCCAGGGCCTTGCACGCGTGGCTGCCCACGAAGCCAGCGCCGCCTGTCACGAGGATGTGGTCAGTCATCGGCGCGGTCCTATTCGGCAGCATCCAGGTTCGGGCCGACGGCGCCACGGGCATAGTCGCGCAGGTGGCCTTTACGGATGAGGTCCTCGAAATAGGCGATGGTGCGGTCCAGCCCGGTTGCAAGGTCCACCCGTGGTGCCCAGCCCAACTGCGCCTGCGCGTGAAATGTCAGGCTTGCGGCGGGTGGGATCATCCTGTGGCAGGGGGCGGTGGTCCAGCCGGACGGTGGTGCCGATCCGGTCGCGGATCATCTCCGCCAGTTCCAGGATGCTCAGCTCTGCCGGATTGCCGAGGTTGATCGGACCCGTCACCGCGGCATCGGCATGGCACAGCCGCCACAGGCCGTCGATCAGGTCATCGACATAGCACAGCGATCGTGTCTGCTGCCCGGTGCCATAGATCGTCAGCGGTGCGCCCGTCAGGGCTTGCCGCACGAAACTGGACACCACGTGGCCATCGTAAGGGTCCATCCGGGGGGCCATAGGTGTTGAAGATGCGGCACAGCCCGATGTTCAGCCCGTACAGGCGGTGATGGTCGAACAGGATCGTTTCTGCCGCGCGCTTGCCCTCATCATAGCAGCCACGCCGCCCGATGGGGTTGACCGCACCGCGATAGCTTTCCGGCTGTGGATGGACCTTGGGTTCGCCATAGACTTCGCTGGTGGAGCTGTGGATCAGGCGCGCGCCACACCGTCTGGCGGCCTCGCAGGCGTTGAACATGCCCAGAACGGAGGTCTTCATCGTGTGCAGCGGATTGGCCTGATAGCGCTGGGGCGAGGCCAGGCAGGCCAGGTTCACGATCAGGTCGGCGCTTGCCTCATAGGGGGTGATGACATCCGCTACCACGAAGCGAAACGCGGGGTGGGTGCGTGCGCGCGAAAGATTCCTGGCAGAGCCGCCCATGAGGTTGTCCACCCCCGGGACCTGCCAGCCCGCGTCCAGGAACCTGTCCACCAGATGCGAGCCAAGAAACCCCGCCGCACCGGTGATATGCACGCGCCTGCGTTCAGACCCGGGCATGCTGCCCCGGCCGGTGATTGGCGTCGCGCGGCGTCAGGCGGACAGGCGCGCCGCGGGTCGGGCTACGGGTGGGCTGTGCTGCGCCATGCGGCGGGCGTAGGGCTTACTGGGGCGTCATTGGCTGGGCTCTCGGGGTCATCCGCCCAGACTAGGCCGCTGCGTCTCGTCAGGGCAAGCGGCGTTGCGTTGCCTGGCCCGAAAGGCACCGCCTTGCCGATCAGACAAGGGCATCATCAGACCAGGCCAGCGTAAAGACCAGATCCTGGTAGTCCATGTCGCCGCCACCTGTCAGATCCTCGATCCCGACACGGATCGCGCCGCCGTTGTCGATGGAACCGGACAGGAAATGTTCCACCCCGTCGTCGTTGAATGCCACATCATGCGAATAATAGACCGTGCCCGCCACGGCCTCTCCGCCTGCCAGCAAGGTGCCATTGTCGTCGATGTCCAGATCGGGGCCGAGGGTCGCGGCCAGATCGGCGCCATCCTGGATGAAGAAGAAGTTCAGCGTCTGGTCGTCTGCAAGATCGGTGATGACCTGCGTGGCACCCGGACCCGCGGCCTTGGCATCGGCAAAAAGAATCTGGACATTGCCGATGGCGCCATCCTCGGCCACGGTATAGGCCCCGAGCGCATTGTCATACCCGCCTGAGCATTGATCCAGCGTGACCGTGAAATCGCGCGTGCCGTTGCCCAGCCGAAAGGCGGGCGGGTCAATTCCGTTCACGGCCTCCGCCGCGACGGCGACACCCTCTGCCAGATCCTCGCCATCGCCGTGCAATTCGTCCATCAGGATCAGTTCGGTGCCGCCCGTGCTGCTCTCGACAAGGACAAAGCTGTTATTCTCCAGGTCGGCATCGACCGTGAATTGCGTGCTGCCCAGGGTGACGTTGCCGGTTTCCGTATCAACGACGATATCGGCGTTGGACAGCCCCGCGCCATCCTCGACCACGATGCTGTCATCGGCGTCCAGCCCGGTGATGCTGACCCCTGAAAGCTGGTCCAGCGTGGCCGCCGTGGATTGTGCGCCGTCATCCTCGGCCAGCACGAAGGCTTCGGCCACGTCCGTCAGGGTGATGTCCACAGTGCCGGAGGCGCTGCGGCCCTGCGGATCCTCGACGCGGAAGGTGAACCTGTCCGCACCAAAGAAGTCCTGCGCGGGATCGTATTCAAAGCTGCCATCGGACGCGACGGTCACCTCGCCATTCAGCGCCTGTGTCTCCAGCGAGAACGCCAGCGTGGTGTCATCGACATCGCTGGCCAGCAGCAGCCCGGTCAGGATCCTGTCTTCCTCGCCGGACAGGGTGGCATCTTCGGGCTGCGGCGTATCGTTGACCGCAGCGATGATGACGCCCACCTGCGCTGTCACGGTGCCTCCCGAAGGGGGGGTGACGCTGTAGGCAAAGCTGTCGGTGCCAAAGAAATCCGGCTCGGGCGTATAGGTGATGGCCCCATCGCTGGCGATGTCGGCCTGGCCATGGGCGGCCTGGGTGGCAATGGCATAGACATGCGTTTCGTCATCGGCATCCGTGACCGCGGCGAGCGCCGTGACGGCCGTGTCCTCGGCCGTGTCCAGGGCCATGTCCGCCGCGCTGGTGGGGTCATCCGTGCCTGTGACGGCCACACTGATCGTCTGGGTTTCGCCCGTCGTGGCGGTGAAGATTGCCGTGTCCTCCACGGTTTCGCCAGCGGCCAGGTGCTGTGCGGCGGCCTGGTCCAGCGTGTAGCGCCACGCGCCTGCGGACAGGGCGAAACTGCCCAGCCCGCGTGTTCCGGTCAGGGTCTGCACGTCCTCAAGCAGGGGGGTGGCGTCAAAATCGGGATCGTTGATCGACAGCAGGCCCGTGACCTCTGTGGCGTCGCCTTCGTCGCCTTCGGTCACCGCGCCGGTGAAATCGCCCGTGAACTGCGCGGCATCCTCGGCCCCCGTCATGGTCAGCACATGGCTGACCGGCTCTGACGCGGCATAGGGGTCCAGGACCGTGGCGGTGAAGCTGGCCTCCCAGGCCCAGCCCTCGGGCAGGGCGTCAATGTCGAAACTGTCTGGCACCTCATAGCTCCAGGCGCCGTTCGCGTCCGTCATCAGCGCGCTTGTCAGCGCCTCCAGATCCGCGCTAGCATAGCCATGATCGGCGGGTGTCGCCTCGGCCCCGTCAGGGTCCAGCAGGCGCAGCGCCACGTCACCGAAGGTGACGGTATGTTCCTGTGCCGCGTCGTCATCCTGCCAGTCGATCTGACCGGCGAAAGCGGCCCATGCCTCGTCCTCCTGCGCATCTGCCTGGGATCGGCTGTCCTGCTGCGCTGCGCTGACAATCACGGGCAGGCTGTTGGTGATGCCGGCGATCGTCACCGTCACGGTGCCGCTGTCTGATCGTCCGGTGGAATCCGTGACGGTATAGCCGAAGATGTCAGTGGCGGTTTCACCATCGGCCAGCGCCGCAAAGGCGCCGGCAGGGTCATAGGTGATGGTGCCAAGGCTGCCGGAAACCTGCGTGCTGTAGCCATCGGCGGCATCGGCGGCGAATTCGGTTTCCGTCAATAGGCCCAACGTCGGGGTGCTGCCGGTCAGGGCAAAGACCTCCACCGTGAACACATCATAGGGGTCAGGATCGAAGTCATTGCCGAACAGGTCACGATCCGTCAGCGTCAGCGTGCTGTATTCATCGGTTGCAAAGCTGTCGTCCTCTGCCTCGGGTGGTTCTTCCACGCCGTTTTCGATTCCTGGGTTGGCGTGGCTGTCCGTGGTGACAAGGGTGATCGTCTCGCCTTGTGTGCTTTCAAAACCCGGCAGCTGGAAGGTGGTGACATAGACATCCGAAGAGCCGAGAAAATCGTCATCGCCAATGTTCCAATCCAGCAGCGGGCCGAAGCCCACGTTCTGCCCGGCGCCGATATAGCGGATCTCCAGCGCCTCGAAGTCTATCTCCGCCCCCCCGGCGATTTCCAGATCGGTTGAGAATGTGCCGATCTGGTGGAAGGTTGGCGTGATGTCTGTGGAGTCCCCGGTCAGCACGAAGTCCGGTATTTCGGCCCAGGCGCCGCTCCACTGTGTCGTCTCCTCCCCGTCGATCAGCACCGCCTCGGAGAAGGCAAGATCCACCCCCAGTTCCGGCCGGAAGGACAGATCGCGCACCAGGTTGACGGTGGGGCCGAACAGCAGCTCCATAAGGGTCATTTCAAACCGGCCCGCAAAGCCGAGGTTGACAGACCGCTGAAGCGCGGGAATGTCGGCATAGGTGGCCAGGCCGAGCAGGCTGAAATCCACCTCGGCCACCGTGTCCGTGTGGCTGGCGCCGATGCTGGTGCCGGTGCCGCTGGCGGTGATGGCCGGCCCGGACAGGTCCAGCCCGAGAGAGGCCAGGTCAGTCGTGAC
>CBFHYV010000084.1:0-11153 GCA_965660085.1 uncultured Paracoccaceae bacterium
AACGGGGCCGCGCCACCGCGCGCCCCGCACCAACCGGCCCGGCACACGCGTTCCACCCGCCGCGGCCGCCACCGCCGCCCCAGCCAGAATGGCGGGGCGGCGGTTTTTTGTCAGCCGTGGGTGTCCGAACGGGGCGATCCGCAATGCAAAAGGCCGCCCTCGTCGGGCGGCCTTTGATCATTCAGGGCATGCCTTGGCTTGCGCGCGGGGGTCATTCCCACTCGATCGTTCCGGGGGGTTTGGAGGTGACATCATAGGTCACCCGGTTGATGCCACGCACTTCGTTGATGATCCGGGTCGCGGTTTCGCCCAGGAAATCATGGCTGAACGGGTAGTAATCCGCTGTCATCCCATCCACCGAGGTCACCGCGCGCAGGGCGCAGGCGTAATCATAGGTGCGCCCGTCCCCCATCACGCCCACGGTGCGCACGGGCAGCAGCGCCACGAACGCCTGCCAGATGTCATCATACAGGCCATGTTTGCGGATTTGGTCAATGAACACGGCATCGGCCTTGCGCAGGATGTCCAGCTTGTCCCGCGTGATCTCACCGGGGCAGCGAATGGCCAGGCCCGGCCCGGGGAAGGGGTGGCGGCCGATGAAGCTCTGCGGCAGGCCGAGTTCCCGCCCCAGGGCGCGGACCTCATCCTTGAACAGCTCTCGCAGCGGTTCGACCAGTTTGAGGCCCATCTTCTCGGGCAGGCCACCGACGTTATGGTGGCTCTTGATCGTGACGCTCGGCCCCCCGCTGAAGGAGACGGATTCGATCACATCCGGGTAGAGTGTGCCTTGGGCGAGGAATTCCGCCCCGTCGATCCCGTTGGCATATTTCTGGAACACGTCGATGAACAGCCGCCCGATCGTCTTGCGCTTGACCTCGGGGTCGCTGACGCCCTCCAGCTCTCCCAGGAAGAGGTCTGATTCCTCGGCATGGACGAGGGGAATGTTGTAGTTGTCGCGGAACATGGTCACGACCTCTTCGGCCTCACCCTGGCGCAGCAGGCCGTGATCCACGAACACGCAAGTCAGCTGATCGCCGATGGCCTCATGGATCAGCACGGCGGCCACGGAGGAATCCACGCCGCCGGACAGGCCGCAGATCACGCGTTTGTCGCCCACCTGTTCGCGGATCTTGCGGATGGCCTCATCCTTGTAGGCCTGCATCGTCCAGTCGCCGGTGAACCCGGCGAGCGAGAGGAAATTGGCCAGCAGCCCCTTGCCGCCGGGGGTATGATGCACCTCCGGGTGGAACTGCACGGCATAGAACTGGCGCGCAGGGTCCGCCGTGATGGCAAAGGGCGCGTTGGGCGAGGTGCCGAAGACCGAAAACCCGGGCGCGAGCGCCGCGACATGGTCGCCGTGGCTCATCCAGACCTGTTCGCGGCCCTCGGCAAACCATCCGGCCAGCAGCGGCAGATCCGCGCCCGCGGGGGTGACGAAGGCGCGGCCGAACTCTGCCGTGCCGTCGCCGCGTTCCACGCGGCCGCCCAGCATGTCCATCATCACTTGCTGGCCGTAGCAGATGCCCAGCACCGGCACGCCAAGGTCAAACACCCGCGCCGGCGGGCGGGGGGCATCGGCCTGCGTGACCGAGGCCGGCCCGCCGGACAGGATAACCGCGCGGGGCGCGAAACTGTCCAGGAACGCGTCGGTGACGTTCTGGAAGGGGTGGATTTCGCAATAGACATTCTGTTCGCGCAGGCGGCGCGCGATCAGCTGCGTCACCTGGGAGCCGAAGTCGATGATCAGGAGGCGGTCATGGATGGGCTGTGTCATGCGCAATCCCCTAAGCCGCGCCGCGACATGGCGCAAGCGTCTGCCCGCCATGAAAGCGTGCGGCATGTCGCTTTCGCCCCGCAAAGGACGCAAACCTGTCAGGGGGGGGCTGCGGGGCGGTGTAATCAGTGCGTCAATCGCCCGGTTCCGGGTCAGCGCAGCACGAGGTATGACATGTCAGAGACAGCAGCCCGCAAGAGATCCCGTGGTTCCGGCGGTGGCGCCGCAAGGCGCGCGGCGCGCACGAACATCGGGGTGGAAACCGCCCGGTTCATCGAGCGCAACATTCCCCTGCTGGAAGTTCTGAACGAAGAGGCGCTGGAGATCATCGAGGCCAATGCCGAGACGATCCTGCAAGAGGTTGGCGTCAATTTCATCAACAACCCCGCGGCGCTGCAGCGCTGGCGGGATGCCGGCGCGGATGTGCAGGGCGAACGCGTGCGCCTGCCGCGCGGCCTGGCCCGCAGCCTGTGCGCCACGGCGCCGTCGCGCTTTACCCAGCATGCGCGCAATCCTGCCAAATCGGTGGAGATCGGCGGGAATACGCTGGTCTGCGCGCCGGTCTATGGCCCGCCCTTCGTGCGGGACCTGGACGGCGGCCGCCGCTATGGCACCATCGCGGATTTCCAGAAGTTCGTGAAGCTGACCTATATGTCCAAATACCTGCACCATTCCGGTGGCACGGTCTGCGAACCCACCGATGTGCCGGTGAACAAGCGCCACCTAGACATGCTGATGGCGCATATGACCCTTTCGGACAAACCCTTCATGGGCTCCGTCACCGATCCGTCCCGCGCGCAGGACAGCGTGGACATGTGCGAGATCCTGTTTGGCAAGGAATTCGTGCAGAACAACACGGTGATGACCTCGCTCATCAACATCAACTCTCCGTTGACATTCGATGACGTGATGATGGGCGCGCTGGAGGTCTATGCCGCAAACAACCAGGCCTGCATCGTGTCGCCCTTTATCGTGGGCGGGGCCATGGCGCCGGTGTCGGTGGCGGGCACGCTGACGCAGGTGCTGGCCGAGGTCATGGCGGGCATCGCCTATTCGCAGCTGGTGCGGCCAGGGGCGCCGGTGATTTTTGGCACTTTCGTGACCTCAATCGACATGAATTCTGGTGCGCCGACCTTTGGCACGCCTGAGGCCAGCCAGATCAGCTATGGCGTGGGACAGTTGGCGCGGCGGATGAACCTGCCCTACCGCTCTGCGGGATCGTTCTGCGGCTCGAAGCTGCCGGACGCGCAGGCGGCCTATGAGACGGCGAATTCGTTGAACATGGGCCTGCTGTCCGGCGTGAACTTCATGCTGCACGCTGCGGGCTGGCTGGAAGGCGGGCTGGTGGCCAGCTTCGAGAAGTTCGTGATGGATGCCGACCAACTCGGGTCCTTGCACAAATTCGCCGAAGGCATCGCCGTGGACGAAAACGCCCAGGCGATGGATGCCATCCGCGAGGTCGGCCCCGGCGGGCATTACCTGGGCTGCGCCCACACCCAGGCGAACTTCAAATCCGCTTTCTGGCGGTCTGAGCTGTTTGACAACAAGCCGTTCGAGACCTGGCATGAGGAAGGCGCGCGCGACACGCTGACCCTGGCCTCTGAACGGGTGAAAACACTGCTGGATCGGTATCAGCGCCCGGTGCTGGACCCGGCGATTGAAACGGCGCTGAACGAATATGTGACCCTGAAAAAGGCGTCCATGCCCGACGCGTTCATGTGACGCCGGGCGCGGCGCGGGTCAGGCCCGCGCCGCACGCAATTGGGCTGTTTCGGCCGCAAGCGCTGACAGCACCGCAACATGGCGCGCGGGCGACTAATTCGCGCCGTCGGCCTTGCGGGTTTCTTCCAGATCGGCTTCCCGTTCCAGAAGGGCAAGGATCAGCGCGCCGCCGGTGCGGTGCTCTTCCTGGCCCATGATGCGGTGGATATGGCGCGCGCGGTGGTAGTCCGCAGCACCCTGCCGCGCCGCCCGCATCAGCAGCCGGGGCCGGCGCAGGTTCTGGACCATTGTGACGCAATCTTCCATCGATACCTCCTGTGGTTGATTCGAGGATCAAGTTTTCCACAGGTCCGGCACTGTTGCGCATTTGCACCAACAGGCGTTCCGGCCTTTATATATCTGATTACTTTGCAAATTTATGCCTTGATCTTGGCAAGATTCGTTAATTGCCGGTTAACGATGCAGTGGTGAATTTGTGGATAATTGTCACGAATGGGATCTGGGATCCCGACCTGAGGAGGGTGCCATGAGTAGCCAGAGCCTTTTGGCAGATCTGCAGGAGATGCCGGGATGGGTGCCCCGTGAGGCGCAAAACTATCTTGCCCACACAGAGGCAGGCCAATCCATCCGCGAAATCGCGCGCGCCACGGGGTGCCATGCCTCGACCGTGATGCGGCAGGTGCGCAAGGTGGAAAGCCTGCGCGACGATCCGCTGATCGATGCCGCGCTCAAGGATCTGGCCGGCCACATGTCCCGTGTGCGGGGTGGAGCAGGTGCACAGGGCGGCCAGGTGCCCGATGGCGCCACATTGAAGGATCATGCCCGCCGTATCCTGCGGCGCCTGGGCGAGCGTGGCGCCTTGCTGGCC
Organism: uncultured Paracoccaceae bacterium; assembly: GCA_965660085.1. GTDB lineage: Bacteria > Pseudomonadota > Alphaproteobacteria > Rhodobacterales > Rhodobacteraceae > CBFHYV01. The sequence goes on from CBFHYV010000084.1 coordinate 4,365, forward strand.
GTTGCCGAGGGCATGGAAAAGGCGGTGATTCTTCGTGGGGAGACCCGGCTGGACGTTGTATCCGCCACAATTGCCCGGGCGCTGGCGCTGAATGCCTGGATCGCCTGTGACACCGCGGGCCGCGTCGCGCGGTATCGCATCACACCTGACGGGCGCGAGGCGCTGGCGCAGCTGGTGGCAGAGACGGAAAACCGCGCCCAGGGGTTTGCGGAGGCGCAGGCCGGGTTTGACGGGCCCCGCCCGGCGCGCGGCGGCATGCCCCGGTCTGAATCGCCGCTGCAGGTGCTGGCCCGCCACCGCGACAAGGGCGGCGTGGCCTTCCTGAGCCCTGATCTGGTGGCGGCGGGGGAACGGTTGCGCACCGATTTCGAGATCTCGCAGCTCTCGCCCTCGATGGTGCAGAACTGGGACGGGTTCCTGACGGCGGGTACACGGGGCTCTGGCGGTGGCGGCCTGCCGCCCGCCGCATCCATGATGGATGCGCGCCGCCGCTTCACCGCCGCGATCACCGATCTGGGCCCCGGCCTGGGGGACATCGCCCTGCGCTGCTGCTGTCTGCTGGAGGGGCTGGAGACGACCGAGCGCCGCATGGGCTGGTCACAGCGGTCGGGCAAGATCGTTCTGCGCATCGCCTTGCAGCGGCTGAAACGCCATTACGAGCAAAGCCCCAACGGCGATCTGATCGGCTGAGCGCCGATTTCGTAGCCCCAATCCGCCGCAGGTGCATGGCGGCTTTGCGTCACTGGCGCAGCACCTCGCCACGCCCTATGCTATGGAGCAGCACAACGCCATAGCAACGGGAGATCCGCCGTGCGCGACCTCAAGATCCCGGAGCAGCGCCATCCTGAAAAGGCGCATCGCCCCGACAACGCTCAGCCCAAGAAGCCCGACTGGATTCGCGTCAAGGCACCGGGCGGGGCCGGGTATAACGAAACCCGCCGCATCATGCGCGAACACAAGCTGGTCACCGTATGCGAGGAAGCCGGCTGCCCCAACGCCGGCGAATGCTGGAACCAGGGCCACGCGACCATGATGATCATGGGTGAAATCTGCACGCGCGGCTGCACCTTTTGCAACATCGCCACGGGCCGGCCGGACACGCTGGATGCGTTTGAACCGGGCCGGGTGGCGGATGCGGTGCAGAAACTGGGCCTGAACCATGTGGTCATCACCAGCGTGGACCGGGATGATCTGGCCGATGGCGGGGCAGAGCATTTTGCCCAGACCATCCGCGCCGTGCGTCACCGCAGCCCTGGCACCACGATCGAGATCCTGACCCCCGATTTCCTGAAATGCGCGCCAGACGCGCTGGAAACGGTGGTGGCGGCGCGGCCGGATGTGTTCAACCACAACCTGGAAACCGTGCCGGGGCTATACCCGGAGGTTCGGCCCGGTGCGCGCTACTTCCACTCGCTGCGGCTGTTGCAGCGGGTGAAGGAGCTGGACGGGTCCATCTTCACCAAATCCGGCATCATGGTGGGCCTGGGCGAGGATCGTCCGCAGGTTTTGCAGGTGATGGACGACATGCGCGCCGCCGATGTCGATTTCCTGACCATCGGGCAATATCTGCAACCCACGCCGAAACACCACCGGGTGGACCGCTTTGTCACGCCGGAGGAGTTTGCCGGCTATGAAAAGGCGGCTTGGGGCAAGGGGTTCCTGATGGTTTCGGCCACGCCGCTGACGCGCTCGTCCTATCATGCGGGCGATGATTTCGCGCGGCTGCGCGCCGCGCGTCAGCGCAAGCTGGAACAGGTGTGACCCACGCGCGCCGGCGCCTCAGCGCGCCGGCAGCGCCTTGATATAGGCCGCAACCGCCTGCCGGTCCGCCGCAGACAGCTGGCTGAAATTGTCCACCACCGCCGCCATATGGCCGCCCACACTGTCGAAATCCGGGGTGAAGCCCGTTTCCAGGTAATAGGCGATGTCAGCGGCCGTCCAAACCAGCTGCGCGGGCGTCAGCCCCGGTATCCGGCCAGAGCCGGAGGGGTTGGGCGCGCCCGCCATCCAGGCGGCGCGGTCCAGCCCGCCCAGGGCATCGCGGGGGGTGTGGCATTCGGCGCAATGGGCCAGCGCTTCGGCCAGGTATTGGCCGCGCGCCAGATCCTGCGGCATCTCAACGGCCCAGTCATCCGTCAGATAGCGCTGTTTCCACAGGCCCAGTCCCCGCCGGATGTTGAAGGGAAAGCCCAGATCGTGCGGTTGGCTGGGTGTCTGCGCCGCGGGCAGGGTTTGCATATAGGCCCACAGATCCGCGACATCGGTATCCGTCATCCGGGCATAGGCCGTGTAGGGAAAGGCCGGGTAGTAATGCTGGCCTTCGGGGGACACGCCGGCGCGCAGGGCGCGGGCAAAGTCCGCCTGGGTCCAACCGCCGATCCCGGCCTGCGGATCGGATGAGATATTGGGCGCCAGAAAGGTGCCGAAATCAGATGCAAACCGCTGACCGCCGGTCAGGATCAGCTTTGCCTCGCCCGTGGCATCCTGGGCGTGGTGGCAGGAGGCGCAGCCACCTGCCAGAAACACCGCCTCACCCCGCGCGGCATCACCGGGCAGGCTGGCCACGGGACCATCGGGCAGGGGGGCGGGGCGTGTCAGCCACAGTCCGGCCGCCCCGGCCAGCGCGGCGGCAAACACCCCCGCGCCAGCGATTTTGCGCAACATGTTCACGCGGATCAGTTCATCGGAACGCGATGGGCCTCATGGCAGGCCTGGCAGGTGCCGCCCATGGCGCGCAGCGCGCCCCCGATGGCCTCCGGCCCTTCGGCGGCGGCGGTCTGCATGGCCAGCGCGGCGGTGCCCAGATCGCCCCACTTGGCCTCGAAGTCAGCCCAGTCATCCCAGATGCTGACCTTGGCGCGGGTGCCGTCCATGCCCAGCTCGTCCGAGCCTTCGGGCCACAGGGCGCGCTGCGCGATCTGGCTGACCGCCACGATGCTGCCGGCGGCATCGCCTGCGGCCTCTGCGTTGTATTCCACGGTGCCACGGGCCATGCCGCCCAGAATGCCGAGGTTGATGGCCAGGATCCGGAACTGGCCCTGACGTGCCTTCAGTTGGGCAGAGAAGTCCTGCGCCATCGCCGGGCCGCTGAGCAGCGCGGTGCACGCGGCCATGAGTGCAATCGTCTTTTTCATACTTGGTCTCCCTGTGGGTGCGTATGACGCATTATGAGAACAGGCTGTAACCGTTTCGTGGCGGCCCTAACGCAGCACCCGCATGGTGGCGCGGGTTTCCTCCAACGCCATCCATCCGGGCAACAGGCCGGCGGCCTCCAACGCATACACGCCCAGAGAAAGCCCCACCACCGCCAGAACCACCGCAACCGTGCGCGGGCTTGGCGGGCGGCGGGCCCAGCGGGCCATGCGAAACAGCCACAACATGTTCATGGCACAAGGGTAGGGCGGCAGGATGCCGCAGGCCAGCCCTGAGGTGCCACTATCACCCTTCCGTGAAGCGCACCTTGCCGATGAAGGGCAGGTTGCGGTTGCGCTGGGCGAAATCGATGCCATAGCCCACGACGAATTCATCGGGGATCTCGAACCCGATGTGGTCCGCGCGGAAACCGACCTCCCTGCGGGAGGGTTTGTCCAGCAGGGCAATGGTGCTCAGCCGCCGCGGCTGGCGTGCGCGCAGCATGCCCACCACGTGGTGCAGGGTGTGGCCGGTATCGACGATATCCTCCACCACCAGCACATCGCGCCCTTCGATCGCGCCGCGCAGGTCCTTCAGCACCCGCACCTCGCGCGAACTTTCCATGGCATTGCCGTAGGAGGAAACCTCCATGAAATCGACCTCGACCGGCAGGGTCAATTCCCGCACCAGGTCGGCGATGAACACGAAGGATCCGCGCAGCAGCCCCACCACCACCAGCTTTTCGGTATCGGCAAATTCGCGCGCGATGTCGCGGCTCAGCCCCTCGATCCGGGCGGCAATGGCCTTGGCCGAGATCATTTCGTCGATGACATATGGACGCTCTGTCATGCTGTCCCCTTGATTTTCCGCGCGCAGAATACGACATGGGCGCCCACTGTCACGATGCAAAGAGAGCGCATGCCCACCCATTCCGAAACCCGCACGCTGCCCTATTCCGCGCAGCAGATGTATGACCTGGTGGCCGATGTGGCGCGCTATCCGGAGTTCCTGCCCTGGACGGCGGCGGCGCGCATCCGGTCGCGCCAGCCCGATGGTGCGCGCGAGGTGATGCTTGCGGACCTGGTCATCAGCTTCAAGGTGTTTCGGGAACGCTTCGGCTCCAAGGTGGTGCTGGACCCCGCCGAGAAGGTGATTGACACCGAATATCTGGACGGGCCGTTCCGGTATATGCAGTCTCGCTGGGCGTTCCGCGATGTCGAAGGCGGGGTGGAGGTGGCGTTTTTCGTCGATTTCGAGTTCCGCAACCGCATCCTGCAAGGCGCGGCGGGCGTGTTCTTCTATGAGGCGATGCAGCGGATCGTGCGCGCCTTTGAACGCCGCGCGGCACAGCTGTATGGCTGACCGGCGGGGCGGCGCGTGACGCGCCGCCCCCGGTGGCATCAGCTGCTCATGTCATAGGCGCGTTCGCCATGCACGGTCAGGTCCAGGCCGTTGACCTCTGTTTCCTGGTCCACCCGCAGGGGCGTGACCGCGCGGACCAGGACGATCAGCACAACCGTGACACAGGTGGTGAACACACCCACAATGGCCAGCGCGCCCAGCTGCGCCGCCCATGTGCCCGCGCCGAAGGCCGCGATCATGATCGTGCCGAAGATGCCGCCGACGCCATGCACGGCAAAAACATCCAGCGTATCGTCGATCTTCAGGCGGTTGCGGATCAGGTTCACGGCCTCCTGGCACAGGATGCCCGCGATGGCCCCGATGATCAGCGCCTCCACCGGGCCGACAAAGCCGCTGGCCGGCGTGATGGAGGCCAGTCCCGCGATGGTGCCGGTGACCATGCCCACCAGCGAGGATTTGCCGAACTTCACCCGTTCCCACAGCGCCCAGCTGAGCGAGGCCGTCGCGGCGGAGATATGCGTGACCGTCAGCGCCATGGCCGCGCCGCCATCGGCCGCCAGCTGCGATCCGCCGTTGAAGCCGAACCAGCCCACCCACAGCATCGCCGCGCCAATCATCACCATGCCGGGGTTGTGCGGCGGCGTGGTCTGGTTGCGGCGCGGGCCCAGGAACAGCGCCAGCAGGATCGCCGCGATGCCCGCGGTTTCATGCACCACGATGCCGCCCGCGAAATCGCGCACGCCGGTATCCCCGAAGATGCCGCCATCCGCCAGGAAGCCGCCGCCCCAGATCCAATGCGTCACCGGCGCATAGCACAGCAGCATCCACAGGGCGGAAAACAGCAGGACGAAGCCGAAGCCGATGCGTTCCACATAAGCGCCGACGATCAGCGCGGGCGTGATGATGGCAAAGGTCATCTGGAAGGCAAAGAACAGCACCTCAGGCAGGGTGCCGGACAGCGTGTCCGCGGTGATCCCCGACAGCATCGCCTTGCCCAGCCCGCCCCAATAGGGGCCGCCATCGCCAAAGGCGATGGAATAGCCCAGCGCGAACCATAGAACGCTCATCAAACAGGCAATGGCATAGCAATGCATGAAAACGCTGAGCACATTTCGGGCACGCACAAGCCCGCCGTAAAACAGCGCCAGCCCCGGCAGCGTCATGAACAGCACCAGCGCCGTCGCAACGATGATCCAGGCGGTATCCGCTCCGTTCATAGTCTTTCCTTCCCTACGTTCCGGGCCTTTGCGCCCCGCTGGCGCGCAAAAAGACCGATGCGTAAGTGGAAAAAAGAGGCATCTGGCGGAATCAGCGCCAAATTATCGGGCTATTTTTGGACTGCCTGAATTTTGCGCTGAATTTTGGGCGAAAGATGAAAATTCAATCAGCTCTGGATCGCGCCCAGCAGCATCCGCAGCGCGTGATCGCGGGCCGCGGCGCGCACGCCCGCCCGGCCAAGCGCGCCGAAATCCACCGTTTCGCAGCGTGTGCCCCGGGCGCTGGCCAGGCCGAAACAGACCCGCCCCTCCGGCTTGAACTCGGACCCGCCGGGGCCTGCGATGCCGCTGATCGCCACGGCCAGATCCGCGCCAGCCAGCCGCCGCGCGCCCTCGGCCATGGCGCGCACCACAGGCTCGGACACCGCGCCATGGGCCGCCAGTGTCTCCGTGGGCACGCCCAGCATCTCTGTCTTGGCGGCGTTGGAATAGGTGACGAAGCCGCGCTGGAATATGGCCGATGAGCCGGCGACATCGGTGATCGCGGCGCTGACCATGCCGCCGGTGCAGCTCTCGGCGGTGGTCAGGGTCAGGCCCGCCGCCCGGGAGGCCTGCAACAGATCCTCGGCCAGGGTCATTGCATCAACAGCCCGTGGGACAGCCCCGCCAGAAGGATGGACAGCAGCGCAGCCGCAATACCCGCCAGCACATCGTCCAGCATCACGCCCCAGGCGTCACCGCGCCGGTCCGCGCGCCCGATGATCCAGGGCTTCCAGATGTCAAACAGCCGAAACAGCACGAACCCGGCCACCCAACCGGGCCAGAGCCGCAGCACATCCACCCCCATCATCCCCGCGCCATAGCTGACTGGGAACAGCGCAATCCACTGGCCCAGCACCTCGTCTATGACGATCTCCGGGCGGTCCGGGTCTTTCATGCCCGTGGTATAGGCCCGCACGGCCCACCAGCCCAGCCCGGCCACCGCCAGCGTGGCCACCAGCACCAGCGCGAAGCCACCCGCCATATGCAGGCCATAGAACAGCGGCAGCGCCGCCAGCGACCCCCATGTGCCCGGCGC
>CBFHYV010000085.1:0-11095 GCA_965660085.1 uncultured Paracoccaceae bacterium
TACCGGCAGGCGCCGGATGATTTCCCCCTGCCACGCCAGGGCGCGGGATGTGCGATGCTGCCGCTGTATCATGCGTTGGCGCGGCCCTTCTTCCCGCTGGTGCAGCCTGTTGTCCTGCCGGGGCGGGACGCGCGGGTGTATCACGCCCATTGCATTGCCGAACCGTTCCGCCCCGTTGAGCCGGGCCAGCCGCCCTTGTTGCGCGGCTACATGCTGCTGGAACCGGCCGCCGATGCCGCCAGCGGGGCCGCCGCCGCGCAGGTGGGCGTGGCCTGTCGGATCTGCCCGCGGGACGGATGCCTGGCCCGGCGCGAGCCGTCCATCCTGTCACGCGGGCTGTAGGGCGCGCGGACGCCCTTGGCCCTGGTCATCCCGTGGACCGGGCGCGGCGCTTTTACAAAGCTGTCATGCGGGCTTTGACACCGGCGGGCGGACAGCCGATAAGATACGGGCGCGGCATGACCAAGGGCCGAAGAGCCCTGCGCGCACCTGGGGGGAGACAAGGCGATCATGGGCAAGACAGTGCTGCTGATCGAAGATGAACCAAACATCATCGAGGCGATCCGTTTCATCCTGCAGCGGGACGGCTGGGATGTCGTGACCCATTCCCAGGGCACCGGCACGCTGGAGATCGTCCAGCAGCGCCAGCCCAGCGTGGTGATCCTGGACGTGATGCTACCGGGGCGGTCGGGCTATGACATCCTGCGGGAGCTGCGCCAGCAGTATTCACAGGCGGAACTGCCCGTGCTGCTGCTGACCGCGCGCGGCCAGAGCAAGGACCGCGACGTGGCAGAGCGCACCGGCGCGAACCTGTTCATGACCAAGCCCTTTTCCAACGCCGAGGTGTTGGAGGCCGTGCGCAGCCTGACCGCGGGCTAGGGCGGGCCGCGATGCAGGATCAGCGCCCGCCGATTTTCCTGGAACGCAGCAGCTATCGCCGCCGCCGCCTGATCGATGCCGCGCGCATCCTGCCGGTGCTGGGCCTGTTCCTGTGGCTTGTGCCTTTGCTCTGGCCGCAAGGTGCGGATGGCTTTCCCGCCTCACGGGCCTTGCTGTATCTGTTTGGCGTCTGGCTGGCGCTGGTGCTGCTGGCGGCCCTGGTCGGGCTGATCCTGGGGCGCCGCGCCCGTGACAGCGGCGGGGCGCGGCCATGACCCAGCTGAACATGCTGGTCGCGGTCTGTCTTGTCTATGTGCTGTTCCTGTTCGCGGTGGCGTTCTTTGCTGAACGCGCGGCGCGGCGCGGGCGCGGCGCCTGGGTGCGCTCGGCCTGGGTCTATACGCTGTCGCTGTCCATCTATTGCACGGCCTGGACATTCTTCGGCGCGGTCGGCAATGCCGCCCGGTCGGGGTTCGAGTTCCTGACGATCTACCTTGGCCCCAGCCTTGTGCTGGTGGGCTGGTGGTGGGTGCTGCGGCGCATGGTGCGGATCGGGCGCGCGCATCGGTTGACCTCGGTCGCGGATCTGGTGTCAGCGCGCTATGGCAAATCCAACCTGCTGGCCACCTGCGTGACGCTGTTGGCGGTGCTGGCGATCACACCCTATATCGCGTTGCAACTGCAATCCGTCACGCTGGCGTTTGAGGTCTTTGCCTCGGCCGATTCCGCCCTGGGCGAGGGCGCCATGCGCGGCGGGTCTGTCACGGCCTTTTGGCTGGCCCTGGGGCTGGGGGTGTTCACGGTCGTCTTCGGCACGCGCAATCTGGACGTGAACGAACGCCATCACGGCGTGGTCATGGCCATCGCGGTGGAGGCGGTGGTGAAGCTGGCCGCGCTGATGGCGGTGGGCATTTTCGTCGTCTGGCATCTGGGCGGCGGGCTGGAGGCCACGCTGGCGCGCATTGACGCGTCCCCGCTGGGCACATGGCAAATTCAGCCGGACCGCTGGGTGGGGCTGACCGCGCTGTCAGCCGCGGCCTTTTTGTGCCTGCCGCGCATGTTCCAGGTGCTGGTGGTGGAAAATGACGATGAACGCCACCTGGCCACCGCGGGCTGGGCCTTTCCGCTGTATATGATGCTGATGAGCCTGTTCGTCATGCCCATCGCCGTTGTCGGGCTGGAGATCATGCCCGAAGGCGCCAACCCGGACACCTTCGTGCTGACGGTGCCGCTCTCGCAAGGGGCGGGGGGGCTGGCGGTGCTGTCCTTTCTGGGCGGCTTTTCTGCCGCGACCTCCATGGTCATCGTCGCGGCCATCGCGCTGTCCACGATGGTGTCCAACCATCTGGTGATGCCCCTGTGGCTGCGCTGGGCCGGCGGGGGGGCGTCCTTTTCGGGGGATGTGCGGCAGGTGGTGCTGGTGTCCCGGCGGTTGTCGATCATGGCGATCCTGCTGTTGGGGTATCTGTATTACCGCGTCTCCGGCGGGGGGGAGGCGCTGGCCGCCATCGGGCTGGTCTCCTTCGCGGGGATTGCGCAAATCCTTCCGGTGCTGCTGGGAGGGCTGTTCTGGCGTGGCGCCACGCGCGTTGGGGCGCTGACGGGGCTGCTTGTCGGCTCTGCCGTCTGGTTGTGGTGCTATTTCCTGCCCAGCCTGGGGGCGGGGCTGGTCATCGATGCGCAGGTGATGGCGCAGGGGCCGTTCCAGATGGGCTGGCTGCGCCCGCAGGCCCTGTTCGGGCTGGAAGGCATGGATCCCGCCCTGCATGCACTGTTCTGGAGCATGTCGTTGTCCACGCTGACCTTTGTCACCGTCAGCCTCTGCACCTTCCCCTCCCCGCTGGAGCGGTTGCAGGGCGCGCAATTCGTGGCGGTGGACCGCGTGCCGGGCGGGCCGCGCAGCTATACCGGCGGCACTGCGCAGGTTGAGGATCTGATGGTGATGACCCAGCGCATCATCGGCGCGCAGGAGGCGCAGCAGATCTTTCACCGCGAAGCCCGCCGCCAGGGGCTGAGCGGCGCGCTGCCCGAACCCACGCCGGATTTCCTTGAGGCGCTGGAACGCGAGCTGGCCGGATCTGTCGGCACGGCCACGGCCCATGCCATGGTGGCCCAGATCGTCGGCGGGGCCGAGGTCTCCGTCAGTGACCTTCTGGCCGTGGCCGATGAGACCGCGCAGATGATGGAATATTCCGCCCGGCTGGAGGCGCAGTCCCAGGAACTGACCCGCACGGCGCGCGAATTGCGGCTGGCCAACCGCAAGCTCACGCGGCTGTCGGTGCAAAAGGACGCGTTTCTCAGCCAGATCAGCCATGAATTGCGCACGCCCATGACCTCGATCCGGGCGTTTTCGGAGATCCTGCGCGATGCCGATGGTTTGGCCACGGCGGAAAAGGTCCGCTATGCCTCCATCATCCATGACGAGGCCATCCGCCTGACCCGGCTGTTGGATGATCTGCTGGATCTCAGCGTGCTGGAAAACGGGCAGGTGAACCTGAACCTGCGCGAAGGCTGGCTGGACACGGTGCTGGACAGGGCGGTGTCCGCGGCGCTGGCCGATGATGCCGGGCCGGTGCTGGAGGTCACGCGCGATCGCGGGGCCGAGCGCGTGGCGCTGAACACCGATGTCGACAGGCTGAGCCAGGTGTTCATCAATATCGTGTCCAATGCGGCGAAATACTGCGACGCTCCGGTGCCGCAACTGCGGGTGCAGGTGCATCGTGACGCCGATCACCTGCATGTGGATTTCCTGGACAACGGCTCCGGCATCGCGGCGGAGGCGCAGGACGTGATCTTTGAGAAATTCGCCCGCGTGTCGGATCAAAAGGCCGGTGGCGCGGGTCTGGGCTTGGCGATCTGCCGTCAGATCATGCAGCGCCTGGGCGGTGAGATCCTCTACCTGGCCGAGACCCCGGGCTGTGCCTTTCGTGTCAGCCTGCCGGTGGCGTTGATCGTGCCCGACGCGCCCGGGCTTCAATCAGCTGGTAACGCTTTGCCCGCATAACCGGGTCAGCAGGACATCAGCCGGGGTGCCGCATGGCAGACAGTCGGGAACAATCGGCGCTGCACCGCAAGGTGCACAGGGGCGCCGCGCTGCGCGAGGTCAACGCCATCTCGCCCACGCGGGCGCTGCGGGTGTCCTTTGCCCGCGCGGGGGAGGGTTTGTGGGGCCTGGCGGCTGAATCCGAAGGCATTGCCAGCAACCGCATGGATCATGAGGCCGCAATCGGGCTGATCGGCCCGGATGACCTGATCCTGTCACTGATGCGCGGCGATGGGGCCGTGGCCCTGGCCGTGTTGGCCCGCCCCGTTGTTACGGCCCTTATCGAGGTGCAGACCCTGGGCCATGTCACAGATCAGCCGCCAGAGGACCGGCCCTATACCGCCACCGATGCCGAACTGTCGTGGATTTTCCTGGAACGCGCGCTGGCGGAATTTGCCCTGACCCTGGAGGACAGTGACCGCGCGGCCGAAGTCACCAACCTGTGGTTTGAACACAAGGTCAGCGATGCGCGCGCCGCGGGGCTGTTGCTGGCGAAGGGGCGGTTCCAGGTCTATTCCGCCTCCATGCAGATGGGGGAAGCGAGCCGGACGGGCGATCTGCGCCTGATCCTGCCCGGTGTTGCCCCGAAAGCGCAGCCCCAGCCCGCGCAGCACAACCGGCATGAAGGTTTCCGGGCGCTGCCCGTGCGCCTGCGGGTGATGGTCAGCCCGCTGCGCCTGTCACTGGCGCAGGCCAAGGCCTTGCGCCCCGGCGCGCGGCTGGATTTGCCGGGGGATGCGCTGGATCAGGCGCGGCTGCTGGCCGCTGACGGGCAGGTGGTGGCGCGCGGCAAACTGGGGCAGACCCAAGGGCTGCGCGCGCTGCGCATCGACAGCACGCTGGCCAGCGCGCCAGCGCCATCCCCGCTGGCCGCCACGCTGGAAGAATTCGGTCCCCCCACAGGGTCCACTGACGATACCGCCGAAGGGTTTGCTCTGCCGGATGTATCAGATCAGGATGCGGCTTGGGACAGCGCGGCGCTGGATGTTGCCGCCGCGCTGCCCGAAGCCTTTGGTGAGGATGAGCCGGACTGGGCGGCTCAGTCCGCCTCTTGATCGGCCAGGGCCTGCAAGGTCGGCGTCAGGCCTGACAGCTCATACCCGGCTTGTGCTGCCCGTGCCACGATCTGCTCCGCCGGTTGCACGCCGGCCTGTGACAGCGCCCAGGCCACGGTGCTGCGCGTGCCGGATGCGCAATAGGCCAGCACCGGCCCGTCAGACCCCGCCACGATGCGCGCCTGCCGGGCAATGGCCTGCGGTGTCATGGTCTGGTGGGTCAACGGCAGCAGGGCAAAGCGCAGGCCGGCGGCCTCCGCCGCGGCGCCGATGGCCGCGGCCTGATGGCTGGGCGGCACTTCGGCGTCGGGACGGTTGCAGATGATGGTGGTGATCCCCGCCGCTTTCAGGGCGGGGATGTCTTCGGCCGAGATCTGCGGCGAGACGTTGTAATGCGGGGTGACGCTGCGAAGCTCCATCACGCTCACTCCGCCGGCACGGCGCGGTCAAGCCGCACGCGCAGGGCCGGGGCAATCAGCATGCCAGCCAGCATCGCCGCCACGAAGATATAGAGCGATGTCCCGCCATAGCTCAGCGCCGCGATCGACGGCCCCGGGCACAGACCCGCCAGACCCCAACCCATGCCGAACATGACCGAGCCGATGACCAGCTTGCTGTCGATCCGGGTGGAGGGCTGCGGCGGCAGCGGTGTGCCCAGCACGGCGCTGCTGCGGCGGCGGGCAATGGTCCAGGCAATGAACATCGGGATCATCGCCCCGCCCATGACAAAGGCCAGCGTCGGATCCCAAGCCCCGAACACATCCAGCCAGCCCTGCACTTTGGTGGTGTCGGTCATGCCGGAAATGAACAGGCCGCTGCCGAAGAAGCCGCCCGCGATAAAGGCAAACAGGTTCCGCATCAGATCACCCCCAGGCCGTGGCGAAAGATCACGACGCCCACGCCGCCCGCCAGAATATAGAAGATCGTGGCCGCAAAGCCGCGCAGAGACAGCCGCGACATGCCGCAGACGCCGTGACCGGACGTGCAGCCATTTGCGATTCGCGTGCCGATGCCCACCAGCAGACCCGCGGCGATCAGGACGCCGATGTTGTCGGTGATGTTCGGGTTCACTTCACGATAGAAGGGCATCAGCACGATGGGCAGCAGCGCCACCCCGGCCAGAAAGGCCAGCCGTTCCCAGGCGGTTGACTTGCCAGAGCCGTCAATCAGCCCGCCGATGATGCCGCTGGCGCCCATGATCCGCCCGTTGAACAGCAGATATACGGCGCCGCCGGTGCCGATCAGCAGGCCGCCGATCAGCCCCCAGATCCAGTCGATTTCCATGTCGCGTTTCCTTGGTTTGATGGCGGGTCTGTGCCCGCATGCCGGGCCGCTGGCAAGCGCGGGTTCGCGCTCCGGCCTGCCAGCGCCAGGGGTGGGGTCAGATCTTGTTGACCGGGACTTTCAGGAAGACATCGCCCTGTTCATCCGCGGGCGGCATTTGGCCGGCGCGCATGTTCACCTGCAGCGAGGGGATGATCAGCTTGGGCATGGCCAGCGTCGCATCGCGGGTGTCGCGCATCTTCACGAAATCTTCCTTGGACTTGCCTTCGCCCACGTGGATGTTCAGGCGCTTCTGCGCGCCCACGGTGGTTTCCCAGGCGTAGTCGTCGCGGCCCGGGGCCTTGTAGTCATGGCCGACGAAGATGCGTGTCTCATCCGGCAGGCTGAGGATCTTCTGCACGCTGTCATACAGCGTCTCGGACGAGCCGCCGGGGAAGTCACAGCGCGCGGTGCCGAAATCGGGCATGAACAGCGTATCGCCCACGAAGGCGGCATCGCCGATCACATAGGTCAGGCAGGCCGGGGTGTGGCCGGGCGTGTGCAGCACATCGCCGCGCAGCTGCCCGATGTGAAAGCTGTCGCCCTCCTCGAACAGTTGGTCAAACTGGCTGCCGTCGCGCTGAAACTCGGTGCCTTCGTTGAAGACCTTGCCGAAGGTGTCCTGCACGATCTTGATGCGGTCGCCGATGCCGATCTTGCCGCCGACCTTGTCCTGGATGTAGGGCGCGGCAGAAAGGTGGTCTGCGTGCACATGGCTTTCCAGCAGCCATTCCACCGTCAGGTCATTGTCCTGCACGAACTGGATGATCGCATCGGCAGAGCGCGTGTCCGTGCGGCCGGAGGAATAGTCAAAATCCAGCACGCTGTCGATGATCGCGCAGGCGCTGCCGGCGGGGTCCTTCACGACGTAAGAGATGGTGTTGGTTGCCTCGTCGAAGAAGGCGGAAACTTCGGGTGACATATGAGTAACCTCCATTGTCTGTCTGCGGGATCATATACGCTAAACTGAATATGTTTCAAGCCCTGCCGCAGGCCCGCGCCGAAATTGACGCCCATCAAGGTATCCATGCGCCGATTGTGCAAGATTTGGGCATGATTCAGAAGGAGGGCATCATGTCTCATCACATTTACAGAAAGCGGCTTCTTCTACGGTTGCGGGAACTTGGGGTCAGGCTGGAACATGTCGATCGTGAACTTGGCGCCGAACATGTGCGCGACTGGGATGACCAGGCGATCGAGCGTGAGGGCGAAGAGGTGCTGGAGCGTCTTGGTGCCGCAGGTCTTGCAGAGCGGCAGAGGATCATGGCGGCCCTGCGCCGGATGTCGGAGGGCAGTTATGGCCTGTGCCTGCGCTGCGGTGATCCCATCGCGCCGGAACGGCTGAATGCCGTGCCGGAGGCGCCGTTGTGCCGCCACTGCGCCGCCTCGGCGGGCTGAGGGCGGCGCCTTTTGAACCAGAAAAAGCCGGTCATCGCCGGCAGGGAGGACCACGACACATGACCGATCAACTGATGCAACGCATCGCCGACCTGGAAACCAGCATCGATCTGCTGCCCGCCAGGCAGCGCGGCCCGGTCGTGGCCCAGCTTGCCGCCATGACCCAGCGCCTTGAGGCGCGGCAGGCCGTTGTCCCCATGCCCGGCGCTTCACGCACGGCGCGCACGCCATCGGATGCCGAGGATGACGGGTTTGACAACTTGCCAATCTAGGTCCGGCGGCGCTGAAACGCACCGGCGGGCGGCATGGGCGCCGCCTGCCGGACGCAGGGGGTCAGGTCAGCACGATGCCCACGATGACAACGGTCAACCCGAACATGGACAGGAAGAACGCGCCCACGTTCAGCGGCACGGCCTGTTTGACGGCGTCGCGCAGGGCCTCGTCATCCTTGGCGGTGCGCTTGGCCCGCAGCACGCGCAGCACGCTCCACACAAGGCCGATCAGCCCCACGACAGAGATCGCCGCGCCGATCCAGATTAGCATCTCCATCGCTGCACCCTTGTCCGCTTGATGATGCGGGCTGCATAGCTTTGGCCGGGGCGGGCAGGCAACCCCTTGATGCAGGGCGAAGCGGCGGCTAAGCAACCGGCTCAGGCACACGGGGTGAGATATGGATACGAACGATACCTCCGGCGGATACGGCATCGCGGCGGAAGAGCTGCGCCAGTTCATCGAGCAGTTCGAGCAGTTGGAAGCTGAAAAGCAGGACATCGCCGAACGGCAGAAGGAAGTGATGGCCGAGGCCAAGGCGCGCGGCTATGACACCAAGGTGATGCGCAAGATCATCGCCCTGCGCAAACGCGACAAGAACGACATTGCCGAGGAAGAGGCCGTGTTGGAAATGTACAAGGCCGCGCTGGGCATGGCCTGACGTCCTGACGGAAGGCCGGGCCATGACATCGCCGCATCCTCCATTTGATCTGCCGCCGGTGCGCGGCACGCTGACGGCGGAACGCCCGCTGGCGGGGCTGACATGGCTGCGCGTGGGCGGGCCGGCGCAATGGCTGTTTTCGCCCGCGGATGAGGCGGATCTGTGCGCCTTCCTTGCCGCGCTGAGTCCTGCGGTGCCAGTGATGCCGCTGGGCGTCGGCTCCAACCTGATCGTGCGGGATGGCGGTGTGCGGGGCGTGGTGATCCGCTTGGGCCGTGGGTTCAACGGGATTGATCTGGCCGGCGATGCGGTGGTTGCCGGGGCCGCGGCGCTGGATGCGCATGTGGCCCGCCGCGCCGCCCAGGCCGGGCGGGATCTGACCTTTCTGCGCACCATTCCCGGCAGCATCGGCGGCGCGGTGCGCATGAATGCAGGCTGTTACGGCAGCTACATGGCCGATGTCCTGGACAGTGTGCGCATCGTCACCCGTGCCGGTGCGGTGATGGACCTGCCCGCGCATGAGCTTGCGCTGGCCTATCGCAGCAGCACCCTGCCCGAGGGCAGCATCATCACAAGCGCGCGCCTGACCGCCCCGGCCGGTGATCCCGCCACGCTGGAGGCGCGGATGGAGGAGCAACTGCGCAAGCGTGACGCCACCCAGCCCACGCGGGACCGCACGGCGGGCAGCACCTTTCGCAATCCCGCCGGCTATAGCTCGACCGGGGCGGAGGGGGACACGCATGACCTCAAGGCCTGGAAGCTGATTGATGCGGCGGGTCTTCGGGGCGCACGTCTGGGTGGCGCACAGATGAGCCCCAAGCATCCGAACTTTCTGGTCAACACAGGCGATGCCACGGCGGCGGAGCTGGAGGCGCTGGGCGAAGACGTGCGAAAAAAGGTTTTCGCCCACAGCGGAATTTCGCTACAATGGGAAGTGGTTCGTTTGGGCGAGCCTCTTTGAACAATAAATCGCGGCGGGATCCACCTGCCGCAGATACGTAAGTCACCGGGAAAACCCGGGTCTATGGGCAGAGTTGGGCATGTCGAGCAGGACAAGCCCCAAGGTTGTGGTGCTGATGGGTGGACCATCGGCGGAGCGGGAGGTGTCTCTCAGCTCCGGCAGGGAATGTGCCACGGCCTTGCGGAGCGAAGGATATCAGGTGGTCGAGCTCGATGCCGGGCGCGACCTGCACGCCGCATTGGACGCGGCCGCGCCGGACGTTGTGTTCAACGCCCTGCACGGCCGCTGGGGCGAGGATGGCTGCGTGCAGGGTCTGCTGGAATGGCTGGGCCTGCCCTATACCCATTCCGGTGTCCTGGCCTCGGCGCTTGCGATGGACAAGCAGCGCAGCAAGGCGGCCTTTCGCGCTGCCGGCCTGCCCGTGGTGGACAGCGTGATCGTGCCCCGTAACGAGGCCCGCGCGCGCCACGTCCTGCCCCCGCCCTATGTCGTCAAACCCAATAACGAAGGCTCCTCTGTCGGGGTCTATCTGGTGCCGGAGGCCGCGAATGGCCCGCCCGCTCTGGGCGCGGACATGCCGGCGGAGGTGATGGTGGAAACCTTCGCACCGGGGCGAGAGCTGACCACAACGGTCATGGGGGACCGGGCGCTGACGGTGACGGATATCCTGACCGACGGTTGGTATGATTATGACGCCAAATACCGCCCCGGCGGATCGCGCCATGTGGTGCCGGCGCAAATCCCCGCAGAAATCCATGACGCCTGCCTGCAGATGGCGCTCCAGGCGCATCGCGCGCTGGGCTGCCGCGGCGTGACCCGCACCGATTTCCGCTGGGATGAGGCGCGCGGGCTGGATGGCCTTGTGCTGCTGGAGCTCAACACCCAGCCGGGCATGACGCCGACTTCGCTGACGCCGGAACAGGCCGAAGCCGTGGGCATCGGCTTTGGCGCGCTGTGCCGCTGGATGGTGGAGGATGCCTCATGCAGCCGGTGAAGCGCCGCCAGATCGTCTCGGAGAAGGTGGATTACAAGCTGGACCGCCTGCTGCTGTCGCCGCTGGTGAAGGCGGTGTTGCGCGTGGGGCTGCCGCTGGCGGTTCTGGCGGCCATGGCGGGGGTGTGGATGGCGCGGCCCGACAACCGCGATGCCCTGGCAGGCTGGGTCGCGGCGGTGTCCGAACAGGTGCGCGGGCGGCCCGAATTCGCCGTCACCGGGCTGGAGATCCAGGGCGCCTCGCCCGATCTGTCCGCCGATATCGAGGCGGTGCTGGACTTCGATTTCCCCACCAGCAGCTTTGATCTGCATCTGGAGCATTTGCGGGAACAGGTGCTGGGCCTGCCGGCGGTGGCGGATGTGCGCCTGTTCGTGCGGGGGGACAGGCGGCTGGTGGCCGATGTCACCGAACGCCGCCCGGTCTTGCTGTGGCGCACCCAGCAGGGGCTGAGCGTGCTGGATGCCGAAGGCGTGGTGGTGGCAGAGCTTGCCAGCCGCGCGGAGATGCCGGA
>CBFHYV010000086.1:0-11032 GCA_965660085.1 uncultured Paracoccaceae bacterium
CACGACCGCGGCCGACTTCGCCGCCACCACGGGCGCCGCGTTTGATCCCCGCTGGGACAGCCCCGCCGCCGCCGATCAGGCCGCGGCACCGGAGCCACGCGATGGTCCGCTGATCGTGGTGCTGGACCCGGGGCATGGCGGGGTGGACCCCGGCGCCCAGACGGAGGAGATCGATGAGGCCAGCCTGATGCTGGCATTGGCCCGCCAGATGCGCGACGTGCTGGAACGCACACCGGGCTTTGCCGTGGTGATGACGCGCGACAGCGATGCGTTCGTCAGCCTGGAAGGCCGCGTGGCCGCCGCGCGCGATGCGGGGGCGGATGTGTTCATCTCGCTCCATGCGGATGCGGTGGCGCAGGGCATGGCCAGCGGCACCACGGTCTATACCCTGGCCCGCGACGCGACCGATGCCGCGACCCAGGCCCTGGTGGAGCGGCATGAGCGTGACGGCCTTCTGGACGGGATGGATCTGTCCGGCGCGGGCGATGGGCTGGCGGCGGCGATGCTGGATCTGGCCCGACAGGACACCCAGCCGCGGTCACGCGCGCTGGCGGGCCACATCATTGACGGCGTCCGGGATGCGGTGGGCGGGGTCAACCGTCGCCCCCTGCGCGAGGCCGGGTTTTCCGTGCTCAAGGCCGCGGACATCCCGTCAGTGCTGGTCGAGGTCGGGTTCCTGTCCCGCGGGGGCGATCTGGATGATCTGCTGAACCCGCAATGGCGCAGCCGCTTTGCCGAAGGCGTGCGCGACGGGTTGGTGACCTGGGCCGCGGAGGATGCGGCACAGCAGGCGCTGCGCCGCCGCTGACCCAAAGGTGTTTTGACCCGACCGCGGCGGGCGTATAGAACGCCCCCAGACGCGGCAGGAGATGGCGGTTGGTCAGGTTCATACTCTCATTCTTCGGCGGGATCTTCAGCCTGCTGACCCTGGGCATCATCATGGTGGCGCTCAGCGTCGGGGCCGTGTTCTGGATGTATGGCCGTGACCTGCCCAGCCATGAAAGCCTGGCCAATTACCAGCCGCCCACCATCAGCCGCATCTATTCCGGCGAGGGGCGGATCATCGACGAATTCGCCCAGGAACGCCGGCTGTTCACGCCCGCCGCCGAAATCCCGGACATGGTGAAGCATGCCTTCATTTCGGCGGAGGACAAGAATTTCTATCAGCACCAGGGCTATGACCTGCGCGGCATCGCGGCGGCGATGGTGGACGCGGTGCGCAGCCGTGGCCGGGACGTGCGCGGCGCATCGACCATCACGCAGCAGGTGATGAAGAACTTCCTGCTGTCCGGGGATCGTCAGGCGGAACGCAAGATCAAGGAAATCATCCTGGCCAACCGCGTGGAATCCACGCTGACCAAGGATCAGATCCTGGAACTCTACCTCAATGAGATCTTCCTGGGCCAGAATTCCTACGGCGTGACCGCCGCGGCGCAGACCTATTTCAACAAGTCCCTGTCAGAGCTTGCGCCCCATGAGGCCGCCTTTCTGGCATCCTTGCCCAAGGCACCGTCAGATTACCACCCCGTGCGCCGCAAGGACCGTCTGCTGGCGCGGCGCAACTTCGTGCTGAAGGAAATGCAGGAAAACGGCTATCTGACCCAGGCCGCCTATGTGGCGGAGGTCGCGCAGCCGCTGCGCAGCGTGCAGAACGGGGATTTCGCGCCCTTCACCCAATCCCTGCCGCCACGGGACTATTTCACCGACGAAATCCGCCGCCAGCTGAGCCGCGATTTCGGCGAGGGAGAGTTCTTTTCCGGTGGGTTCAGCGTGCGCGCCACGGTGGACCCGGATCTGCAGGTGACCGCCGCGCAGGCGCTGCAACGCGCGCTGGAACGCTATGACCGCGCGCAGAACGAATGGCGCGGCACGGGCGAGCGCCTGCCCGCGGATCTGCTGGCGCGCGAGGCAGACTGGCGCGCCGCATTGGCCGATGTGCGCGTGCCCCGCGATGTGTCTCTGGACGGGGACTGGCTGCCTGCGGTGGTGCTGCGCGTGGAACCGCAGCGCCTGATCATCGGCATCGAGGGCGTCGCCCTGGACGATCCGCGCGGCAACGTGGTGCCCCGCAGCGACACCGCCTGGTTCCGCGGCGATCTGTTTGCGAATTTTGAGCCGGGCGATGTGATCCACGTCAGCGCGCTGCAGCAGGGGGATGCGTTCCTGCGCTGGACCCTGCGGCAAGTGCCGGAGGTGCAGGGCGCCTTCATGGCCATGGACGTCAATTCCGGCCGCGTGATCGCCCTGCAGGGCGGGTTCAGCTATCAGCATTCGGTGTTCAACCGCGCCACCCAGGCGCGCCGCCAGCCCGGCTCCAGCTTCAAGCCGTTTGTCTATGCCGCCGCGCTGGACAGCGGCTACAGCCCTGCCACCGTGGTGATTGACGCCCCGATCGAGATCGACACGCCGCAAGGCGTCTGGTCGCCCAAGAATGCCTCCAACCGTTTTTATGGCCCCACGCCGCTGCGCACCGGCATCGAACAGTCCCGCAACCTGATGACGGTGCGGCTGGCGCAGGAAATCGGCATGGAAACCGTGGGGTTCTATGCGGAGAAATTCGGCGTCTATGACGAACTGGCGCCGGTTCTGGCCAATTCGCTGGGGTCGCAGGAAAGCACGCTGTTCAACATGGTGGCCGCCTATGCCATGTTCGCCAATGGTGGCGAGCGGGTAGAGCCGACCATGGTGGACCGTGTGCAGGACCGTTTCGGCAACACCGTTTACCGCCATGACCGCCGCTATTGCACCGATTGCGCGCGGCTGGACCTGCCGCCGGGCCAGGCGCCCACCATCATTTCCGACCGCGAGCGTGTGATGGACCCGGTCACAGCTTATCAGCTGACCTCCATGATGCGAGGCGTGGTGGATCGCGGCACGGCCTCTGGCGCGGTGAACCTGCCGGTGCCGGCGGCGGGCAAGACCGGCACCACCAATGACGCGCGGGATGTGTGGTTCGTGGGCTTTACCTCGAACATCGTGGCGGGCTGTTACATCGGCTTCGACACGCCCCGGCCCATGGGGCGCGGCGCCTCGGGCGGCGGGATGTGTGGCCCGGTGTTCAATGAATTCATGCTGGAGGCGACAGAGCGGCTGGGCGGGGGCGATTTCAAGGTTCCCGAAAGCTGCATGTTCATCAACATTGACCGCAACACTGGCGCCCGCCTGCCCGAAGGGGCCTCTGGCCCCAATGTGCAGCCGGAATGTTTCCGCCTGGGCGAGGAGCCGATCTTTGGCGTGCAATTCGATGGTGGCTTTGCCATGAGCGGCAATTTCAACCTGATCCGCCCCGATCAGGCCGTGCGCGCCGAAGATGACCCCGAGGCCGAGGACGATCCGCAATCCACTAGCGGTGGCAATGCCAGCTTTGGCGCTGTCAGCTCTGGCGGGCTGTATTAGGGCCGGCGGCAAGGGCGCTTGCCCGTCTGCGCCGGCTGGTTTATCACCGGGCATCCAAGACACCCCCCACCCCGAAGGACTGCAATGCGCGCGGACGTTCAAAACACGGTTGAAAACATCACCAAATCCCTGGACCTGCTGGCCCAGCGGCTGGATTGGGAAACCGCGCCCCATCGGTTGGAGGAATTCAACGCCCGGACCGAGGACCCCAACTTGTGGGACGATCCCGCCAAGGCGCAGAAGCTGATGCGGGAACGCCAGATGCTGGTGGACGCGATCGAGACCTACACCGGCATCAAGCAGGACCTGTCCGATACGCTGGAGCTGATCGAACTGGGCGAGATGGAAGACGACGCCGATGTGGTGGAGGATGCCATCGCATCGCTCAAGGCCCTGGAAGAGACCGCCGCGCAGAAAGAGCTGGAAGCGCTGCTGGACGGTGAGGCGGACGCCAATGACACTTTCCTGGAAATCAACGCCGGCGCCGGCGGCACGGAGGCCTGCGACTGGGCCGCGATGCTGCAGCGGATGTATGTGCGCTGGGCCGAAAAGCGCGGCTATACCGTTGAGCTGCAATCCGAAGAAGCCGGGGCCGAGGCGGGGATCAAATCCTGCGCCTACAAGATCACCGGCCACAACGCCTATGGCTGGCTGAAATCCGAAAGCGGCGTGCACCGGCTGGTGCGCATTTCACCCTTCGGCAAGGGCACGCGGGAGACCTCTTTCGCCTCTGTCTGGGTGTATCCGGTGGTGGACGACAATATCGAGATCGAGGTCAACCCGGCCGACATCCGCATTGATACCTTCCGGTCCTCCGGGGCGGGCGGGCAGCACGTCAACACCACCGATTCCGCCGTGCGGATCACCCACCATCCCACGGGCATCGTGGTCACCAGTTCCGAGAAATCCCAGCACCAGAACCGGGACATCGCGATGAAGGCGCTGAAATCGCGCCTGTATCAGCTGGAACTGGACCGCCGCACCGCCGCCATCAACGAAGCGCATGAAAACAAAGGCTCCGCCGGCTGGGGCAACCAGATCCGGTCCTATGTCTTGCAGCCTTACCAGATGGTCAAGGATCTGCGCACGGAGCATGAGACATCCGACACCAAGGGCGTGCTGGATGGTGATCTGGATGCCTTCATGGCGGCCACGCTGGCGTTGCAGGTTGCGGGCAAGTCCCGCGCGGACGCCCGCACGGACGGCTGATCCCCCGCGCAGGACGGGCCTTGCAGGGTGCAAGACGCTGTCGTGGCGCTTGCCACGGCGCGGCCTTGCGGCTTTTATATCCCTCAAACCGGGAAAACCGGCAGGAGGGACAGATGACCATAGAAGCCGAACTGGGCGCACCGCCCCTGTCCGAGGCCCGCGTGGACGATTTGCGCATGGCCCTGCGAAGGGGGCTTGCCGACATGCGCCTTGCGCCGGGGTTTTCGCTGGTCTTTGCGGGGTTCTACGTGCTGACGGGCTGGGGCATTCTGGGGGTCACCTGGGCCACGGGCACCAGCTATTGGCTGGTGCTGGCGGCCATCGGCTTTCCCCTGCTTGGGCCCTTTGCCGCAGTAGGGTTCTATGAAGTCAGCCGCCGTCTGGCCAACCGCAGGCCGCTGGACTGGATGCAGATTTTCGGCGTGATCTTTCACCAATCCTCAAGGCAGTTGCCTTGGCTGTGCGCCATCATCGTGATGCTGTTCCTGTTCTGGTTTTTCATCGGGCACATGATCTTTGCGCTGTTCATGGGACTTTCGACCATGACCAATGTGTCCAGTTCGGTCGCGGTTTATCTGACGGGCAACGGGCTGACGATGCTGGCGGTGGGCACCCTGATCGGCGCGGGTTTTGCGCTGGTGACCTATATGATCACCGTGATTTCCCTGCCGCTGTTGCTGGACCGGGAGGTGGACTTCGTGACCGCGATGATCACCTCGTTTGGCGCGGTGCAGGCTGCGCCGGGGCCGATGCTGCTGTGGGCGGGGTTTGTTGCGCTGTCCACGCTGGTGGCGATGCTGCCCCTGTTTCTGGGGCTGTTCTTCGTGCTGCCCTTGCTGGGCCATGCGACATGGCATCTGTATGCCATCCTGCGTGACCGTGGCCTGTCCGAAGACGCCGCGATGGACGAGGTTGAGACAGCCGCCGAAGGGGCCTGAGGTCGTGGAGTGACATGACACGGCCTCGGGCGCCGGGCGCGGGGGCGCGCGCCCGTCTGGTGCGCTCAGGCGCTTTCGCGTCCTTCCGCCACCAGTTGGGCGCGCAGGAACTCGGCCTCTGGCAGGCCGGCTTCCAGGGCATAGACATAGGCATGGGTCAGGTAGAACCCGCGCGCGCGCGGATCCTGCGTGGTCTGCGCGGCTTCGGCATAAAGCGCGGGCAGCGCGTGGCGCGCGCCGGTGTCATGGGCGTGCAGCAGGCGCGCATCCAGCCTGTCGGGGGCAGGCATGCTCATTCCGCGGCCTTGGGGCCATGCGCGGCGGCGTCAGGGCGCAGCCCGCCGGCGACCCAGGCGTGGAAGCAATGCGTTGGCCCATCCATCACGGGCGAAAAGCGGCCCCCGTCGAAGCCGGCGGCATGGCGGCCGCGCTGCATGCCTTCAACCACGAAGATGTCTTCCTCGAACACCGTTTTCCACAGCGCGGCATTGCGGGCGCGCAACCCGGCGTCCGTGTCCGCAACGGGGTAGAACAGGTGCACATGTTCGCGGGTCTGTTCCGGCCCGTTGGGCAGCAGGACGATGGCAAAGGCATGGTCGCGGTGCACGCCCAGCAGCACGTTGGGATAGACCGCCAGATATTCCGCGCCCGCATCCCATTTCTGGGCTAACCCCTCGAAATCGGGGAAGCGTTCGCCGCCGTCGCCTTCCAGCTGACGATAGACCAGCGTGCCCTGCCCGGAATGGTGGCCGGGGGCTTCGATGTTGTAGTGGTCTTCCAGCCGCGAATAGCTGTTCAGCCCGGGATGAACCCAGGGCAGGTGGTAGCTTTCGCAGTAATTCTCGATGGCGAGTTTCCAGTTGGAGGCCACGTCCAGGGTGAAGCGGCTGTCCTCGCCGCCGTGGTGCCAGGGGCGGTCAAACTCCGCCCAGCGCGCCAGAAGCTCGGATTGCGCATCGTCAAAGGCCGGCGCGGCCCCATCGACATTCACCCAGACCACGCCAAACCGCACGTGGCTGCGGACCTCGATCAGGCCAAGCTCATCGCGCTGGATGCCCGGATGCACGTTCATGCCCGGCCCGCCCACATGCGGCGTGCTGACCAGGCGCCCATCGCTGGCATAGCACCAGGAATGATAGGGGCAGCGGATCGCGCCTTCGATCTTGCGCGGCGCATCCACCAGGATCATCCCGCGATGGCGGCAGATGTTCTGGAACACCCGCACAACGCCATCCTTGCCACGCAGCATCAGCAGCGGCATCCCGAAGAAATCCACAGGCTGGGCATCGCCCGGTTCCGGCACGTCGGCCTCTACGCCAAGGCCCGCCCAGGATTTGAACACCAGCTGGTCGCGTTCCTGAAGGAAGGTTGCGGGGTCGGTGTAATGCGCATTGGGCAGCCCGTGTGCGGACTCAACCGGGGCAAGAACAGCCAACAGGGGATCTTGGGTCTGGGTCATGGGGGCCTCCATCTGCGCATGATGGGGCATCTACTGCATGAGGGGGGTGGTTTGTATTCTCCGTTCGCGACCTGATGCGGACATAAATCGCCCCTTGCGCGGTTCAGCGCAGCGGCAAGTCCGGTTGCAGCAGCTGTTGGTGATAAACGGGCAGTTCATGGAACGCTTTGTACCCTGACTCACGGCCCACGCGGATCAGGTCCGCCAGCGGCAGATTGCCCAGATGTTCCATCACCAGCCGGCCAAAGCGCCTGCAGTTCAGCGACTCCGCCTCGGCACGGGTGGAGTAGCCCAGCCAGAAATTTGATTCGAACGCGGGTTGCCGGCTGAGGAATGTGAAGGACACGCTGCGCGCCCGCCGCCGGGACAGCAGCATTGTCAGCCCCGGCCCATGTTCAGAGATCAGGCCGCGGAATTCGCGGGTTTCGCGGGTGCAGGGCAGGCCCTGCATTCTGACCGCCTCGCGCAGTTCATAGCCGCGGATGAAGGGCTGCGTGCCCTTGCGATAGATGCGCACCAGCGACAGCACGAACACATCGTCCCGCATGAAACTGGGCCGGGCGAAGCGATAGATGCCGCTGGGCAGCAAGGCTTCGTTCAGGGTCATGCTGGACGGGGTCAGGAACTGCGCAATTTCCGGGTGGGCGAAGGGCTTCGTGGGCGTGTGGCCCAATGCATCCAGCCGTTCCAGCATGATGCGAGAATCCACGCGGAAATGGGTGCAGATCTTGTGCAGCACGTCCGGCCGGGGAAAGCTGTCCCCTGCAAGGTAGCGGTTGTATTGCGTGCGGTTGATCCCAAGCTCCCGGCACAGGGCTGACACGGATGGCTCCCGCGCGGTCAGCTGCCGTAAATTGTCACCAAAAATGCGGCGCAGCTCCGTGGGGCTGGGGGGCCGTGATTCTGATGGTCGTGCCGGGTGGTGCATACGCAGGCGCACTCCGCTGATGCTGTCAAGCATCAGGCTATGGCGATATGTGTCAGTTCACAAGGCGTTTTCATCCTGCATCAGCGCGCAGACCATGTGCGGCGCCCTGTTGCGGCAGGTTTGGCGCCGGTGTCTGACACGGACTGTGTCACGCCGGGCAGGTCTGGCCGTGCCCGGCGTGGATACGCTTATGCGCCGCGCGACAGCGCCGCAACGCCCGTGCGCGCGATTTCCAGCAGGCCCAGCGGGCGCATGAGATCGGCGAAGGCATCGACCTTTTCCGGCGTGCCGGTGATCTGGAAGACAAAGCTTTCCAGTGTGCTGTCCACCACATGGGCGCGGAAGATGTCCGCCAGGCGCAGCGCCTCCACGCGCTTGTCACCCTGGCCCGCGACCTTCACCAGCGCCAGTTCACGCTCCACCGAGGCACCTTCCACGGTGAGGTCATGCACCTCATGCACCGGCACGATCCGGCCCAGCTGCGCCTTGATCTGTTCAATCACCTGCGGCGTGCCCCGGGTGACGATGGTGATGCGGGACAGATGGCCTTTGTGGTCCACCTCGGCGACGGTGAGGCTTTCGATGTTGTAGCCGCGCCCGGAAAACAGCCCGATCACCCGCGCCAGGACGCCGGCCTCGTTATCGACCAGAACGGCGATGGTGTGGGTTTCCTGCACATCGGAAAAATTGGGGCGCAGGTTATAGGCGGAATGCTTCGAGGAGCCTTTTTTGATGTTCAATGCGGACACGATATCACTTCCTTGACACGGGGTTGGGGCCGGGGCGGGCGCTGGTCAGACCAGCACCGCACCCTTCGCGCCGATGGCATCCTTGGTGGAGGCATCGCCCAGCAGCATCTTGTTGTGCGGTGCGCCGGAGGGGATCATGGGGAAGCAGTTTTCATGCTTTTCCACCAGGCAGTCGAAGATCACCGGCCCGTCATAGTCCAGCATCTCCATGATCGCGTCGTCCAGGTCGGCGGGGTCGGAACACAGGATGCCCTTGCAGCCGAAGGCCTCGGCCAGTTTCACGAAATCGGGCAGCGCCTCGGACCAGCTATGGCTGTAGCGTTCGCCATGCAACAGCTCCTGCCACTGGCGGACCATGCCGAGGCGTTCGTTGTTCATGATGAACTGCTTGACCGGCAGGCGGTATTGCACCGCGGTGCTCATTTCCTGCATGTTCATCAGCCAGCTTGCCTCGCCCGCCACGTTGATGACCAGCGCCTCCGGGTGGGCGATCTGCACGCCGATGGATGCCGGTGTGCCATAGCCCATGGTGCCCAACCCGCCAGAGGTCATCCAGCGGCCGGGGTCTTCGAACCCGAGGTATTGCGCCGCCCACATCTGGTGCTGGCCCACTTCGGTGGTGATGTAGCGGTCCTTGCCGCGGGTCAGCTCCTCCAACCGGGTCAGGGCATGCTGCGGCTTGATCGTCTTGGCGGAGGGCGAGAATTTCAGGCAATCGACCTTGCGCCAATCCTCGATCTGCGCCCACCAGCGTTGCAGACCCTCGCGGTTGACCTTGCGCCCGCGGGATTTCCAGATGTTGAGCACATCTTCCAGCACATGGGCCACATCGCCGATGATGGGCATGTCCACCCGGATCACCTTGTTGATGCTGGAGGGGTCGATATCAATGTGCGCCTTGCGCGAATTGGGGCTGAAGGCATCGATCCGGCCCGTGATACGGTCATCGAACCGCGCGCCGATGTTGATCATCAGGTCACAGCCATGCATCGCCAGGTTGGCCTCATACAGGCCGTGCATCCCCAGCATGCCCAGCCAATGGCGCCCCGACGCCGGATAGGCGCCCAGCCCCATCAGCGTGGAGGTGATGGGAATGCCCGTGGCATCCACCAGTTCGCGCAGCAGCTGGCTGGCCGCGGGGCCAGAGTTGATGACGCCGCCGCCAGTGTAGAACACAGGGCGTTCGGCGTTTTCCAGCGCCTCTACCAGTTCCTTGATGGTGTCCAGATCGCCCTTCACCTGCGGCGCATAGTGGGAAATGCGCGTCTTGGCCTTGGGCGTGTATTCGGCGGAGGCAAACTGCACGTCCTTTGGAATGTCCACCAGCACCGGCCCGGGGCGGCCGGAGGTCGCCACATGGAAGGCTTCGTGGATGCGCGCGGACAGCTGGGCGGTGTCCTTCACCAGCCAGTTGTGCTTGGTGCAGGGGCGGGTGATGCCCACGGTGTCGGCCTCCTGAAAGGCATCGGAGCCGATCATGAAGGTCGGCACCTGGCCGGTCAGCACCACGATCGGGATGCTGTCCATCAGCGCATCGGTCAGGCCGGTCACGGCATTGGTCGCGCCGGGGCCGGAGGTCACCAGAACCACGCCGGGCTTGCCGGTGGAGCGCGCATAGCCCTCCGCCGCATGCACCGCGCCCTGTTCATGGCGCACCAGGATGTGGCGGATGGCATTCTGCTGAAAGATCTCGTCGTAGATCGGCAGCACGGCACCGCCGGGATAACCGAATACCGTGTCCACACCCTGTTCCTGCAGGGCCTGAACCACCATCTTCGCGCCGGTCATTTCCAGGGTCATCGTCTTGCTCCGTTTACGATGTTGGGTTTGGGTCAACGTGGGCAACAAAAAACCCCCGAGGGTCAGTCGGGGGCGCATGGGATGCTCGATGGCAGCCGGTTACCGGCCCATGCGCCTGTGTCTTACGATGACAGATACGATTGCCATGTCAGGGGTCCTTTGAAACTTGCCACCCTCCTTATTGGCCCGGCGCAGGGGCGTCAACCGCTTGTGTGCGGAAAAGATTACGCGTCGCGGCATAAAATCTTTGCAAAAGTTGCGTTGCACGCGTTTCCGGGGACAGAAAGCGGAAATCATCCCCTGTTAAGCTCCTGCCAGCCCGCGCAAGAAAGCGTGATTTGTCCACGGCGCCGATTTGGGGGACCTTAGGACGGTGCATGGAGGGCACGCGATGAGACGCCATGACTTCGATCTGACCCGGGCCACAGTGCTGGTCATCCTGCTGGTGCTGGGCATGGCCATGCAGACGGGCGGGCCGATGCAGGACCACGCCGCCGATCTCTGCACGCGGCTCTGCGGCGCCGCGGCGGGCTGAGCCCGCGGAGCGGGAAAT
>CBFHYV010000087.1:0-10959 GCA_965660085.1 uncultured Paracoccaceae bacterium
GCGGAGATCATCGCCCACGTTCTTGCCCGTGGCGTCGGACCCTTCAAAATCCAGCAGGTCATCCGCGATCTGAAAGGCGATGCCCAGCGCATCCCCATAGTCAAACAGCGCCTGCACCTCATGTTCGGGCCGCTCTGCGATCACGGCGCCCACCTGGGTGGCCGCGGAAAACAGCGCAGCGGTCTTGCCGCGCACGATCTGCAGATAGGTATCCTCGGTCGTGGCCAGGTTCTGCGCCGCGGTCAGTTGCAGCACTTCGCCTTCGGCAATGGTGGCCGCGGCATTGGCCAGGATATCCAGCACGCGCAGGCTGCCCGTTTCCACCATCAACTGGAAGGACCGTGCAAACAGGTAATCCCCCACCAGAACGGAGGATTTGTTGTCCCACAGCAGGTTGGCGGTGGGGCGGCCGCGGCGCTGATGGCTTTCATCCACCACGTCATCATGCAGCAGGGTCGCGGTATGGATGAACTCCACCGTCGCGGCCAGGGCGATATGGTGCTGCCCCTGGTATCCGCACAGCCGCGCGGAGGCCAGCGTCAGCACCGGGCGCAGGCGTTTGCCGCCCGCCTCGACCAGATGTGCCGTGACCTCGGGGATCCGCGGTGCGTGACGCGACGCCATGCGCTGGCGAATGACGCTGTTCACCTCTGCCAGATCATCGGCCAGAAGCTGCGCCAGCCTGTCCTGCGGTTTTGTCGACTTTTGCACCAAAGACCTCACTCCAAACCTTCACCGCTCGACAATCGCGGGCCTTGCGGCCTAGATCACCGGCATGGAAGAACTGCTTCGCACAACAGACATCACACTTATCCCTTTGGTCAGGGCGCTGCTGGCCGATGAGGATATAGAGTGCTTTGAAATGGACGTAAACATGAGCGTTCTGGAAGGGTCCATCGGAATTTTCCCGCGCCGCCTGATGGTGCGCGCCGACCGCATCAACGATGCCCGGCGGATCCTGCGGCAAAGCGGCGTGCCCTTTGAGGGCTGAGCCCTTCGCGCCCGAGGAGCTGACCCGCGACGCCTTTCTGGACGGGCGGTTGCAGCTGTGGCAGCCGCGCGACGGCTATCGCGCGGGCCTGGACCCTGTGTTGCTGGCCGCCAGCATCCCCGCGCGCCCCGGCGACGCCGTGCTGGAACTGGGCTGTGGCGGCGGCACGGGGTTGGCCTGCCTGGGCCGCCGCGTGCCGGGGCTGGGCCTGACCGGGGTCGAACTGCAACCCGCCTATGCCGCGCTGGCCCGGCAGAACCTGGCGGAAAACGCCCTGCCGGCGGAGATCCACTGCGCCGACATCACTGACCTGCCACCAGACCTGCGGCAGCGCAGCTTTGACCATGTGTTTGCGAACCCGCCTTTTTTTGACCCGAAATCCAGCATGCGGGCCGATGATGCGGGGCGCGGGCTGGCGCGGGCCGGGCCGACACCGCTGCACGCCTGGGTGCAGGCCGCGGCCCGGCGCACAAAACCGGGCGGGTGTGTCACCCTGATCCAGCGCATCGAACGCCTGCCGGAACTGCTGGGCGCCATGGACGACTCGCTCGGCTCGCTGCAACTGCTGCCATTGGCCCCGCGCAGGGATGCCGCGCCGCGGCTGATGCTGGTGCGTGGGCGCAAGAACGGGCGCGCCGCCTTTCGGTTTCATGCCCCCGTTACATTGCACTGCGATGAGCAGGCGCAGATCAACGGCAAGAATTACACGCCCCAGATCACCGCCGTGGTGCGTGATGCCGCCGCGCTGAGCTTTCCAGCTTAGCCTGCGACATGCTGTCGCGCATTATCCAGATTTTTCGCATCTTTTTGCACCTGCGGCGTGACAGGCAGGCCGGTCCGTGATGCACTGAAGGTCCAACCCAACATCAGGAGGCCTTCATGAGCTTGAGTTCCCATCTGCACGAACTGAAGAAGAAGCATGCGCATCTGTCCGAAGAGGTAGAGCGCACCCAGCGAATGCCGGGTGTCGACGGGCTGAAGGTCGCCGAAATGAAACGACGCAAGCTGCAGCTGAAGGAAGAAATCCAGCGCCTGTCCAGCGAACACGTCTGACGCGCAGCATCGGTCACCCAGGCCGAACCGGAACGGCAAGATCACAGACGCAAAAGGCCGGCCCAATGTGGGCCGGCCTTCCTGATTTCAACACATCGCCGGATCAGACGAAGAACTGTGCGCCGTTGGCAGAGATCGTGGAGCCGTTGATGAAGCCCGCATCGTCCGACGCCAGGAACACCACGCAGCGCGCGATCTCCTCCGGCTCGCCCAGACGGCCAGCGGGGATCTGTGCGATGATCGAGTCGCGCACCTTTTCCGGCACGGCCATCACCATCTCGGTGGCGATATAGCCGGGGCAGATCGCGTTGGCGGTGATGCCGGCGCGCGCGCCTTCCTGGGCCAGAGATTTCACGATGCCCAGATCACCCGCCTTGGTCGCCGCGTAGTTGACCTGCGCGAACTGGCCTTTCTGCCCGTTGATCGAGCTGATGACGATCACGCGGCCGAACTTGCGCTCGCGCATGCCAGGCCAGATCGGGTGCACGGTGTTGAACACGCCGGTCAGGTTGGTGTCGATCACCTCTTTCCACTGCTCGGGCGTCATCTTGTGGAAGGGCGCGTCCCGGGTGATGCCGGCATTGGCCACAACAACGTCGATCGGGCCAAGATCAGCCTCGACCTGCGCCAGACCGGCCTTGGAGGCCTCATAGTCGGCGACGTTCCACTTGTAGGTCTTGATGCCGGTGGCTTCGGTAAAGGCCGCGGCCTTTTCGTCATTGCCGGCATAGGTCGCGGCGACCTCGTAGCCTTCGGCCTTCAGCGCCTTGGAAATCGCTTCGCCGATGCCGCGGCTGCCGCCGGTGACGAGTGCAACTTTTGCCATGATGTCCCTCCATTCAGACATATTTTCGTTGGTAATGTTATGTTGCGAAAGGATTGCCTTGCGCAACTATATTTCACGGTCGTCTTGCCGCAGGTGGCTGTTCCTGATCGCCGCCTTGGGGCTCACGCCGTATTTCGGCCCAGCCCGAAAGAAAAAGGGGCGCCGCGAAGCGCCCCTTGATCCGTCAGCCCGATGTCAGGGGCGTTCCAGGCACATGGCCACGCCCATGCCGCCGCCGATGCACAGGGTCGCCAGACCCTTCTTGGCGCCGCGGCGCTGCATTTCAAACAGCAGCGTGTTCAGGATACGTGCGCCGGAGGCCCCGATCGGGTGGCCAATGGCAATCGCGCCGCCGTTGACGTTCACGATGGCCGGATCCCAGCCCATGTCCTTGTTCACGGCGCAGGCCTGCGCGGCGAAGGCTTCGTTGGCTTCGACCAGGTCCAGGTCCTCCACGGACCAGCCCGCCTTGTCCAGCGCCTTGCGCGACGCATAGATCGGGCCGACGCCCATGATGGACGGGTCCAGACCGGCCGTGGCGTAGGAGGCGATGCGGGCCAGCGGCTCGATCCCGCGGCGCTCGGCCTCATCGGCGGACATCAGCAGCGCACCTGCGGCACCATCGTTAAGGCCAGAGGCGTTGGCCGCCGTGACGGAGCCATCCTTGGCGAAGGCCGGGCGCAGTTTCTGCATCCCTTCCATGGTCGCGCCGTGGCGGATGTATTCGTCCTTGTCGACCACGATCTCACCCTTGCGGGTCTTGATGGTGTAGGCAATCACCTCATCGTCGAACTTGCCGGCCTTCTGCGCCGCTTCGGCCTTGTTCTGGCTGGCCAGGGCGAATTCATCCTGCATGTCACGGCTGATCTGCCACTGCTCGGCCACGTTTTCGGCGGTGGTGCCCATGTGATAGCCGTTGAAGGCATCCCACAGACCGTCGCGGATCATGGTGTCAATGTATTTGACATCGCCCATCTTGTGCCCGGCGCGCAGATGCGCGGCATGGGGCGACAGGGTCATGTTTTCCTGGCCACCGGCGCAGACGATGGCGGCATCGCCTAGCTGGATGTGCTGTGCGGCCAGCGCAACCGCCCGCAGGCCCGAACCGCAGACCTGGTTGATGCTCCATGCGGCGGCTTCCTTCGGCAGGCCAGCGTTCACATGGGCCTGGCGCGCGGGGTTCTGGCCCTGCGCCGCCGTCAGCACCTGGCCCAGGATCGTTTCGGACACGTCTGCCTTTTCCACACCGGCACGCGCCACCAGCGCTTCCAGAACGGCGGCGCCCAGGTCATGGGCCGGCGTGTTGGCGAAGGAGCCTCCAAAGCTGCCCACCGCGGTGCGTGCAGCCGATGCGATCACGACATTCGTCATAGTGTTTGTCCCCTATCCGACAGTCAGTGCGGAAAAACGAGGCGATCTCGCCCCCGCGCAGAGCGTTTGTAGGCCATCGCCCGCCGACACCCTACAGGACAGGGTGTCTCAGGAGGCGGACAGTGTGAACTGGACAGATCTGCCCGAGGCAGGGGGGCCGCCGCCTATTCCGGGGCAGGTTGCCAGTCCGGCACCATGACCGGCGGGCCGAACAGAAAGCCCTGGAAATGCGACACCCCCATGTCCAGCAGCACGCGGGCATCCTGCGGACGTTCCACATGTTCGGCCACCGAAGGGATGCCAAGGTGATGGGCCACCTGCACCATCGCCGAGACAAGACCCCGCCGCACGTCACACTCCGCCAGCCCCCGCACAGAGCGGCCGTCGATCTTCACCAGATCGAACCGATCATCCAGGAAGCGGGCAAAGCCCGTGTGACCTGCCCCAAAATCATCCAGCGCCAGGCGGACCCCGGCCTTGCGCAACCCGCCCAGCAGATTTGCGGCGGCGGCGCCTTCTGGCGGCGGCTCATGTTCCGTGAGTTCCAGCACAAGCCGCCGCGCGATGGCAGGGTCAGACATGACAAGGCTGGCCGCACGTTGCCAGGCCGGATGATCCAGCGCGCCGGAGGCAAAATTCACTGCCAAAACCGCGGCGCTGTCACGCTGCAGCACGGCATGGGCGGCGAACAGCACTGCGGCGTCCACCTCATGCCCCAGGGGCTTGCCAGCAAGGGCGGGCATCACGCTTGCCGCGGGTAGGATCTTGCCACGCGCGCCGATGACGCGCAGCAGCGCCTCTTGATACCAGACGTCACTGGGGCGCTGCGCCTGCACCACCGGCTGATAGGCCAGCCGCAGTTGCCCGCCATCCAGCGCCGCGCGCACAAGCTGCGCGGCACGGCGTTTGGACAGCGGTGGCTGAGCCGGCAGAACGTCGCGTTCCGAAACAAGCGTCATGGCACCTCCCATACGGGCGAAAGGTGCCCTGCCGGCGTGAATCGGCAGTTAAACGCGGCTAGCCGATTTTTTGTTCCAGCGCCTCGATCCGGGTTTTCAGCGCCTCGTTCTCCTCGCGGGCCTTCTGGGCCATGGCGCGGACAGCGTCGAATTCCTCGCGCGTGACAAGCTCACGCTCGGCCAGCCAGCGATCCAGCATGGATTTCGCCGCGGTCTCGAACTCCTCGCGCGCGCCCTGGGCCACGCCCATGGCGTTGGTCATCAGCTGCGAGATGTCGTCAAGAACCTTGTTTCGGGTCTGCATGGGTCTCTCCCCCGTTACACTCCCGCCCTATATGGGCGCTGGGCCGCGCAGGCTCAACCTTGACTTGCCATCCCGGCCAAAGGCACAGACGCATCCATGACAGGCGCCATCCCCTTTCCCGACCTTTCGCCAGAGCTGTTCTCGATCGAGATCGGCGGCTTTGGCTTCGCGCTGCGCTGGTATGCGCTGGCCTATATCGTAGGCATCCTGCTGGGATGGGCGCTGGCCGCGGCGCTGCTGCGGCGCCCTGCGCTGTGGCCTGCCCGCACAGCCCCGATGACCCGCGCGCAGCTGGAAGACATGGTGACCTGGATCATCCTGGGCGTCGTGCTGGGGGGGCGGCTGGGCTATGTGGCCTTCTACCAGCCGGGCTATTACCTGGCCAATCCGGGGCAAATCCTGATGCTCTGGCAGGGCGGCATGGCCTTTCATGGCGGGCTGGCGGGCGTGATGCTGGCCGTTGTGCTGTTTTGCCAGCCGGGGTATTATTTGCAGAACCCGGTTGAGATCGTGAAGGTCTGGCAAGGCGGCATGGCCTTCCATGGTGGGCTTTTGGGTGTGATGGTGGCCTGCTTTGGTTTTGCGTGGTCGCGGGGCATCAAGTTTCTATCGCTGGCCGATTTGCTGTGTATGGCGGCACCAGTTGGCCTGCTGCTGGGCCGGATCGCGAATTTCATCAATGGCGAGCTGTGGGGCCGGCCGACGGATCTGCCCTGGGGCGTGATCTTTCCCGGCGAGGCCGCGCAGGCCTGCGGACAGGCGCTGGGCACGCTCTGCGCGCGCCACCCCTCACAGCTTTATGAGGCCGCGCTGGAAGGTGCGCTGCTGGGCGCGGTGCTGCTGTGGCTGGCCCTGCGGCGAAAGGCCCTGCATGTGCCGGGCGTGGCGGCGGGGGTGTTCTTTGCCGGCTACGGGCTGGCGCGGGTGATCGTGGAATTCGTGCGCCAGCCCGATCCGCAATTCGTAAGCCCCGGCAATCCGCTTGGGCTGGCCTGGCATATCGGCGGCTACGGGCTGACCATGGGGCAGATCCTGTCCCTGCCCATGATCGCGCTGGGGGCCTGGCTGATCCTGTCCGCCCGGGCCGGGGCGCGCGCCCATGGCTGATACGAGCGCCGAGGCCGACAGCCCGCTGCTGGCCCTGCTGCGCGACCGGATCCGCGCCGAGGGGCCGATGAGCGTGGCGGAATACATGTCGCTGTGCCTGCTGCACCCGCAGCACGGCTATTACACGCGGGGCACGGCCTTTGGCGCGCAAGGGGATTTCGTCACCGCGCCGGAGATCACGCAGATGTTCGGGGAACTGGTGGGCCTGTGCCTGGCACAATGCTGGCTGGACGCCGGTGCCCCCGCGCCCTTTGCGCTGGTCGAGCTTGGCCCCGGACGCGGCAGCCTGATGGCCGATCTGCTGCGCGCCACGCGCGGCGTGCCCGGCTTTCACGCCGCGGCGCAGGTGCATCTGGTTGAGGCCTCGCCCAGTCTGCGCGCGGAACAGGCCGCGCGCATCACCCCCCATGCCCCCGCGCCGGACAGGCTGCAGTGGCAGGCTGACCTGGCCGGCGTGCCTGACCTGCCGCTGTTCCTGGTGGCCAATGAATTCTTCGATGCCCTGCCCATCCGCCAGTTCCAGCGGCATGAGGATGGCTGGGCGGAGCGTATGATCGGCCTGCAGGGGCACAACCTGTGCCTGGGCCTGTCCCAGCCCGCACCGCTGGGGGCCTTGGCGCATCGGCTGGAGGACACCCGCCCCGGCGACATCGTGGAAACCTGCGCCCCCGCGCAGGCCATCGCGGCAGATCTGGGCGCCCGGCTGATGCGGGATGGCGGCGCGGCGCTGATCGTGGATTACGGTGACTGGCGCGCGCTTGGGGATACCTGGCAGGCGCTGCGCAGCCATCGCCCGCACTCCCCGCTGGACACGCCCGGCCAAGCGGACCTGACCGCCCATGTGGATTTCGAGGCCCTGGCCAAGGCCGCCGCCTGCCCCCATTCCCGCCTGACGCCACAAGGCGCCTGGCTGGAGCGTCTGGGCCTGGCGCAGCGGGCCGAGGCACTGGCGGCGCATCTGTCCGGGGCCGCGCTGGAAAATCACATCGCCGCGTTTCACCGATTGACGCACCCGTCTGAAATGGGAACCCTGTTCAAGGTGATCGGCCTGCACGGGCCACACACGCCAACACCACCGGGATTGGACGGATGACGCTGGAAATCCTTACGCATGATGCGCTGACCCCCTTGCGCCACGGCTTTTTCAGCCGCCGGGGGGGCGCGTCGTCGGGCATCTTCGCCGGGCTGAACTGCGGCGCGGGCTCATCTGACCAGACGGAGATCGTCGCCATCAACCGCGCCCGGGTGGCGCAGGCCATGGACGTGCCCGGCGCGCGGCTGATCACGGCGCATCAGACCCATTCCGCCGATGTGGCCGAGATCGGCGCGGAACTGCCCACCACCCCCCCGCGCGCAGATGCGCTGGTCACGTGCCAGCCCGGCGTGGCCCTGGCCGTGCTGACCGCGGATTGCCAGCCCGTGCTGCTGGCAGACCCGGAGGCCGGCGTGATCGGTGCAGCCCATGCGGGATGGCGCGGGGCGCTGGATGGCATTCTGGAAAACACCGTGGCCGCCATGCTGCGGCTGGGCGCGCGGATCGAGGGCATCCGCGCCGTGATCGGCCCCTGCATCAGCCAGCGCGCCTATGAGGTCGGCCCGGAGTTTCTGGAAGACTTCCTGGTCGAGGACCCGCGCAATGCCCGCTTCTTTGCCGGTGGCGCGGGGGAAAAGGCGCATTTCGATCTGCCGGGATTCGGCCTGCACCGCCTGCGAGAGGCCGGCGTGACCGCGGAATGGAGCCGACATTGCACATATTTTGACGAAGAGCGCTTCTTTTCCTATCGCCGCTCCGTTCACAAAGGCGAGGCCGATTATGGCCGCCTTATTTCTGCCATACGGCTTTAGGGTTCCCTAATTTTCTGCAGCGCAGAATTTGGCGGCGAATTTCCGCCGATTTCCAGCGACTTGTGATGCATACAACTGGATTCTGCGGTTTTGCCTGCCTCACACGGATGTGAGAGCGGCACGAAAACGGGCAGAAATATGGCTTGGGCCGCAAAAAAAGGACCCAAATCGCCAAACGGCTGCCGCAATGCAACGACATCTTGCATTTGTCACGGGATGTGACAAACCTAGTGTTGGAGTATTGATCCATGACCAAACGCTTCGTCATGTCGATTACACAGACCGCCCTGGTCTGCGACGTTACGATGCCGTGGTTTCGTGGACGGGTGCGCGAGGGCTTCGTGAAACAGCGTTGCTGTGGCTCTACAACCCGTCAACGAGCGTGATCATGATGTGGTGGTTGTATCCAGATGCGGGTTTGAGTATTGGATAACGGTCGATCACAGTGATCTCACGGTTGTGTGATGCGCGCAAAGCGTTGTGTTTTGAATTTGCGCGCAGGGTTTTCCAGTTCCCAGTATGAGTGACGATCTACGTCAACTCCTTGTTCTTGCTGCTTTCTATCGCCGGCGCATGCGCGCCGGTCAGCATGTGAACATATCAAGGCGTCTGGAAGATGAAATTGAAGATGAACCAGCGATTTATCAAATCCGTCGTGAAACAGTCGGATCGCGTGCCGGCCCTGCCGAAAGTGAAACGGCCCGCCGGGCTGTAAGCTGCCCAAGGCGCAGGGGTCACCTTATATGTATTGATGACTGGGCCGGATGTTCCGGCCCGGCCAGATCACGAAACAATTTTCACTTATTTCGGGCCACCAGGCTTGGCCCGAGTCAGGCGCTGCGGCTCAGCCGCGCTTCCAGAACATCGAAGGGCACGCCGGGCTGGTCCTTGGCGCAGCGGATCACGAGCGAGGTCTTGACGCTGCCCACCTTGGGCGCGGTCAGCAGATCCTCTGTCAGGAAGGCCTGAAAGGTGCTCAGGTCCGGTGCCACGCATTTCAGGATGAAATCGACCTCGCCATTCAGCATGTGGCATTCGCGCACCAAGGGCCATTGCCGGCACAGGTCCTCGAACGCGCGCAGATCCGCCTCGGCCTGGCTTTGCAGCCCGACCATGGCAAAGACCTGCACCTCGAACCCCAGTTCGCGCGCGTTGATCTCGGCGTGATAGCCGGTGATGAAGCCCTGTTCCTCCAGCGTGCGAACACGGCGCAGGCAGGGCGGCGCCGAGATTCCCACGCGCCGCGCCAGCTCGACATTGGTCATGCGGCCATCGGCCTGCAGTTCGGACAAGATCTTGCGATCGATCGGGTCCAGCCGGTGTGTCGGCATGGTCACCTCCCTCGTTTCGCGTTTCTTATAGCACGGGGCGTTGTGTGCGCAATAATGTTTCACGATATGGAAATTTTCTTAACAGTTCCGCTGCGCGATGATCCGCGCATTGCGGGGGGTTTAAGCGCCCCCAAGCCGCGCCTATAACCACATCACTGACGGTGCAGGAGGATGCCATGCCAGAAACCAAGAAAACCCGCGTTCTGATCATCGGCTCCGGCCCGGCGGGCTACACGGCGGGGGTTTATGCCGCGCGCGCCATGCTCAGCCCCGTTCTGGTGCAGGGCCTGGAACCCGGCGGCCAGCTGACCACCACCACCGAGGTCGAGAACTGGCCCGGCGAGACCGAGGTGCAAGGCCCCGACCTGATGGTGAAGATGGAGGCCCATGCCAAGGCCATGGGCTGCGAGATCGTCTCCGACTACATCACCGCGCTGGATGTCGATACCCGCCCCTTCCGCGCCCATGGCGATGGCGGCACGGTCTATGAGGCCGATGCCGTGATTCTGGCCACGGGCGCGCGGGCGCGCTGGCTGGGCCTGCCCTCGGAAGAGGCGTTCAAGGGCTTTGGCGTGTCAGCCTGCGCCACATGCGATGGCTTCTTCTACCGCGGGCAAGAGATCGTCGTGGTGGGCGGCGGCAACACGGCCGTGGAAGAGGCGCTGTTCCTGACCAACTTCGCCTCCAAGGTCACGCTGATCCACCGCCGCGATTCGCTGCGGGCGGAGAAGATCCTGCAGGATCGCCTGTTCAAGAACCCCAAGATCGAGGTGCTGTGGAATCACGCGCTGGATGAGGTGCTGGGCACCGACATGCCCAAGGGCGTGGAAAGCGTGCGCCTGCGCAATGTGGAAACCGGCGCAGTTACCGAACTGCCCTGCAAGGGGGTGTTCGTCGCCATCGGCCACGCGCCTGCAAATGAGCTGGTGAAGGACAAGCTGGACACCCACCATGGCGGCTATGTCGTGACGGAACCGGGCAGCACCCGGACCTCCATCCCCGGGGTCTTTGCCGCGGGTGACTTGACGGATCACATCTACCGTCAGGCCGTGACCTCCGCCGGCATGGGCTGCATGGCCGCGCTGGATGCGGAACGCTGGCTGGCCGAGCAGGAGGACGCCGCCGCGCCCGCCGCAGCAGACCCTGCCGCCTGACGGCGCGGCCGTGCCAAG
>CBFHYV010000088.1:0-10945 GCA_965660085.1 uncultured Paracoccaceae bacterium
GTTATTCCGGCGGGGCCAGCACCCAGTCACCTTCGGGCCAGAAGGCCCCGAAGACGAAGGCGAAGATCACGTCATGCACCACGTCCTGCCCTGCGGCATCGCGCACGCGGATGGTGCCGATGTCACGCCCCTGCGCGATGCTGGCGCTGTCCAGCGCCGAGGCCGTGCCCGCGGCCCAAGAAATCCGCAGCCCGTATTCGCGGATCTCTCCGGCCTCCTGCAGCCGTTCCAGCGGCCAGGCGCGGTCCCCCACGCGCACCACGCGCGCCAGCGGCGCGATGCCATGGGGCGGCGGATCACCGGAATACAGAAACGGCCGGGCAGAGGTGTCATAGCCGCGATAGGGGTTGGTGCCGTAGCTGCGCGGATAGTCCGGCTGGCGCATCACCAGCCCTTCGGGGTTGCGGCGGGCGAAGCTGTCCCAGCTTTCGATCCAGCTGGGCAGGCTGGTCAGCTGGGTTCCCGTCATCTCGCCCACGATGGCGGTGCCGATGGTTTGTTGCCACCAGCTCTGGGTTTCGCGGTCATACATGATCATGTCGGAAAACCGCAGCTTGCCCGTGACACCAAAGCTCAGCACCCTGTCGCCCACCTGCCGGTCAAACGTGGGGGCAGAATTGCACAGCGGGCAGAAGGTGACCGCCACGGGCCGCCCCTCTACCGTGTCATTCACGATCTCATGCCAGGTCAGATAGCGCAGCGGATAGGCGCGCGGCGTGGCCCCGTCCAGTTCCAGCGCCAGCACGGGTTCCCGCCCGACGAGCGTGGTTTCCGCGGCAACGGGCTGGAATTGCGGCGCGTCCAGCGCCGGGATGCCATCCTTGGGCGGCCCGCCGGACAGGATCTCTACCCAGTTGCGGACAGTGGTGGTGGTGAAATCGGTCTCTGGCCATTCATTGCGCCAGAAGGTCGGGTCCGCGGTGCTGGCCGTG
The DNA here is from genome assembly GCA_965660085.1 of uncultured Paracoccaceae bacterium. Classification (GTDB taxonomy): domain Bacteria; phylum Pseudomonadota; class Alphaproteobacteria; order Rhodobacterales; family Rhodobacteraceae; genus CBFHYV01. The sequence continues at coordinate 933 of CBFHYV010000088.1, forward strand.
GCGCTGGCCAGGCCAAGGGCCAGGGCCGCCGCGGCAGCAAGGCGTGTGATCGGGGTGCTGTGCATGGGATGTCCTCCTGCAGGCAGTCTGCCCCGCCTTGGCCGGCGGGGCAAATGACGCGGCATCACCTTCGCGCACACGGGCGGCAGCGGCCTGCAACAATGTGCCTGCCGCCACCGGCGGCGGTCAGCCTGCCAGCTTCACCAGCGCGTGCCGTTTCTTGCCCGCGCTCAGCTTGATCGGCGCGGCCAGCATCTGGGACGTGACCATCAGCCCCGCGTCTGCCAGCGGCGCATCGTCAATCCGGGCGCCGGATTCGGCAATCAGGCGCTTGGCGTCCTTGCCGGATTTCGCCAGCCCCGCGCGCACCAGAACCTGCACGATGGACACGCCCTCAGCGGCTTCCTCGGCGGTCAGCTCCAGCGTCGGCAGGTCATCGCCCACGCCGCCCTTTTCAAACACTTCGCGGGCGGTGGCCTCGGCCGCGGCGGCGGCCTCTGCGCCGTGGCACAGGGCGGTGACCTCATTGGCCAGGCGCACCTTGGCATCGTTGATCTCCGCGCCTTCCAGCGCGCCAAGACGGTCACATTCCGCCACTGGCAGTTCCGTATAGAGCTTCAGGAACCGGCCGACATCCGCATCCGTGGTGTTGCGCCAGAATTGCCAGAACTCATAGGGCGACAGCATCTCACCATTCAGCCAGACGGCGCCGCCCTGGCTCTTGCCCATTTTGCGACCATCGCTGGTGGTCAGCAAGGGCGAGGTCAAGCCGTAGATTTCGTGATCCAGCACGCGGCGCGTCAGGTCGATCCCGTTGACGATATTGCCCCACTGGTCCGACCCACCCATCTGCAACACGCAGCCATAGCGGCGGTTGAGCTCAAGGAAGTCATAGGCCTGCAGGATCATGTAGTTGAATTCCAGGAAGGACAGTGACTGTTCGCGGTCCAGCCGGGATTTCACGGATTCAAAGCTCAGCATCCGGTTGACGCTGAAATGGCGCCCGATGTCGCGCAGGAACTCAAGATAGTTCAGCCCGTCCAGCCATTCGGCATTGTTGAGCATCAAGGCGCCCTGTGCGCTGTCGCCATAGTCCAGGTATTTGGCAAAGACCCGCTGCATCGATGCGATGTTGCCGTCGATCGCCTCTGGCGTCAGCAGGGGGCGTTCATCGGACCGAAAGGACGGATCCCCCACCTTGGTGGTGCCGCCGCCCATCAGGGTGATCGGCTTGTGCCCCGTTTTTTGCAACCAGCGCAGCATCATGATATTCAACAGATGCCCAACATGCAGCGACTGCGCCGTGGCGTCATAGCCGATATAGGCTGTCACCACCCCGCTGGTCAGCGCCTCGTCCAGGCCCTGCATGTCCGTGCAGTCGGCCAGAAAGCCGCGCTGGACCATGATGTGCAGGAAATCCGATTTGGGGGTGTAAGCCATGGCCGTGTTCTCCTATTCTTCGGGGATTGCTATAGATCGGCGCGCGCCGAAGGAAAAGCGCCCGCGCGCCGACACGAGGAAAGACATGGCCGACCGTTTTGACCCCCTGCGCGTGATCGGGTTGATGTCGGGCACTTCGCTGGACGGGATCGACGCGGCAGAGGTGCTGACCGATGGCGAACATGTGTTCGACTTCGGCCGGACCCATTACATGCCCTACAGCGCCGAGGAACGGGCCGAGCTGCGCGGCCTGCTGGGCGCCTGGCCCGGCCCGCAGGATCAGCCCCGGCTGGACCGGGCGGCGCGGATGCTGCATGCGGCGCATCTGCGCGCGCTGGAGGCGTTTGACACGCCGCAGCTGGTGGGCTTTCACGGCCAGACCCTGGCCCATGACCCGGGCCGCCGGCGGACGCATCAGCTGGGCGATGGCGCGGCGCTGGCACAGGCGCTTGGCGTGCCGGTGGCATGGGATTTCCGCAGCGCCGATGTGGCCGCCGGCGGGCATGGCGCGCCCCTGGTGCCGTTTTTCCACCACGCCTGCGCGCGCCACAGCCTGCTGGAGGTGCCGGTGGCTTTCGTCAACCTGGGCGGCGTGGGCAACATCACCTGGGTCGATCCCCTGATCGAGCGGCCGGAAACACCCGGCGCGCTGCTGGCCTTTGACACTGGGCCCGCCAACGCGCCAGTGGATGACCTGATGCTGCACCGCTGCGGCTGGGCGCATGATGCCGATGGCGCCATGGCCGCGCGGGGGCATCCGCACCGGGACATCCTGTATCGTGTCATGTCACATCCCTATTTTCGCCAGCGGCCGCCGAAATCGCTGGACCGGAACGATTTTGCCCATCTGGCCCATGAGGTGGCGCATCTGAACGATGCCGATGCCGCCGCCACGCTGACCCAGATCGCCGCCCTGGCCGTGGCAGAGGCGCTGCCGCTGTGCCCCATCACGCCGGAGCTGTTGCTGGTTTCGGGCGGCGGGCGGCGCAACCATACGCTGATGCAGATGCTGGCCAACGCCGCGCGGATGCGGGTGCTGACGGTGGAAGCTGCAGGCCTGGATGGGGATATGCTGGAAGCCCAGGCCTTTGCCTATCTCGCCGTGCGCACGCTGCGCGGCCTGCCGATCTCTGCGCCGCAGACAACTGGCGCGCCCCGGCCGATGACCGGCGGGCGCATCGCGCGGCCATGACCGCCCTGTGGCCCGCTTGGGGTTGGACATCGCCGCGGCGATCCGTTACGGCTGTGGTGAATTGTTTGCGCTAACAGTCGGGCGGGGCGATGGTGGCACGCGGGCAGGGCCTTTGGCCCATGGGCCGCGTGGCTGGCGCCCGTCCGGCCCTGGCCATCCCGGCGGAGCGATCCGCGAAACTATCGGAGAAACACCCATGGTGTCTCGTGTCATTCCGGTCGATCCCTTCGACCTCGTCATTTTCGGCGCCACGGGCGATCTGGCCCGGCGCAAGATCCTGCCGGGGCTGTTCCGGCGCTTTCATGCCGGGCAAATCCCCGACACGGCCCGCATCATCGGCGCCGCACGCACCGAAATGTCGCCCGATGCCTTCCGCGCCAGCGTGCGCGAGGCGCTGGGTGAATTCGGCCCCAAGTCCAAAGAGGCAGACATCGACGCCTTTCTGCGCCATATCGATTACCTTCAGGTCGATGCCCGCGGCGAAGACGGCTGGCAGGCGCTTGGCCCCATGCTGCGCGATGAGGCCGTGCGGGCGTTCTACTTCTCCGTCGGGCCGGGGCTGTTTGGCGACATCGCGGAACGGCTGCATCACCACGGGCTGGTCAGCCCGGAATGCCGCGTGGTGGTCGAAAAGCCCTTTGGCCATGATCTGGACAGCGCGCGCGCGCTGAACCGGGTGCTGGCCGAACATTTCGTGGAAGACCAGATCTACCGGATCGACCATTACCTGGGCAAGGAAACGGTGCAGAACCTCATGGCCGTGCGCTTTGGCAACATGCTGTTCGAGCCGCTGTGGAACGCCCAGTATGTCGATCACATCCAGATCACCGTGGCCGAAACCGTGGGCGTGGGCGGGCGCGGCGGCTATTATGATCAGTCCGGCGCCATGCGCGACATGGTGCAGAACCACCTGATGCAGCTGTTGTGCCTGATCGCGATGGAGCCGCCGGCGCGGTTTGGCCCCGATGCGGTGCGCGATGAAAAGCTGAAGGTCATCCGCGCGCTGGAGCCGGTGGATTACCACCATATCGTGCGCGGCCAGTACAGCGCCACGGAAACCTCGCAGGGCTATCGGGCCGATGTGGACAATCCACGCTCCACCACCGAAAGCTTCGTGGCGCTGAAGGCGCACGTGTCCAACTGGCGGTGGGCGGGCACGCCGTTCTACCTGCGCACCGGCAAGCGGCTGCGCGCGCGCTGCAGCGAGATTGCCGTTGTGTTCAAGGACACGCCCCATTCCATCTTTGGCGAGGAAGCCGGCCGCCACCGCAACGTGCTGGCCATCCGCCTGCAACCCAACGAGGGCATCACCCTGGACGTGACCATCAAGGAACCCGGCCCCGGCGGGATGCGCCTGGTGGATGTGCCGCTGGACATGACCTTTGCCGAGGCCCTGGGGCCGGAGGCCGGGGACGTGCCCGACGCCTATGAACGCCTGATCATGGACGTGATTCGCGGCAACCAGACCCTGTTCATGCGCGGCGATGAGGTGGAGGCCGCATGGGCCTGGACCGATCCCATCATCAATGGCTGGATCCGGCGCGGCGAGGTGCCCAAACCCTATGATTCCGGCAGCGCGGGGCCAGAGGATTCGCTTATGCTCATGCACAGGGATGGCCGCCGCTGGAGGGAGATCAGGACATGAGATTCGAGGTTCAGGACTACCCCGACCGAGAGATCCTGGTGATGGATCTGGCCGACAGGCTGGCCGATGACCTGGCTGACGCGCTGCATGGCGGGGGGCGCGTGTCCTTCGCGGTGCCGGGCGGCACCACGCCGGGGCCGGTGTTTGACGCGCTCAGCGCGGTGCGGCTGGACTGGTCGCGGGTGGATGTGATGCTGTCCGATGAACGCTGGGTGCCGGAGGAAGATCCGCGCTCCAACACGGGGTTGCTGCGCGGGCGGCTGTTGCGCAACTGGGCCGCGGAGGCACGTCTGCTGCCGCTCTATGCCCCCGGCCACAGCCCCCAGGAGGCCCTGCCAGAGCTTGAGAGCCTGATCGCGCCCGCGCTACCGCTGTCGGTGCTGTTGCTGGGCATGGGCGCGGACATGCACACCGCCTCCCTGTTTCCCGGGGCGGATCTGCTGTCGGCGGCGCTGGCGCCCGATGCGCCCATCCTGCTGCCCATCACCGCGCCCGGCGCGCCGGAGCCGCGTGTGACGCTCAGCGCGCGGGTGCTGAATGCGGCCCTGCGGAAACATGTGGTGATCTTCGGCAGCGAAAAGCGGAAAGCCCTTGAGCAGGCCCGCAGGCTGCCCCACACATTGGCCCCGGTGGCCGCGGTTCTGGATGGTGCCACCGTGCATTGGGCGGAGTGATTGCGATGTGGACCAACCTGATTTCCCATGCCGAACGCATTGACGGGCGGCACATGCTGGATCTGTTCGCGGATGACACCCGCGCAGAGTCCTTCAGCCTGCGCGCCTGCGGGATGCTGTTTGACTATTCCAAGACCCAGATCGACGCCGACATTCGCGCGGCGCTGCTGGCCGTGGCCGAAAGCCGCCACGTGGCCGAGCGCCGCGATGCCATGTTCACAGGTGCGCGCATCAATGACACCGAAGGCCGCGCGGTGCTGCACACGGCCCTGCGCAACATCGACCGCAGCGTGATGCTGGACGGCGAAGACATCATGCCCCAGGTGCGCGAAACCCTGCACGCGATGGAGACCGTGGCCGAAGAGATCCGCGCCAGCGCGATCACCGATGTGGTCAATATCGGCATCGGCGGGTCGGACCTTGGCCCCGCCATGGCCACGCTGGCACTGCGGCCCTATCACGATGGCCCGCGCTGCCATTTCGTCTCCAACGTGGATGGGGCGGATCTGGCGGATACGCTGGCGGGTTGTGATCCGGCGCATACGCTGTTCATCGTCGCCTCCAAGACCTTCACCACCATTGAAACCATGACCAACGCGCGCAGCGCGCGGGACTGGTTGGCCGCCCATGGGCAGGGGACGGAGGGCCGCTTTGTCGCGCTGTCCTCCAACGCCGCGGCGGCGGCGGACTGGGGCATCCCGCCCGAACGCTGCCTGGGCTTTGCCGATTGGGTCGGCGGGCGCTATTCCATGTGGGGGCCGATCGGGCTTTCGCTGATGATCGCCATTGGGGCGGCGAATTTCCGCGCCTTCCTGCGCGGCGGCGCAGAGATGGACACCCATTTCCGCGAGGCGCCGCTGGCGCAGAACATGCCGGTGCTGCTGGCGCTGGTAGGCATGTGGCACAACCAGGTGCTGGGCCATGCCAGCCGCGCCGTGCTGCCCTATGACAACCGTCTGGGCCGCTTGCCCGCCTACCTGCAACAGCTGGAGATGGAGAGCAACGGCAAGCGCGTCAGCATGGATGGCGCGCCGCTGCCCTTCCACAGCGGCCCCGTTGTTTGGGGGGAGCCGGGCACCAACGGCCAGCACGCCTTCTACCAGCTGATCCATCAGGGCACGCGGGTCATCCCCTGTGAATTCCTTGTGGCCGCGCGCGGGCATGAGGCCGACCTGGCCCATCACCACGAACTGCTGGTGGCGAATTGCCTGGCGCAGTCAGAGGCGCTGTTGCGCGGCCGCAGCCTGGAGGAGGCCCGCGCCAAGCTGGTCGGCACGTTCGAGGGTGCAGAGCTGGCACGCCAGTCCCATCATCGCGTGTTCGAGGGCAACCGCCCCTCCACTACGCTGATCTATCCCCAGCTGACGCCGGAAATCCTGGGCAAGATCATCGCGCTCTATGAACATCGCGTCTTCGTGGAGGGTGTGATCCTTGGCATCAACTCCTTTGACCAATGGGGCGTAGAACTGGGCAAGGAGCTGGCCACCGCCCTTGGCCCGCTGGTGACCGGAGAGAAGGGCACCGAGGGCAAGGACGGCTCCACCGCGCAGCTGGTCAATTACGTCCGCAGCGCGGTTCTGGAACAGGGCTGAACACACGCCCGCCCGGCGGCGCATGGGGCAGGGGCGGCGTTGAGCCGCCCGCTCAGCCGGGCCCGCCTGCTCAGCCGGGGATATCAAACCCCGGCTCGGCCAGGACAAAGCCCTCGAAGCGGAAACCGGGGGAGACCGTGCAGCTGACCAGCGTCCAGCCGCCGGTGCTGCGCGCGGCCTGCCAGTGATTTTCCGGCACGATCAGCTGTGGCCTTTGGCCCGCCGCCAGATCGGGGCCAAGCACATCCTCCTGACGCGGGCCGGCATCGTCCGCCGCCCGCATCAAGACCAGCGGCGCGCCCGCGTGGTAATGCCAGATCTCCGTCGCATCCACGCGGTGCCAATGGCTTTGTTCGCCCTCGGCCAGCAGGAAATAGATGGAGGTGCCGCTGGGCCGCGCATCGGGCGTGGCGGGGGTATCCACCCAGGTCTGGCGGTAATGCCCGCCCTCGGGGTGGGGGGACAGATCCAGCAGGGCAATCACCTGCGCGGCTGTCATTTGCTGAGAGATCGACATGGGCACACCTGGGTTGACGGGCGCGGTAAACGGCCGCGCCGTGCTGCCACCTTGGCCCAAACGCCCGCCCGGCCACAAGGGCCGCGCCGGTAGAATACCCGCAGGTAGAATACTTATCGGGGCGAGCAGGCGGGCGGGGCCAAGGCCCGCGCCCGCGCGCCGGGATCAGCGCAGGATGCTGCGGCCGGCGTATTCGGCGGTTTCGCCCAGCAGTTCCTCGATGCGGATCAGCTGGTTGTATTTCGCCAACCGGTCAGACCGCGCCAGCGAGCCTGTCTTGATCTGGCCGCAGTTCGTCGCCACGGCCAGGTCGGCGATGGTGGCGTCCTCCGTCTCACCGGAGCGGTGGGACATCACGTTGGTCATGCGCGCGCGATGCGCCATGTCCACGGCGCGCAGCGTCTCTGTCAGGCTGCCGATCTGGTTGACCTTCACCAGCATGGAGTTCGCGCAGCCACGCTCGATCCCCATGGCCAGCCGTTCGGGATTGGTCACGAACAGATCATCGCCCACCAGCTGACAGCGGTTGCCGATGACCTCGGTCAGGGCGCGCCAGCCGTCCCAGTCATCCTCGGACATGCCGTCCTCGATGGAGATGATGGGATAGTCATTCACCAGCGCCGCGAGGTAGGAGACATTTTCATCCGGCGTCAGCACCTTGCCTTCGCCCGCCAGGTGATAGGCGCCATCGCGGTAATATTCGGTGGCCGCGCAATCCAGCGCCAGGAAGATGTCCTCGCCCGGCTCATAACCCGCCTTTTCGATGGATTTCATGATGAAATCCAGCGCGTCTCGGGTGGAGGCCAGCGCGGGGGCAAAGCCGCCCTCATCGCCCACGCCGGTGGCCAGGCCCGCGGCGGAAAGCTCTTTCTTCAGGGTATGGAACACTTCGGCGCCCATGCGGATGGCATCGCGGATGTTGTCCGCGGCCACGGGCATGATCATGAATTCCTGGATGTCGATGGGGTTGTCGGCATGTTCGCCGCCATTGATGATGTTCATCATCGGCACCGGCAGAACCCGCGCGGAGGTGCCGCCGACATAGCGGAACAGCGGCTGCGCGGTGAAATCCGCCGCCGCCTTTGCCGCCGCAAGGGAAACGCCCAGGATGGCATTGGCGCCCAGGCGGGCCTTGTTTGCGGTGCCGTCCAGTTCGATCATGGCCATGTCGATGGCGACCTGTTCCGTCGCCTCGAAGCCCACCAGGGTTTCGGCGATTTCGCCGTTCACGGCGGCCACGGCCTCCAGCACGCCTTTGCCCATGTAGCGCCCGGCATCGCCGTCGCGGCGCTCCACGGCCTCATAGGCGCCAGTGGATGCGCCCGATGGCACGGCGGCGCGGCCCAGGGTGCCGTCTTCCAGGATCACGTCCACCTCAACGGTGGGGTTGCCGCGGCTGTCCAGGATTTCCCGGGCGTGAATGTCGATGATGGTGCTCATGTCTGGCTCCGCTATGGGCTGTTCGGGGCGGTGGTGCGCCGCCGTGTTACGCAGCGCCGCGCCGAATGTAAACGAAGCGCAGGCCGGGTTTATCGCCGCAGGCGGGCCTCGCGCAGCAGGGTATAGAGGCCGGAGCCCACGATCAGCGCCGCGCCGACCAGCGTGGCGGCATCGGGGCGTTCGCCGAAGGCCACCATGCCCGCCAGCGTGGCAAAGACCAGCCGGGCATAGCGGAAGGGCGTGACGACGCTGACCTCCCCGGTGCGCACCGCCAGCGTCACGGCGTAATAGCCGCCCACGCCGAACACCACCGCACCCGCCAGCAGCAGCGCCTGCGGCCCGTCCGGCATCACCAGCGCGCCGCCGCCGGGCAAGAGCAACAGCAGCGCCCCCGCCGGCAGCAGCACAGAAAAGCCATAGGCCGAAAGCTGCAGCGTGCCCACCTGCGCGGGGACATAGCGCGCGGCCATGTCCCGCACCGCCAGCGCAATGACGCCCGCCACGGCAAACAGCGCATTGGCGTCAAAGGCCGCCATGCCCGGCCGCAGGATCAGCAGTACTCCGGCAAAGCCCACGGCAATGGCGCTCCAACGTCGCCAGCCCACGGATTCGCGCAGCAGAACGGCCGCGCCCAGCGTCATCATCAGCGGCGTGGCCTGCACGATTGCCGCCGCCGTGGACAGCGGGATCAGCGACAGCGCGGTGACGAAGCTCATGGTGCCGAAGATCTCCGCCAGGTTGCGCAGCATCACCGGCCAGCTCAGCAACACCGGCGAGATCAGCCGCACGCCCCGCGCCCGCGCCATGGCCACGAAGGCCCCGCCGCCGAACAGCCCCAGCACCAGCAGGATCTGCCCCGTGGGCACATGGGCCGAGACCTGTTTGATGAAGGCGTCCTCCACGGCGAACAGCGCCATGGAAATGACCATCATCGTGATGCCGCGCGCGTTGTCCATGATCCGGTCCTTTGGTGGGGTGACACAGGGATTACGCGGTTGTGTTCGCGCGCGCCAGTGTGCCGCTGCGCGATGGATTGCGGCGGCGCGCGTTGCGGGCCATATGCGGGGCATGATGACAGATTTGCCGTTCAGCCAGGATGTCGTGCTGGTGGGTGGGGGACATGCCCATGCGCTGGTGCTGCGCATGTGGGCGATGGACCCTTTGCCCGGCGCACGGCTGACCGTGATCAACCCCGGACCCGTCGCGCCCTATTCGGGCATGTTGCCGGGCCATGTGGCCGGCCACTACCCGCTTGAGGCGTTGGAGATGGACCTGATGGCGCTGGCCCGGGCCGCGGGGGCGCGATTCGTCGATGGGCGCGTGACGGGGATTGACCGCGCCGCGCGGCAGGTGATCGTGCCCGGGCGGCCGGGCATCGGCTATGATGTCTGCTCGATCGATATCGGCATCACATCGGCCATGCCGGGGCTGCCGGGGTTTGCGGACCACGGCGTGCCCGCCAAGCCGCTGGGCCCCTTTGCCGCGGCCTGGGCGCAGGCCCGGGCCACCGGGG
>CBFHYV010000089.1:0-10894 GCA_965660085.1 uncultured Paracoccaceae bacterium
CGGCGGGGTTGCCGGGGTTCCTGGGCTTCGCGGCCGGGTTCGCGGCGCTGTGTGCTTTGGCGGGCGCCGCGCTGGCGCCAGAGTGGCGCGACACTGCCGCGCCGCCGCCCAGTGGCTTTGGCCCCGTGTTGCGTGATCCGCTGGCGCGGCGACTGCTGATCCTGGCGCTGGTCAATGCCGCACCTGTTGCCGTCACATCCACGCTGTTTCTGTTCTTCGTCGAAAGCCGCCTTGGCCTGCCGGATCTGGCCGGTCCGCTGCTGGTGCTGTTTTTCCTGTCGGCGGCTGTTTCCGCGCCGGTCTGGGGCGCGGTGGCGGAACGGATCGGCGCGCGCGCTGCGTTGATGTGGGGGATGGCGCTGTCCGTCGCCGCCTTCAGCCTGGCGCTGAGCCTGAGCACGGGCGACGCCGTATTGTTTGCGGTGATCTGCCTGGCCTCCGGCGCGGCGCTCGGGGCGGATCTGACGCTGCTGCCGGCGCTGTTTTCGCGGCGTATGGCCGATGTCGCCCCGGCGGCCTCCGAAGGGTTTGCGCTGTGGTCCTTTGTGTCCAAGCTCACGCTGGCCTCTGCGGCGGTGCTGTTGCTGCCCGCGCTGGATCTGGCGGGCTTTCAGCCGGGCGCCGGAAATGACCCTGCCGCGCTTTGGGCGCTGACTTTGGCCTATGCCGGGCTACCCTGCTTGTTGAAACTCTGCGCGCTGATGCTGGCCGCCCGGCTGCCCCGCGCCAAATCATCGGAGGCCACATGACACGCGATCTTTCGGGCAAACGCTATTGGCTGGTGGGCGCGAGCGAGGGGCTGGGCGCAGCGCTCGCCCGCCGGATGAGCGCGGCAGGCGCGCATCTGGTCCTGTCCGCGCGCAGCGAGGCGCCGCTGCAAAGCCTGGCCGCCGAGCTGCCCGGCCCGGCGGAGGTTGTCACGCTGGATCTCGCCGATTCTGACAGCATCGCCCAGGCCGCCGAGCAGGTGGGCGAGATTGACGGCGTGGTGCATATGGCCGGGGTCTATTGGCCCTTTGGCGCGCAGGGCTGGCAGGCCGATCAGGCCAATGCCATGGCGGATGTCAATTTCACCGGCGCGATGCGGCTGATGGGCGTGGTGGTGCCGCCGATGGTCGCCCGCGGTCACGGCCATATCGTGCTGACGGGCAGCCTTTCAGGCTTTCGCGGGCTGCCCGGTGCCATCGGCTACTGCGCCTCCAAGGCCGGGGTGATGGTGCTGGCGGAATCCATGTATGCCGACCTGCGCAAGACCGGCGTGCAGGTGCAGCTGGTCAATCCCGGCTTCATCCGCACACGTTTGACCGACAAGAACGATTTTGCCATGCCCTTCATCATGGAACCGGAGGATGCCGCGGGGATCTTCCTGGATCACATGCAACGCGGCGGGTTCAAGCGCAGCTTTCCCACCGGCTTTTCGCTGGTGTTTCGATTGGGACAGTTCTTGCCCGATTGGCTGTATTATCGCATCTTTGCCTAGAGCGTGGGGCAGGTGCCCCCGCCGGCAGGGAGGTTGCCCATGATCGCCACCATTTCGTCGCGCAAGATCGCGCAAATTATCGTCATGTCGCGCGACATGACCCGGTCCGAGGAAGAGCTGCGCGCCTTCATCGAGGCGATGAACACCGAAGAAAAGGCCGCCGCCGTGGCGGTGATGTGGATCGGGCGCGGCAGCTTTGACCCCGAAGACCTGCAAGAAGCCTACGAGACCGCGCTGGATGAGGCCTCGACCCCGACCGAGGATTACCTGATGGGCACGCCCCACCTGCCAGAAAACCTGGAAGCGGGTCTGGAAGCGCTGGGGATCTCCGCCAGCGACGCCGAAGAAGACGTGATGTAAGGCGCTAGTTCAGGGCGCGGCCCTTGCGGATGGCGTCCGCGCCGAAGCGGGCGCGGATGGTATCGGTCGCGCGCTCTGCCGCGCTGCGTTTTTGCGCCGCCGGGTCCAGAAGGTCCGGCGCGCGGTCGGCCAGATCCGCAGCACAAAGGTCTGACAGGCCCACGCCCAGCAGACGATACCGCCCGCCCGCGGGCACCTGATCCATCAGCCCGCGCGCCGCGCGATAGATCACATCGGCCAGTTGCGTGGGTTGGCGCAGGCTGACACGGCGCGTCAGCAGGGAGAAATCCGCGCGCTTGAGCTTCAGCACCACCACCCGTCCCGCGTGGTCCTTGGCCTTGGCGCGGTCCGCCACCTTTTCGGCCATGCGCCACAGATGCCCGTCCAGAATCTGCGGATCGGAGGTATCCTCGCCAAAGGTCGTCTCGTTGGAGATGCTCTTGACCGGCGCATGGGCGCGCACGCGGCGGGTGTCCTGCCCGCGCGCCAGATGCCACAGCCTGTCCCCGGTGCTGCCGAACCGCGCCACCAGCGCCGCCCTGTCCCAGCGCAGCAGATCGGCAAAAGTGCGGATGCCCGCCTGTTCCAGCGCCGCCTGCCCCGCCTGCCCCACACCCCAGATCAGCCGCACCGGCTGCGGGCGCAGGAAGTCCTCCGTCTCGGCCCGGCCAATGACGGCAAAGCCGCGCGGCTTGTCGAGGTCCGATGCGATCTTGGCCAGGAACTTGTTGTGTGACAGGCCGATGGAGCCGCTCAGGCCCAGCTCGTCACGCATGCGATTGACCAGCCGCGCCAGCATCACCGCCGGCGGCGCCCCGTGCAGGCGCGCCGTGCCGGACAGATCCATGAAGGCTTCGTCCAGCGACAGCGGCTCCACATCCGGGGTCAGCTCCAGCATCATGGCGCGAATGGCGCGGCTGGCTTCGGCATAGGCCTCCATCCGGGGGCGCAGCACCACGGCATCCGGGCACAGTTGCAGCGCCTTGAACATCGGCATGGCCGACCGCACCCCGCGGATCCGCGCCACGTAGCAGGCGGTGGACACCACGCCGCGCCGTCCGCCGCCAATGATGACGGGTTTGTCCGCCAGTTCGGGGTTGTCCCGCTTTTCCACGCTGGCGTAAAACGCGTCACAATCCATATGCGCGATGGACAGATCCCACAGCTCCGCATGGGCCAGCACGCGGGGGCGGCCGCAGGCGGGGCATCTGCGGCCGTCATCGAAACAGGTCAGGCAATCTTTGCACAGCGCGGGCATGGCCAGAGTTTACCCCGAAGCCGGGCCACGGGAAACGGGGATTGGCCACAGCGGTGAGCGGCCCGCACCCAAGGCCCATACGCAGGGGAGGACGCCAATGACAAACATCGGGACCAGCGGCGGCAGAACCCCCTTTCGCGGGGCGAAGGTGATGCTGTTCATAGGCACCCGGCTGCTGGTGCTGCGGCGGGATCATACGGCGGGCATTCCCTGGCCCGGGCGGCTGGATTTTCCCGGCGGCGGGCGCGAAGGGGCGGAAAGCCCCCGCGCCTGTGCGCTGCGGGAAACCGCGGAGGAAACCGGCCTGCGGCTGGACCCTGCGCAGCTGCGCCATGTGCACCGCCGCATCGGCCCGCAGGGGGTCAGCCATTTCTTTACCGCCCAGCTGCCGCCTGCCGCCGCGCGCCTTGTGCGGTTTGGGGGTGAGGGCGCGGGATGGGCATTGATGCCGCCCCGCGCCTATGTGGCCTCGCCCCAAGCCATCCCGCATTTCCGGGCGATATTGCTCCGCCATTTGCGGCAGCGCCGGGCGGATGTGCTGCGGTCAGGGAAGCTCTGACAGGATCGCGCGGGCGGCCGCGCGCGGATCTGTAGCCTGCCAGATGGGGCGGCCCACCACGATGTGATCGGCCCCCGCCGCGATGGCATTGCGCGGGGTGGCGATCCGCTTCTGGTCACCCGAGTCCGCACCGGCGGGCCGCACGCCGGGCGTGACGATCAGCCGGCCCTCGGCCTGCGGCAGGGCGCGGATGGCCGCGGCCTCATTGGGGGAGGCGATGACCCCGTCCGCGCCGGCCTCAAACGCGCGGGCAGCGCGTTCCACCACCAGATCCGCCACATCGCCGGGCTGCATCAGGCCCGCGTCCAGATCCGCACGATCCAGCGAGGTCAGGATCGTCACCGCCAGGATCTGCGTCGGCTTGCCCGCCGCGCCCTGCTTGGCCGCGCGCACCACATGGGGATCACCATGCACGGTCAGGAAATCCAGCTCGAACTGGGCCAGGCCGCGCACGGCGGCCTCCACGGTGGCGCCGATGTCAAACAGCTTCATGTCCAGGAAGATGCGCTTGCCATGTTCCTGCTTCAGTTCATTGGCCACGGCCAGGCCGCCGCCGGTCAACATGCCCAGCCCGATCTTGTAGAACCCCACGTCATGGCCCAGCGTATCGGCCAGTTTCAGGGCGCTGAGCGCATCGGGGACATCAAGCGCAACGATCAGGCGGTCATCGGACATGGGGGTTCTCCGGGTCTGGGTGGGGTCGCTGCGGTTTGGGGCAGCGGGCTGCGCGGGTCAACCGCCCTCTTGAACCGCATGGCGGCAATCGCCATTTTTGGGAGGAGGCCCGAACCGGCCGCGCGCTGCTTGGCGGGCGTGGCCACCGACGGGTGCTGCACAAGGAGAAAGACGATGAACTTGGAGAAGTTCACGGAACGCTCGCGCGGGTTCCTTCAAGCCGCGCAAACCATCGCAATGCGCGAAAGCCACCAGCGGATCACCCCCGAACACCTGCTGAAGGCGCTGCTGGACGATGACCAGGGCATGGCCGCCAACCTGATCACCCGCGCCGGGGCGGATGCCGCCCGCGTGCGCCAGGCCACGGAATTGGCCGTGGGCAAGATCGCCAAGGTTTCCGGCGACGCCGGGCAGATCTATCTGGACAGCGCCACCGGCCGCGTGCTGGACGAGGCGGAGAAACTGGCCGCCAAGGCGGGTGACAGTTTCGTGCCCGTGGAACGCATCCTGATGGCGCTGGCCATGGTGAAATCCCCCGCCAAGGAGGCGCTGGACAGCGGCGGCGTGACCGCCCAGGCGCTGAACTCCGCGATCAATGACATCCGCAAGGGCCGCACCGCCGACAGCGCCAGCGCCGAGGAGGGCTATGACGCGCTGAAGAAATACGCCCGTGACCTGACGGAGGCCGCCGAGGCCGGCAAGATTGACCCGATCATCGGCCGGGATGAGGAAATCCGCCGCGCGATGCAGGTGCTCAGCCGCCGGACCAAGAACAACCCGGTGCTCATCGGGGAACCCGGCGTCGGCAAGACCGCGATTGCCGAGGGGCTGGCGCTGCGCATCGTCAATGGCGATGTGCCCGAAAGCCTGCGCAACAAACGCCTGCTGGCGCTGGACATGGGCGCGCTGATCGCCGGTGCCAAATATCGGGGCGAGTTCGAGGAGCGGCTGAAGGCCATCCTGACCGAGGTCACTGAAGCCGCGGGCGAGGTCATCCTGTTCATCGATGAGATGCACACGCTGGTGGGCGCGGGCAAGGCGGACGGGGCAATGGATGCCTCCAACCTACTGAAACCCGCCCTGGCGCGCGGTGAATTGCATTGCGTCGGCGCCACCACGCTGGACGAATACCGCAAACATGTGGAAAAGGACGCGGCCCTGGCGCGGCGGTTTCAGCCCGTGCTGGTGCAGGAACCCACGGTGGAGGACACGATCTCCATCCTGCGGGGCATCAAGGAGAAATACGAGCTGCACCACGGCGTGCGGATCAGCGACAGCGCCCTGGTGGCCGCGGCGACGCTCAGCCACCGCTACATCACGGACCGCTTCCTGCCCGACAAGGCCATCGACCTGATGGACGAGGCCGCCAGCCGCCTGCGCATGGAGGTGGACAGCAAGCCCGAAGAGCTGGACGCGCTGGACCGTGACATCCTGCAAAAGCAGATCGAGGTCGAGGCGCTGCGGCTGGAGGATGACCAGGCCAGCCAGGACCGGCTGGAAAAGCTGGAAAAGGACCTGGCCGATCTGCAGCAACGCTCGGCGGAGATGACGGCGCATTGGCAGGCCGAACGGGACAAGCTGGCCGGCGCGCGTGACCTGAAGGAACAGCTGGACCGCGCCCGCGCGGAGCTGGAACAGGCCAAGCGCGAGGGCAACCTGGCCCGCGCGGGCGAGCTATCCTATGGCATCATCCCCCAGCTGGAGGCCAAGCTGTCCGAGGCCGAGACCTCCGAGAATGAGCAGATGGTGGCCGAGGCTGTGCGCCCGGACCAGATCGCCGGTGTCGTGGAACGCTGGACGGGCATCCCCGCCGGCAAGATGCTGGAGGGCGAGCGTGAGAAGCTGCTGTCCATGGAAAGCGGCCTGCATCGGCGCGTGGTTGGGCAGGACCAGGCCGTGCGCGCCGTGGCCAATGCCGTGCGCCGCGCCCGCGCCGGGCTGAACGACGAAAACCGCCCCCTCGGCAGCTTCCTGTTCCTTGGCCCGACAGGCGTCGGCAAGACAGAGCTGACGAAGGCGGTGGCGGAGTTCCTGTTCGACGATGACAGCGCCATGGTCCGCATCGACATGAGCGAGTTCATGGAAAAACACGCGGTCTCGCGGCTGATCGGGGCGCCTCCGGGCTATGTCGGCTATGACGAAGGCGGCGTGCTGACAGAGGCCGTGCGCCGCAGGCCCTATCAGGTGGTGCTGTTCGACGAGGTCGAAAAGGCCCACCCGGATGTGTTCAACGTGCTGTTGCAGGTGCTGGACGATGGCGTGCTGACCGATGGTCAGGGCCGCACCGTGGATTTCAAGCAGACGCTGATCGTGCTGACCTCCAACCTTGGCAGCCAGGCGCTGAGCCAGCTGCCCGAGGGCGCCGATGGCGCGCAGGCCAAGCGGGACGTGATGGATGCCGTGCGCGCCCATTTCCGGCCCGAATTCCTCAACCGCCTGGATGAGACCATCATCTTTGACAGGCTCAAGCGCGAGGATATGGCCGGGATCGTCACCATCCAGATGGACCGCCTGCTGCGCCGTCTGGCCAGCCGCAAGATCACGCTGGAGCTGGACGATGGCGCGCGCGCCTGGCTGGCCGACGAAGGCTATGACCCGGTGTTCGGCGCACGCCCGCTGAAACGGGTGATCCAGCGCGCCTTGCAAGATCCGCTGGCCGAAATGCTGCTGTCCGGCGATATCCGTGACGGTGACGTGGTGCCGGTGTCCGCGGGCAGTGAGGGGCTGGTGATCGGCGAACGCATCGCCGCAACCAACCGGCCCAAGCCCGATGATGCGGTGGTGCACTGACGGCGCGCACCCCCGCGCCGGACGCAACAGGAAAGGGGCGGGGAATGATCCCCGCCCCTTTTTCGTGCCCTGAGGTCAGGCTGGCCGATGACCGGCCAACCCGGGATGTGCCGATCAGTTCTGCGGCAGGATGACGGTGTCGATCACGTGGATCACGCCGTTGGATGCCTCGATATCCGCGGACACCACGGTTGCGTTGTTGACCATCACGCCATTGTCCAGGTCGATCATGATGTCGCTGCCCTGAACGGTTGTGGCCATCATGTCATCGCTGAGGTCGGTGGACATCACCTTGCCCGGCACGACGTGATAGGTGAGGATCGCGGTCAGCTGGTCGATGTTTTCCGGCATCAGCAGCGTTTCCACCGTGCCTTCGGGCAGGGCGGCAAATGCGGCGTCCGTCGGTGCGAAGACGGTGAAGGGGCCATCGCCCTTCAGCGTATCAACCAGGCCAGCGGCCTGGACGGCCGCCACCAGCGTGGAGAAGCCTTCGGCCTCGATCGCGGTGTCGACGATGTCTTTGGTCATGCCATGACCACCAGCGGAGGCTGCGCCGGTCAGGAATGCGGTTGCGGTCAGTGCAAGGGCAGTCGTTCGGAACATTCTATAGTCCTCCAAAAAGTGCGATGCCGTCTGTGGCATCGTGTGGACTACGGGTGGTCTGAAGGTTTGGATCAGGCTCACCTTTTCGCGAACGGTCCTTGCCGCAGCGCGGCAACTGGCTAAGCCAGCGGCTGCGATTGCGGCAAGTCAGAGCTTCGTGAAGCGGCGTGAAAAACCGCGAGCGGTCAGTCCAGCCCGACGGCAGACCGCGCGATGCTGTCCAGCAGCGCTTCGACCTCTTTCATCGGGCCGTCGGGGAAACTGCGATAGCCGATCACCGTTTCATCCGGTGTTTCGGGCCGCACCATGACGAAGATGTCATAGGGGCAGAACCGGATGTTCATCGGATCGGCCTCCATCACCTTGCGGGACAACGAGGCCGAGCAGAAGCTGTAGACATCCGCCGCGGTGAACAGCACCACGTCAGAGCCGACATCGGCGCGGGTGCGTTCCAGCATCTCGCCGGTGTGGCTGACGGAATCGATGACCAGCCCATGATCCAGGATGGCGCTTTCAAGGCCAAAGACCACGTCATCGAACGTGTCGGCGGTGGCATAGGTCACCACGTCTTCGGCGGCGGCGGCGACAGGCAGGCAGGCACAAAGCGCGGCTGCCAGGATTGCGTTTTTCATACGGACCCCTCCCCAGGGCTGGTTGCGATATTTCCTTGCGCTATCAGCCAACGGAGCGCCGCAAAATGATGCAAGTCAAAATCCGCTTTGCCGCGTGCCTCAGCCACGGCTGCGTTCATAGTCCAGCCGCTGGCGGGCGATGGCCTCGTTGGCCTCTGACCGGCGCATCTGGGCCAGCGAATCGGCCACGAAATCCAGATGCGCTTCCACGGCGGTGCGGGCGGCGTCAGGGTCACGGGCCTGCAGGGCGGTGTTGATGGCGCGGTGCTGGTCCAGCAACACATCCGATGTGCCGCGCTGGCCAAAGATCACCTGCCGGTTGTAGAACACGCCGCGCTGCAACAGCTGATACATGGATCGCATCATGTGCAGCATGATGACATTGTGGCTGGCCTCGATGATGGCCATGTGAAAATCCGCGTCCAGCGCGGCCTCGGCCTCTGGCGTGCGGCGGCTTTGGGGGGTTTCCATTTTCTGGAACACCGCCGCGATCACCGCCAGGTCCGTATCCGTGCCAAACCGCGCCGCGCGCCAGGCGGCCAGCCCCTCCATGTCCCGCCGGAAGGAAAGGTAGTCCAGCGCCGCTTCCTCATGGCTGGCAAACAGCGTCACCAGCGCCTCTGAAAAGGCAGAGCCCAGCACATCGGCCACGAAGATCCCCGCGCCGGCGCGGCTGGTCAGCAGGCCCTTGTGTTGCAATTCCGCGATGGCTTCGCGCAGCGACGGGCGCGAGACACCCAACCGCTCCGCCAGTTCCCGCTCGGCCGGCAGGCGTTCCCCCGGGCGCAGGATGCCGCGCAGGATCAGTTGTTCCACCTGCCGGGTCACGGCGGTGGACAGGCGCTCTGGCTGGACTTTGTGGAACGGCATGGGGCACTTTCGGAATTGGTCAAGGAATATGACCACCCGCGCCCGTGTTCAAGCGGCAATGCCCCGGCCATGCAAAACGGCCCCGGGCAGAACCCGGGACCGCAGACCGAAGTGACACGCGGAGGGGTCGGTCACTCGGCGGGAACCGCAGCCGGTTGGGCGGCGGATTTGCGGAAATGCTGGGCATTCAGGCGCAGCACCAGCGCGATGGCGACGAACTGCGCCAGCAGGGCAATGGCCGTGACGCCCCAGTAACCGGCGGAGAACTTCGTCAGCACATCGCTGGCCACCAGCCCCTTGTTGACGAAGAAATGCAGCATCACCGACAGCGCCACCGCCGGGCAGACCAGCGCGTAGGAGCCGGCAGAAGTTTTGCTGCCCAGCACGAAATCGGCAAAATAGGCTTGGCGGCGCAGGATCAGCAGGCCCAGCGCCAGGAACACCAGCTGGATCGCCAGCATGTTGGCCAGGAAGGTCATCGTTTCACCCGCCGCGCCGTGCACGCCAAAGGTGGTGTGCAGCCCGTGGTCCTGACGCAGCGCCATGATGGACAGCACCGTGACAATGGGCACGATGATCATCAGCGTCGGCGCCGCTTCACGCGCCGTGCCGTGGTGCAGCATGGACACGATGGCCGAGGTCGCCGCCAGCGCGGTGTACAGCATCGCCGCCACGCCCAGGAAGGTGGACAGGATCAGGCTGACCGCCACGGTGGCCGGCGCGGTGGACATGGCCGCCGGGGCCGCCAGGCCAACCGCCACCATCGCAAGGGCAAAGGCCGGCAGCAGCTGCGCGAAAGAATTATGCGCCGTCATGTCGAACACACCGCCCTGCGACAGCACGCGGCCCAGGAAATCACCAATGGTGCGCAGCGCCATCACCCCGATCAGCACAAAGGCCACCATGGCCAGCGGGAACAGGTATTCCACAATCGTCCACAGCTGCGGAACAAACACCAGGCCCACGATGAACATGGCATTGACCGTCATCGCCATGGCCAGCGGCTGCGCCAGCAGCGTGGTTTCCGCGTTGGAGTTGCGCAGCGCCGCATAGTCTGCCGTCTGCTTGAACCGGGCCAGCGCGCCGAGGTTCCAGATCAGCGACTTGACGTTCAGAAAGCTGAAGAACGCAATGCCGATCCAGGCCGCGATGATGCCCGCCTGCAGCGCCGACCCGCCGGACTGGAACGCCGCCATGATGTCCTCGAAAATCGGGACCGGGCGGCCGGGATGCGGCACCCAGAACATCAGATACATGAAAAAGGTCACTGACAGCCCACCAGCACCCAGCGAGGCCAGGAAATAGATGGGCGAATAGCGATCCGCCGGTTTCGTCAGGGTATCGGCCATTGGAGGACTCCATAACATTCTGTTTGTGGAATGTGTATTACATTCCGCTTTCAGAATGTAAACAGGATTCGTTCACCCCGCGCCTTGCGCCAGATCAAACTGCGCCGCCCTCCGGTCCCAGCGGCTTTTCCATGAAGATGCTCAGCGCGCTGTCAGGATAGGCGCCAAAGGGCCCGCGCCGGGCAAACCCCAGCCGTTGATACAGCGCCAGCGCCGCATCCAGCCCCACGCCCGTTTCCAGCCGCAGCCAGGGCAGCCCTGCGGCGCGGGCGTCGGCCTCGATCCGGGCCATCAACGCCGCGGCCACGCCGTGGCCGC
>CBFHYV010000090.1:0-6400 GCA_965660085.1 uncultured Paracoccaceae bacterium
CGGGGCGCGAACATGGCCGACAGCGCGGCATTGTCGGCGCTGCCCAATTCCTCAAACAGCAGAAAATCCTGAAAGATCATGCCGATATGGGCGGCTCGGAAGGCTGCGCGGCGCTCGGCGTCCAGGCCCAGAACATCCACATCGCCCCACAGAACGGAGCCTGTGGCAGGCAGCATCCCCCCAAGCGCATAAAGCAGCGTGGACTTGCCCGCGCCAGAGGGGCCGCGCACCCCCACAAGGCTGCCGGCAGGCAGCTCAAGCCCGTCAACGCGCAGAAGCGCCCGGCCTGCCGGGCCAGGCACCCGCAGATCCCGTATGCGAAGCGACAGCCCCATCAGCCGTAGGTCGCATCCTCAAGCCGGACCAAGGACAGGAACCCGGTTTCCGGATCGCGGTAGGCGCCGGACTGCAACTGGCCGCGCACCTCGATCTTGCGGTTAAAGGGGATCACGTCGATCACGCGCTTGGAATAGACGGCGATGATGTCGGTCGGCCACTCGGCCTCCGTCTCACAAAAGGGGCAGACGGACATAGGCAGAGAGGTCAGCACGAAGAACCGGGAATTCGCCTTCAGCGGCGGGGCCATGTAGCCCTCCAGCGTAACCCGGTCCCCGATGTTGGCGGTGGCCCATTCGCTCAGTTCACGACCACGGGAATAGATGTCACGGATCTTGGCGGCCTCTTGCGCGGCCAGGCGGCCGGTCAACAGCGGTGTGGCGGCCAGGGCAAGCCCGGTGGACAAAAGCGTGCGGCGGTTCATGGCGGTAACTCCGTTGACTATGGCGCCCGGGGGTCGAATGACCCCCGGGCACCGATCATATCAGATCCGGCCCCGCGCCGTTAAAGACCGCGGAGCCAGCGTGTCGCAGCCGATTACTCGGCGGTGGCGGCGTGGTGCATCACGTGGAAGATCACGTTCTGCTCGATGGTGCCGTCCAGCAGGTGGGCCCAGGGGCCCTTTGCATACACAGCCACATCTTCGCCGGAGTGCGTCTCGGAGGACTTGGGCACCAGCGCCTGCTGCGGATAGTCGATGTCGGTGGCCTCTTCCTCGGTCACGCTCGGGCGCGTGCCGAAGAAGGAGCCATCGGGCTGTTCGATCAGCACGGAGCCAGGGCCGTTCAGGTAGCCAGCCACGGTGTAGGGCTTGCCGTCGGAGGCCAGTTCCGTCTTGCCATTATGGCCAACACCGGCACCGTCGATGCCCATGCACAGGCCCAGGATGTCAGAGCCGCGGCCGCAATAGCCGTTGAAGGCAATGGCGTGCTCATGGTCGGCGGTGACGATGATCAGCGTGTCGGCGTCGTTGGTCATCTCGTCAGCCATGGCGACGGCATCGGCAAAGGCCTTCTGGTCACGGACAACGCGCGCCAGGTTGCCGGCGTGGTTGGCGTGGTCCACACGGCCCGCTTCGACCTGCAGGAAGAAGCCGTTGTCACCGGATTTCGCCTGCAGCGCGGCAATGGCGGCGCCGGTCATTTCGGCCAGCGAAGGCTCATCGGTGCGGTCGGCCTCATACATCATGTGGCTGTTTTCAAACAGGCCCAGGATCGGTGTGCCGTCCAGCGCCAGACCGTCGAAGGAAGCCTGGTTGTCGGTGAACTGAACGCCTGCGGCCTCGGCCATGGAGATCAGGTCCTGGCCGTCAACGCGGCGGCCGCCTTCACCGGCGTGGAAGTGACGCTTGCCGCCACCCATGGCCACGTCGATCGTGCCGGCCATCATGGCGTCGACCAGCTGGGCGGCAATGTCCTTCTGCTCGGTGCAGCCTTCGGGCAGGGAGGATTCGAAGTTGCGGTCAACCGTCTTGGCATAGGCGGAGGCCGGTGTGGCGTGCGTCAGGCGCGCGGTGGAGACGATGCCCGTTTCCTTGCCCATGCCGGCCATGATTTCGTTCATGGAGGCAACGGTGTTGCCCGGCAGGGTGGAACAATCGCCGCGCACGACGTTTTCGTTCACGCCGATGATGCCGGCCTTGGTCTTGATGCCGGACATCATTGCGGTGCCGGTGCCGGCGGAATCAGGCGTCTGCGCGTTGACGTTGTAGGTCTTGACCAGGGCCAGGTTCGGGAAGGCTTCGTGCGGCTGCACATAGTCGTCACCGAAACCGCCGGCCTGCTGGCCTGCGAACAGGCGGGAGGCGTAGTTGGTGCCGACACCGTTGCCGTCGGAGATCATCAGGATCACGTTCAGCGCGCGGTCCGTGTTCACCTGCTTGGCCAGTTCGGCCTGCAGGCGCTCCTGAGCTGCGGTGAACCATGCGTTGTCTGCCTGCGGCAGCGCGGATTCGTGACCACCGGCGAATGCCATGGTGGACGCGGCGATTGCCAGCGCAGAGGCTGCGAAAGTCTTCATCATGTCAGTCTCCAAGAATGAGATACCCGGTCGGGTATGTGATCCACGGCCTAGGGTGCCAACACGACAGTTGCTTTGATGTTTTGTAACGCTTTTCCAACAATGCGCCATCGGATCCGATCCTTGGATACCATCGCCGGACCGGGTGAACAGGGACGCGGCAAGCCCTGTGGCGCGCAGCGGCCGTTCAGCCCAGCAGGGTCAATTCCGGGGCGCGGCGGCGCAGGATCGTGCAGATTTCGCGGCTGAGATCGATGTATTCCGCCTGCCGCGCCGTGCCCTTGCGCCAGATCATGCCGATGGTGCGCGCCGGTGGCGTGCCGCGAAAAGGGCGCGCCACCACGATGTCCTGCGGCGTCACCTCTGAGCGGACATAGAGCGCCGGCAGGATCGACAGGCCCATCCCCATGGCCACCATCTGGCGCAGCGTGTCCAGCGAGGTGCCCTCATAATCATGGGACAGATGGGCGCCGAATTGTTCGCAGATCAGTTCCACCTGTTCGGTCAGGCGGTGGCCGCGTTCCAGCGCCAAGATGGTCTCCCCCCGCAGCATGTCCGGCGCCAGATCGGCCTGGCCGGCAAAGGCGTGATCATGGGGCATCACGGTCAGCAGGGGTTCGCGGAACAGCGAGCGCACCTCGAACTCCGCCGGGCGGATGGGCAGCGGAAACAGCAAGATGTCATGCGCGCCGCTGGCCAGACCCTCCAACAGGTGGTTGGGCAGACCTTCGCGCATATAGAGCTTCAGGCTGGGGTGGCTTTCATGCAGGTCCGGCACCACCAGCGGCATGAGGTAGGACCCCAGCGACTGCACCACGCCGACCTTGATCGTGCTTTGCAGCGCGCCCTTGTGCAGCGCGCAGGCGGCGTGGATCTCCGCCACTTCCGTCAGCGCGCGGCGGGCATGGGCAGCGACGATTTCGCCAATGGGCGTCAGCAACACCTGGCCCCGCGCCCGGTCCACCAGCACGCAATCCAGCTTGGCCTCCAGATCCTTCAACTGGGCGCTGAGCGTGGGTTGCGTGACATTGCACAACTCCGCAGCGCGCCGGAAATGACGGGCGCTGTCCAGCGCCACGAGGTATCGCAACTGTTGCAAGCTTGGCATTTGCGGCCCACCATAGAGAACATCTATCAAGATGGGCCGCAGTTTCGATTGGATCAATGGGGCATGCAACCCCATATGCCACAGCGTTGGGGAGGGCTGAGAATGCAGAGATTTCAGAACATACTGGTGCTGATCCAGGACGGTCACGCCACGGAGGCGCTGCGCGCCCGCGCGGCATGGCTGGCGCAAGGCAATGGCGCCCGGCTGACGCTGGCCCATTGCCTGGCCGATACCGAGGGCGAGCTTTCGCGCCTGCTGGCGTTGTTGCCGGGCAACAGCGGCGCACAGGCGCGCAGCGATCTGGACGCCCAGAAACGCGCAGAGCTTGAAGCCGTGGCCGCGCCCTTGCGCGCCGAGGGGCATGACGTGCAGGTCGTGCTTCTGGCCGGCACGCCGTTCATCGAGACCATTCGCCATGTGCTGACCCATGAAATCGACCTGGTGCTGACAGAGGCGCGGCACAGCCCTGCCTCGCCCTTCTTTCGCAGCAATGAAATGCACCTGCTGCGCAAATGCCCCTGCCCCGTCTGGATCCTCAACGCCTCCAGCGCGGCGAAATCCGACTGCATCGTGGCCGCCGTGGACCCGGCCCCGTTCGACGCCCCCCGCGATGCGCTGAATCGGCAGGTTCTGGAAATGGCCACCTCGCTCGCGGCGCAGGATGGCGCCCGGGTGGACGTGCTGCATGCCTGGCACCTGCCGGAGGAGCGCACGTTGCGCAGCGCTCTGGTCAATGCGCCCGATCACAACATCGACGCGCTGCTGGAGCATGCCCACAGGCTCAGCGCCGAACGGCTGGACGCGCTGATTGCGGCCCACGGGACGGACATGCCGCCTGACAGGGTGATCCACGTCAAGGGCCAGCCCTCTGACATGATCCTGCAGCATGTGGAGGCGGAATCTGCCGATACCCTGGTCATGGGCACGGTCGGGCGCACGGGGATTGCCGGGTTTTTCATTGGCAATACCGCCGAAACCGTGTTGAGCAGGGCGCGATGTTCCGTGCTGGCCGTGAAACCCAAGGGGTTCGTCAGCCCCGTGACACTGGACCCGCAGGAGGACAGGAATGGCAACTGACACTGACGCAGCCCGCCCGGCACAAGGCGCGGCGGGGCTGATCCCCGCGGCGATCTCTGCGCTGCTGTTTGCGTTCTTCCTGGCGCAGGTGCCCGCGATCGCCGGCGGCACGCCGCTGCGCTGGGCCGTGGACTGGGTGCCTGCGCTGGGCATCAGCCTGTCTTTCCTGCTGGACGGGCTGAGCCTGACCTTCGCCCTGCTGATCAGCGGGATCGGCACCCTGGTGTTCCTGTATTCCAACAGCTACCTGGCCGGGCATGTGCAGTTTGGCCGGTTCATGCTGTTTCTGACCAGTTTCATGCTGGCCATGCTGGGGCTGGTGCTGGCGGACAACCTGATTGCGCTGTTCGTCTTCTGGGAACTGACGACCATCACCTCCTACCTGCTGATCGGCTTCGGCCATGAAACCACCAAGGGGCGGCGATCGGCGTTGCAGGCGCTGTTCGTCACGGGCGCGGGTGCGTTGGCGATGCTGGCGGGGCTGATCCTGCTGGGCACGGCCGCGGGCAGTTTCGAGCTTTCGGTGATCCTGGCGCAGGGCGATGCGTTGCAGGCCCATGCGATGTTCCTGCCGATCCTGATCCTGATCCTGGCGGGCACCTTCACGAAATCGGCGCAGGTGCCGTTTCACTTCTGGCTGCCCAATGCCATGGCCGCGCCCACGCCTGTTTCGGCCTTCTTGCACTCGGCCACGATGGTTAAGGCGGGGGTCTATCTGATGGCGCGGCTGCATCCGGCGATGGCGGGCACTGATGCTTGGTTCTGGGCGCTCAGCGTCGCGGGCGGGATCACGGCGGTGTTTGCCAGCGTGCTGGCCCTGCGCCAGACGGACCTGAAACAGGCGCTGGCCTATACCACGCTGATGGCGCTGGGCACGCTGACGCTGTTGCTGGCGCAGGACTCCGGCTATGCCATGACCGCGTTTGCGACCTTCCTGATCGTGCATTCGCTGTACAAGGCGGCGCTGTTTCTGGTGGTGGGCAATATCGATCACGCCACCGGCACGCGCGAAACCGCGCGCTTGGGCGGCCTGATCCGGCACATGCCGGTGACGGCCGTGGCAGCCGCCCTTGCGGCGCTGTCCATGGCGGGCCTGCCACCCTTCCTTGGCTTCATCGGGAAAGAGCTGAAATACGCCGGCGCCCTGGCCGTGGCCGGGCAGCCTTGGGTGATAGTTGACGCGCTTCTGGTGGCCAATGCTCTGATGCTGGCGGTGGCGGGCATCGTGGGCTTCCGCCCGTTCCTGCGGCGCACCGCCGATTTGCCCCGCGCGCCGCGCACGGTGCCCTGGCCGATGGTGGCCGGGCCAGTGGTGCTGGCCACGCTGGGCGTGGTCTTCGGCCTTGTGCCGGGCCTGTTGCAGACCACCCTGATTGACCCGACCGTGGCCGCCCTGTTGGGCAGCCCGGCCGAGGCGAAGGAGCTGAAGCTCTGGGCCGGGGTGAACATGCCGCTGATCCTGTCGGGGGCCACCGTGGCGCTGGGGCTGGTGCTGTATGCGCTGCACGGCTGGCTGCGCGCCCGCCTGGCGCAGGCGGAGGCGGTGCTGCCCAGTTTCGACGCGGGCTGGGATGCCTTCCTTGCCGGGCTGAAGGGCTTTGCCACCGGCCTGACCCGCCGCATCCAGACCGGCGTGTTGCGGCAGTATATCTTTGCCACCTTCGCCACGGTTCTGGTGACGCTGCTGGGCACGATGGCGCTGCGCGGCGCCTGGCCCGCGCTCCCGGGCGTGGATGCCATTGGCCTGCAGGGGCTGGCGCTGTCGGCGCTGATCATCGCGGGCGCGCTGCTGGCGGCGGTGACACGGTCACGCATTGCGGCCATGGCGGCGCTGGGGGTCGTGGGCATTGGCGTGGCGCT
>CBFHYV010000090.1:6410-10871 GCA_965660085.1 uncultured Paracoccaceae bacterium
GCTGGTGTTCATCGTCTATGGCGCGCCGGATGTGGCCATCACGCAGCTGCTGGTGGAGACTCTGGTGGTGGTGCTGGTGGCCGTGGCGCTGCTGCGCTTGCCGTCGCTGGTGCCGCTGCATGGCCAGGGCGAGGGCCGCCCGCGCGATGCGGCGCTGGCCGTGGGCATGGGCGCCACGGTCACGCTGATCCTGCTGGCAGTGGTGCAGGCCCCGCTGGATCTGCGCCTGACGGAGTATTTTGAAACCGCCAGCTGGCCAGAGGCCTATGGCCGCAACATCGTCAATGTAATCCTGGTGGATTTCCGCGCGCTGGACACCTTTGGTGAGGTCGCGGTGGTCGTGATCGCGGCGCTGTCGGCCTATGCGCTGCTGCGCACCACGCGCACGACAGGCAAGGGAGGGAGCGTGAAATGAATTCGGTCATCCTGCGCGCGGGCACGCGCTATCTCTCTGGCCTGCTGCTGTTGTTTTCCATCTACATGCTGCTGCGAGGGCACAATGAACCGGGCGGCGGCTTCATCGGCGGGCTGACGGGGGCAACGGGCTTTGTGCTTTATGCCATTGCCTGCGGCACACGGGATGCCCGCGCGGCATTGCGCGTGCGCCCGCAAGATATCGCCGCGGTGGGGCTTGGCCTTGCGCTGCTGTCAGGGCTGGCCTCGGCGCTGGTGGGGGATGCGCCCTTCACCGGCCAGTGGCTGTTCCTGGGCGCCACGGAAACGGACAAGGGGCTGCCGCTGTCAACGGTGCTGCTGTTCGATATCGGCGTCTACCTCGTGGTCTTTGGCGCCATCCTCACCCTTGTTTTCGCGATGGAGGAGCGGATCTGATGGAATCCCTCATGGCTGTCACCATCGGCGTGCTTGTCGCGGCCGCCGTCTACCTGATGCTGGCGCGCAATGTGCTGCGCTTCATCTTCGGGCTGGTGCTGATTTCCAACGCGGCCAACCTGTTGATCTTCACCGCCGGGCGCATGACCGAAGGCGCGCCGCCCCTGATCCCCAACGGGGCCGATACGCCCGTGGGCGATGTGGCCAATGCCCTGCCCCAGGCGCTGGTGCTGACGGCAATCGTGATCGGCTTTGGCCTGTTTGCCTTTGCGCTGGTGCTGGTGTTCCGCGCCTACACCACGCTGGGCACCGCCTATTCCGATGAAATGCGCGTGGCAGAGCCGCGCGAGGGTGACGCGGCATGAGCTGGTTTCTGGCAACTCCGCTGCTGCTGCCGTTTCTGACGGCGGTGGCCTGTTACCTGACCCGCGGGCGCAGCCTGGGGCGCCGCATCAGCCTGGCGGGCAATGTGGCGCTGCTGGTCGCGGCGGTGACGCTGATGGCGCAGGTGCTGCCGCAGGGCGTGATCGCGGGGCAGATGGGCGGCTGGGCCGCGCCCTTCGGCATCACGCTGGTGGCGGATTACCTGGGCGCGGTGATGGTGGTGATCACGGCGATCACGGCGCTGGCCGTCAGCATCTATGCCCTGGGCGATATCGACCGCAGGGCCGAGGCACTGGGCTATCACGCCCTGTTCAACGTGCTGATCGGCGGCGTCACGGGCGCCTTCCTGACCGGGGACCTGTTCAACCTCTATGTCTGGTTCGAGGTCATGCTGATCGCCTCCTTCGGGCTGCTGGTGCTGGGCGGCAGCAAGGCGCAGATCGACGGCGGGCTGAAATATGTGGCGCTGAACCTGATCTCCACCATCCTGTTCCTGTCCGGGATCGGGCTGTTGTACGGGATGACCGGAACGCTGAACATGGCGGACCTGGCCACGCGCGTGGCCGAAGTGGACAATCAGGCGCTGCTGAGCGTTGTGGCCATGATGTTCATGGTCGCCTTCGGAGTGAAGGCTGCGCTGTTTCCGTTGTTCTTCTGGCTGCCTGCGGCCTATCACACGCCGGCATTTTCCGTCTCTGCGGTGTTTGCGGGCTTGCTGACCAAGGTGGGCGTCTATGCGCTGATCCGCATGTTCACGCTTGTCTTTACCCATGACACCGGGCTGACGCATACGGTGCTTTTGTGGGTGGCGGCGGCGACCATGGTGGTGGGCGTTTTGGGGGCCGCGGCGCAAAACGAGTTCCGCAAGATCCTGTCCTTCCACATCGTCAGCCAGATCGGCTACATGGTGCTGGGGCTGGCGCTGATGACGCCGCTGGCGCTTGCGGGGGCGGTGTTCTACCTGGTCCACCATATCATCGTGAAGGCCAACCTGTTCCTGATTGCGGGCGTGTCCCAGCGCCTGACCGGATCGGGGGATCTGGCGCGGATCGGGGGGCTGTACAAATCCGCGCCCTTGCTGGCGGTTCTGTTCCTGATCCCGGCCTTTTCGCTGGCGGGCTTTCCGCCGCTGTCGGGCTTCTGGGCCAAATATATCCTGGTCGCCGCCGCGCTGGAGGATACGGCCTGGCTGATGGCGGGGGTGGCGCTGGTCGTGGGACTTTTGACCATCTACTCCATGACCAAGATCTGGGCCGAGGCCTTCTGGAAGGCGCATCCCGACGGGATCGAACCCCAACTGGACCGCATTGCCCCGGCGCGGCGTCAGGCCTTGCTGGTGCCCATCGCGGGGCTGGCGGCGATGACGCTGGTGATCGGCTTCTTCCCGCAGCCCTTCGTGACCTTTGCCGAAGCCGCCGCGTCGCAACTGCTGGACCCGACGGGTTATATCACCGCTGTTCTGGGGGATGAGGGATGAACAATTTCACAATCAACCTGATGCTGGCGGCGGTCTGGGCCATCTTCTTCGGCGGGTTCACCTGGCTGACGGTCGGCTCGGGCCTGGTGATGGGCTACGCGGTCCTGTGGCTGTTGCAGCCGCTGATGGGCGTGCGTTCGGGCTATTTCGCGCGGGTGTGGTATGTGGGCAAGCTGATCGTGATGTTCCACTATGAACTGCTGGTCTCCAGCCTGCAGGTGGTGTGGGACATCCTGACCCCGCGCCACCGCGCCCGCCCCGCCATCATCGACATGCCGCTGGACGTGAAATCCGATGCGGGCATCCTGCTGGTGACAAACCTGATTTCCCTGACGCCCGGCACGCTGAGCATCGATGTCAGCGAAGACCGGCGCACCCTGCGCGTGCATGCCATGTTCGCCGATGACCCGGAAGCCGTGTGCCATACGCTGAAATCGGGGATGGAACGCTGGGTGATCGACGCATTGGGAGAGGCCGAGACATGACAGACCTGATGAACATCGCCCTGACGCTGGGATTTGGCGTGGTGCTGATCGCCGTGGCCATGGCCTTCTGGCGGTTGATGCGCGGGCCGAGCCTGCCGGACCGCGTCGTGGCGCTGGACATGATGACAGTTGCCATCATCGCCTTTTGCGGGCTGGCGGCCATACGCTATCGCACCTCGGCCTTTCTGGACGTGGCGCTGGTGCTGGCGCTGGTGGGCTTTCTGGCCACGGTCGCGCTGGCGCGCTTTGCCGAACGTCAGAAGATCCGCCGCAGCGAGGAAGGAGAGGACACATGACAGATCCCATCACTCAGACCGCCGCGGCGCTGCTGTTGATGACGGGCGGGGCCTTCATTGCCTTTGCCGGCCTGGGCATCCTGCGCCTGCCGGATGTGTTCATCCGGATGCACGCGGCCACCAAGGTGGGCACGCTTGGCTCTGGGCTGATCCTGGCTGGGGTGGCGCTGTATTTCGGCGATATGGCCGTGGTGATCCGCTGCGTGCTGATCGTGCTGTTCCTGATCCTGACGGCGCCGATCGCGGCGCATATGATCGGCCGCGCGGCCCTGCGCACAGGTGTGGCGCAATGGCGGCCCGAGGATGAGGCGCCCCGCTCCCCGACACGCCAGGACTGATCCGGGCCCGCCGCGCGGCGCCGGGAAACGCGGAACGCCGCCCCATGAGGCGGCGTTTGGTGTTGTGGGTGGGCGCGCGTTACTGCGCAGCAGGCTCGGCCTGCCAGCCACCGCCGGGGCGATAGCGATGCGCCATCACGCCATCCGCTAGGGCGAACAGGTGCAGCCAGCCATTGTCGAACAGCTCCCGCACCGAGGCGTGGCGGGCCAGAACGTCATCGATCGCCTCTGTCGGGGCCTCGATCATCACGGACAGGCGCAGCGGGTCATGGACCAGCGCATCGCCATCATGCACCGCCTGCCAGGGCAGCCCCGCGCGCAGCCGCCCGCCATTGCCCTGAACCACGCCGATGCCGCCGGTCACGTTGTGGATCAGCTTGTTGCCAGAACCAAAGACATCCGGCGCCACGGAAGAGCCATAGTATTGCAGGCTGATCCAGCTGGCCACCACGACAGGCGCGGTCAGGATCAGCTCCAACGTGGCAAAGCCGCTGTCACGCTGCCAGTCATAGCTGTGCAGAAACGCCCGGCCTGCCAGATCCACCCCCGCGGTGGCCGCGCGCGGCGCGGCGATGAAGGCCGCGCAGCCCGCAAGCCCCCATTCCGGGCGCAGCTCTGCCCAGTTGGTGGCGCGGCGGGCCACGGTCTCG
>CBFHYV010000091.1:0-10798 GCA_965660085.1 uncultured Paracoccaceae bacterium
AGGCCCTGCGCGCCCAGCGCCTCTTCCAGCTCAGCCAGCGCACCCAACGTCAGCCGCAACGGGTGCATCTGCCCATCGATGCGCAAGCACACCTCACCCCGCCAGGGATTGCCCATCACAGCACCGAAAAGCTCAGCGCGCCAGCCGACGAAAGCGCCACCTCAAACGTAGCCTCCCCATCATGATTGCCCGCATATTCCAACGACGTGATCTGGAACGCGCCCTCAATGATGCCGAAATCGGGCACAACGATCTGGAACTGCGGCATCAGCGCGCCAAAGAACACCTCGCGCATCCGCGCATCAGTGGAGGCATCGCGGAACACGCCAGAGCCGGAGACGCTCGCGCTCTTGACGCCAGCCCCTGCCAGCAACTCACGCCACCCGCCCGCGGAATCCAGCCCCGTCACATCCACCGTTTCCGCGTTGAAGCTCATACGCGTTGCACGCAGTCCTGCCATCGTCTGGAACGCGCCCTGCCCGTCCATGTCCACCTTGATCAAAAGATCCTTGCCGTTTTGCGCAGCCATCTGTCTCTCTCCGTTGAAGGTCAGCTATCGTCGGTCAAAGCGCGAAAAATCAGATCGATCCGCCGGTCCGCGCCACGCGCCCTGGCCCGCGCCCGGCGGAATTGCAGCCCCACCAACCGTCCCTCCGCCAGGGGTAGATCGGCATCCGTCAGCAAGGCCGTGATACGGCCGGCGGCCTGCTTGGCCCGCAAGAACCCGCCACGCCGCGCCACCACGGAGATCACCAGATCATGCCGCAGCAGATGGCCCGCCTGATCTGAGCGCGCCTGAATATCGCCTGCGCCGATCAGCACATGATCCGGGGCGATGTCGCCTGTGGGCGGCGCGTCATGGATCTGCCCGTTCACCAGGCCAGCCAGCTCGGCATCCCCCGTCAGCCGGTCAAAGATGGCCGCCTGCAAGCTCGCGGAGACGCCAAGGCTCATAGCACCACCTCCGCTTCGGCGCGGCACATCAGATACCGGCCTGCCCGATCGGCCTCGCACACAGAAAAGATCATGTAGGCGCGTGAGCCCTGACGCAGCCTCTGCCCCGGCACCGGACGTTCCGTCGCGCCTTCGGGAAAGGCCCGCAGCGTGATCTTCACCGGCTGCCGCCCCAGATCACCGCCATCCCCCAGCGCCTTGCGCCCCGTAACCGGCGCAACCTCGGCCCAGACCGTGCCAAGCGGCTGCCAGGTTTCCGTAAATCCTCCGGCCCCGTCGGCCTGGCGAACACTCGCCTCTAGAACCAGCGCCCGGTTCAGATGCGGCCGCCTCATGTCACGGCTCCCATGCGCAACCGGCGATAGCGGGCCACCAGCGATGTCACGCCGAAGGGCATGCACCCTTCGCTCAGCGCGGTCTCGTCACGAAATTCGTAGTAATGGGCCGCCAGCAGCAAGACGGCCTGTTGCAGATCCGCAGGCAGGGCCGCGAAACTGTCGGCAAACCCGGCCGTGAAGCGGACCTGCGCCCGCCCCCGCGTCGGGATGGTGGGAAAACACGCGCCAACGGCCCGCAGCCTTGGCACGGCCGCATCCTGTTGCAGCCAATACCGCGCCGGATCAACATCCACCCCCTCACCCGGTTGGGCCAGAATGGTCACACGCGTCACGGTCTCAACAGGGGCCACCGGCAGCGGCTGGGCATCAGGCGTCTGCCAGGCATAGACAGTCAGATCAAACTCCCGCCGGATCAACGCCTTGCAGGTCCGCGCCTCGATCGCCGCAAGCGCCGCACGCAGAAAGGACCCAAGAACGCCGTCCTGCACCATCGCCTCGCTGAACCCGCTGCCCAGCCTCAATTGCTGTTTCAGCGCCGCAACCGGAAGGCTCGCCTCCGGCACTGTTGTCACTTCGTTCCAGGTCATGAATAGCTCCCAATTCAATGCCGTCCTCCCCGGGGTCCCACCGCAGGGAGAGTGGGTGGGCGTGCGCCCCACGCGCTGCGACGGCGGAGGGGAGACACTGCGCAACGCGCAGAAACGGCGCACGCCCCGATGCAGGGGGGCGTCCCCCCTGCATCACGTTCCCAAGGTCAGGAGGTCGCGCAGCGCAGCAGCTTGATCGCGGCAAAATCGTTCACATCGCCGCCCACGCGCTTGGTGGCATAGAACAGCACATGCGGCTTCGCGCTGAACGGGTCGCGCAGCACGCGCAGATCCGGGCGTTCGGCCACGGTATAGCCCGCTCGGAAATCGCCAAAGGCCACCGGATAGCTGCCAGAGGCAATGTCAGGCATGTCCTCCGCGATCAGCACAGGATAGCCCAACAGACGCGCGGGCTCGCCCGCCGCCAGGCCATCGGCCCACAGGTGGCGGCCATCGGCATCCTTCAGCTTGCGGATGGTGCCCGCGGTCTTGGAATTCATGACGAAGCTCGCATTGGCGCGATACTGCGCGCCCAGCGCATAGACCAGGTCGATCACACTGTCGCCCGCTGCATCCAGTGCCCCATCCACACCCGTGGGCACATAGCCAAGATTGCCCCAGGCCCAGACATCATTGTCCACCGCCGGATGCGCCAGAAAGCCCTTGGGCTTGTCCACGCCATCGCCCGCCACGAAGGCCTGCGCCTCGGCCCGCGCAAAGGTGTCCGCGATACGGCCCGCCAGCCAGCCCTCGACATCGAAGGCGCTGTCATCCAGCAGCCGCTGCGATGCCTTCGGCAGCGCCACCAGCTCATGCAGCGAGATCGAGATCCGGTCGATCGTCGGCGTCCCGGTCTCTGCCACCGCGCCGGTCTCGGTGGCCCAGCCAGAGCCCGCCTCGGTATGGTCGATCAGCACGTCAAAGCTCGTGGCCTCAACCTGCACCACATTCGCCACCGCCCGGATGGACGCCGTCGCGGCCAGAACGGATTTCACGCTTTGCGCGGTCACCGGATCCACCAGATAGCCGCCATCGGAATTGACCGCGCTGGACAACGATTTGCCCTCCATCTCCAGGCCGCGCAGGGCATCATCGCTGCCATTGCGCAGATACATGTCAAAGGCCTTGACATGGGGCGCGGCGGTGTCTGTCTCGGCGGCCAGCACGGGGCGGGCCAGAACGGCGGATTTACGATCCAGCATGGTCATTCGCTCTTCCTGTTGCTTCAGTTCAGCTTGCATTTCGCCCCGCAGGGCCTTGATGTCCTGGACAAGCCCCGCCAATGCGGCACCCACCCTCTGAACCGGGGGCAGATCTTCCCCGGCCCGAGACTCGATCTCGGTCATGTGGCCAACACCTTTTCAGTTCTTGGTTGCGGCGCGCGTCAGCCGCCCGCCAGATCCAGCCGCGCCCCCTCCAGAAGACGCGCCAACTCGCCCAGATCCTCGGCCAAGGAAGGGCTCTCCCCCTTGGACGCGACCCGCGCACCGGGCAGCATCGGGAAAGTGACAAGCGACACCTCCCACAGCTCCAGTTCCGTCAGCACCCGGTGCCCCGCATCGCTCTTGGATGCCCGCACGGTGCGATACCCGATGGACAGCCCATCCAGCGCCCCTGCCGAAACCAGCGCCGCAGCCTCCCGCGCGCGGGCGACGCTCTCCAGAAGGCGGC
The DNA here is from genome assembly GCA_965660085.1 of uncultured Paracoccaceae bacterium. GTDB lineage: Bacteria > Pseudomonadota > Alphaproteobacteria > Rhodobacterales > Rhodobacteraceae > CBFHYV01. Next base: position 3,551 of record CBFHYV010000091.1, read on the forward strand.
CCTTCACATACAGGCCCCGCTCATCCTCGCGCACCTCGTCCCACACACCAATGGGCTGCGCCGGATCGTGCTGCCACAGCATTTTCACGCGCCGTCCCTGCTGGGCCATGCGCTGCAGACAGGCCCCATAGGCACCCCGTTCCACGATGTCACCGCCCTGGTCACATGCCCCGAAGACAGAGGCATAGCCCTCGATGACAGCCCCCTCGCACAGGGTCAGCGGCGCATCCATCCGGCAGAATTTCTGCTCCAGTCCAGTCATGGTCTCTCCTTTCCTGCGCGCGGCCCTCAGGGCAGCGCCGCCAGTATCCCCTGAAACGTCTGCGCCAGGATCGCCGCGACAATTCCGTAAACCGCCAGCCACAAGCGCCGCTCCAGACGTTCGATCATCGCTTCCAGCCGGTCGATCCGGGCGCGGCTTGCTTCCTCGCGCAGCGCACTGACCCGCTCCAACGCCTCCAGCCGCAGGCCCGGCGCGCATTCAAACTCATGCGGGCGCGTCATGGGCCGGCTCCTCCAACGCGGGCAGGCCCAGCAGGGCGCGCTTCTCGGCCACGGACAGGAACTCGGCCCCCGCCACCCGCGCCCATTGCGCGTCACGTTCGGCACTCAACGCGGGCACCTGGTCCAGATCCGGCTTCAACGCCACATCCGCCTCCATCAACCCGCCCAGCCAGCCGGACAGCTGCGCCGCCACCCGCGTGGCCAGCGGCAGAACCGTCAGCCGGTAAAACGCCCGGTGCGCCTCCTGGTAATTGGCAAACGTCGCCTCGCCGGGAATGCCCAGCAGCATGGGCGGCACACCAAAGGCCACAGCAATCTCGCGCGCGGCGGCTTCCTTGGTTTTCTGAAACTCCATGTCGCTGGGCGAAAACCCCATGGGCTTCCAATCCAGCCCACCTTCCAGCAACATCGGGCGGCCCGCGTTGCGCGCGCCCTGGTGATGGGCCTCCATCTCGGCCACCAGACGGTCATACTGGTCCGGGCTCAACCCGCCGCCGGCCTCCACACCGGAATAGACAATCGCGCCGGAAGGCCGCGCGGCATTGTCCAGCAATCCCTTGGACCAGCGCGATGCCGCGTTATGCACATCAATCGCCTGCGCGGCCGCCTGCATCGGGGACAGGCCATAGTGGTCATCCTGCGGATGAAACGCCTTGACGTGGCAGATCGCGGACAGGCCCTCCGCCACGGCAAAGCGCATGCTGCGCCCGCCCACGGTGTAGTCATAGGCCATGGGCCAGCCATCTGCCCCCGGCACAACCCGCATCCGCTCCGACCGCAGCACATGCAGCTCCGCCGGCGCGCCGGAAACGCCCTGAACCGCCTCGACATAGGCATTGCCCGTCAGCAACAGTTGCCCATACAGCGCCTCCAGCAACTCCGCACGGCCCTGCGCTGCATTCGGCCGCTGGATCAGCGTCAGAACCGGATGGGTCTCATACCGGCGGCAGCTGTCCTGGCACACCAGCGGCAGCGCGGCAGCGGCCTCCGCAATCAGCTTGACCGCCCGAAACCCCACCGGGTTCGCCACGAAACCGGCCTTGGTCAGGGACACGCTGTCACGCGGGCCCCAGGACGCCGTTGCCGCCATCGCCTGCGCACTCAGCCGGCCCGTGGCGCTGGCCTTGCGGTCCGGCGCCGAGGCTGCGGGCTGCGGCGCCTGCGGCTTTCTCAGGAAATCGAACACGCTGTCATCTCCTTCAGGTTCCGGCCAAACCTTCCCGGCTCGACCCTTGAGATGCACCATGACCCAATGAGATTAACAGCGCCTCGGGCCACCGCGCGCCGCGGCGGCCCCCGGCGCAACGCCGCTACAGAACGCGCAGCCGCGGCTTGCGCCAGCTTGCGGCAGGCTTCAGAACAGCCTCGCTCAGCGCCCAGACAAGCGCATCCACCCTGTCCGGGCTGCCAGAGCCCACAAAGCCCTGCAGCGTGATCAGCCCCATCTGCTCCTCCAGACGGTCAAGCCCCGGCATGTGGAACACCCGGCCCTGTTCATACAGCGCGGCCACAGGCTCAGCGCGGGCAACCTTGCCCCGCGATGCACGCACCTGGACAACCGGCACCGCACCGTTCTGCTGGCGCAGCATCTCCTCAACCAGATCCCCGCCCTGGTTGACCTCCGCCACGATCCTGTCTGCCTCCCAACGCTCCGCCACATCCACGGCGCGCGCCGCCCAGGTGGCCGGGCTGGCAGCAGAGAGGCTGGCATCCTCCAGCACATAGGCTCGCCAGTCCGCAGGGGGTCCCTGCATCTGCACGCCCACAACAACAATCCCGCAATCATCCGATCCGCCATGGCCCGTGACCGGCGGGTCCACCGCCACCAGAATGCGGTCCAGCTCCGGCGCCTGCCGCACCTGACAGCGCGCCAGCGTGTCCTGGCTCCACAAGGCGCCCTCCACCTCCGTCAGCAACACGCCATCCAGCTCCTGCCGGCCCAGCCGCGTGCCGCGATAGCGCGCGCGCACCTCCTCCAGAAAGCTCTCCGCCAGGTTGGCGGCATTGGCCTCGGTCGGCGCGTGGGTGGTCACGGTGGACTCCGTCTCAAGCAGCTTTTGCAACAAGGGAACGGAGCGCGGCGTAGTGGTCACGCAGACCCGCGGCCGCTCACCCAGCCGCAAGGCGAATTGCAGCATGTCCCAAGTGTCTTCGGCCTTCTTCCACTTGGCCAGCTCATCCACCCAGGCCGCATCAAATTGCGGGCCGCGCAGCGATTCCGGGTCATGGGCGGAATAGGCCATCGCCTCCGCGCCATTGGGCCAGGTCAGGCACCGCCGCGTTGCGTTCCACTGCGGCCGCCTGTCAGGCGGCGAACAGGCCAATATCCCGCTCTCGCCAAACACCATCACCTCACGCACCTGGTCCAGCGTTTCCCCAACCAGCGCCACCCGCCGCGCGGCACCGGCATCCAGCGGGCGTGCGCCCTCAACCATGGCACGCACCCATTCCGCGCCCGCGCGCGTCTTGCCCGCGCCGCGCCCGCCCAGGATCACCCAGGACCGCCAATCGCCCCCGGGCGCGATCTGGTGATCCAGCGCCCAGAACTCGAAAAGATAAGGGAGAGCCAGAAGCTCTCCCTCACTCAACTCATTCAGAAAGCCGTCCCTCACGGCAGCATCGGCGGATGCGAGCCAGGCGGCACCCGACCTCAAATCGAGCGGCGTGTAGGTCGAGTCCGTAATCGCCGGCCAGTCCGGCGTCTTCGCGTCTGATCTTGTCAAGCTCCTGCTCCGTTTCACGGGCCTGTTTCAGCCAATATCGGATATCGGCGAACAGGCTTTGCCCCGCCCGCCGGTCGTCAAGATCCCCGTCCCTGAAACGGCCCCGCAGGGCCTCCAGCTCATCCTGCATGTCCTGCAGTGTTCGCGCGATGTCCTCGCACCGTTGTTCCAGCGCCTCGGCGCGTGCCTCCGAAGTGATCAGTGCCATCTGCTCGTTTGCCTTTTTTGGTTTCACCAATCCCCTCCGCCGATCAGACATGAAAAAACGGCCACCGGGGTCACCCCCGGGGCCGTTTGCCCACCTCTGCCAGCATGACATAAGTGATGCCACGCACCGTTCGATCCGTCAAGGCTCACGCAACGGCGCGCCGCACATTAAGGCCTTGTTAAATAGCCTTTTTCTTTCCTTAACATGGCCGCATCAGGCCTCTGACACAGGCACCAAACCGCCCTTGAACCGGCGCATGTTGGCCTGATAGCCCAGCGCGGATTTGCGCAGCCCTTCGATGGCGGCCTCATCCAACGCGCGCACAACCTTGCCTGGAACCCCCATCACCAAAGACCCATCGGGGATCTCCTTGCCCTCGGTGATCAGCGCCCCCGCCCCGATCAGGCAGTTGCGCCCGATCCGCGCGCCATTCAGCACAATGGCCCCCATCCCGATCAAAGAGTTCTCGCCAATCGTGCACCCGTGCAGCATCACCTTGTGCCCGATCGTGCAGCCCGCGCCCACCGTCAGCGGATAGCCCATATCGGTGTGCAACACGCAGTTTTCCTGCACATTGCTGCCCGCGCAGATGCGGATTTCCTCGTTGTCGCCGCGCAGGGTGCTGCCAAACCACACAGAGGCCCCTGCCTCCACCACGATACGGCCCACCAGGTTGGCATCCGGCGCAATCCAGCTGTCCGGGTCAACCTCCGGGGCACGTCCGTCCAGGGTGTACAGGGTCATTGCTGGGTCTCCTCAAACTCGGCGTGCAACTTGCGCACATGGCCCGTCAGGTCCGGCTGCTGGCTGCGCCGCAGCCGCGCGGCGGCGATGATGGTCTTCAGCCGCTCTTCGGTGGTGTCCAGATCCTCGTTCACCAGCACGAAATCATACCCATCCCAATGGCTGATCTCATCCCAACTTTTCTGCATCCGCTTCGCAATCACATCCGCCCCGTCTTGCTGGCGGCTTTCCAGCCGGCGGCGCAACTCCGGGATCGACGGCGGCAACAGGAATATGGACAGCGTATGCGCCCCCAGCGCGGAATTGCGGATCTGCTGCGCGCCCTGCCAGTCGATGTCGAACAACACATCATCGCCAGCCTCAATCGCCTCCTGCACCGGACCGCGGGGCGAGCCATAGAAATTGCCGAACACATGCGCATGTTCCAGCATCTGCCCGTCAGCCACCGCCTGTTTGAACCCGGCCTCCGGCACGAACCGGTAGTCCACCCCATCCACCTCGCCCGGCCGGGGGCTGCGCGTGGTGGCCGAGACGGAAAAGCGGATGCTCGGGTCCCACGTCCGGATACGTCGCGCCAGCGTGGATTTCCCCGCGCCAGAGGGCGAAGACAGGATGATCAGCAAGCCGCGCCGCTGGGTCATGGTCAGTTACTCCAGGTTTTGGATCTGTTCGCGGAATTGCTCGATCACGGATTTCAGTTCAAGGCCAACTTGCGTCAGGTCCAGGTCCTGCGACTTGGCGCACAAAGTGTTGGCCTCGCGGTTGAACTCCTGGGACAGGAAATCCAGCTTGCGCCCCACCGGGCCATCCTGGGCCAGCAAACCGCGCGCGGCGTCCAGATGCGCCTGCAGCCGGTCAAGCTCTTCGGTCACATCCGCCTTCACCGCCAAAAGCGCGATTTCCTGCGCGACCCGCTGCGGGTCAACCTCCGGCCCCGCAGCCGCCACACGGGCCAAGGCAGCCTCAAACCGCGTGGGCATGGACGCACCCCGCGCGGCAACCGCACCACGGGCGGCGGCAAGCAGGGCATCAATCTGGTCCAACTGGTCCGTCAACACCGCCACCAGCGCCGCGCCTTCTGTGGCGCGCATCGCAGCAAATGCCGCCAAAGCCTCGGCCAGCCCCGCATCCAGAACCGCGCGCAGGGCCGGCACGTCAGGCTCTGGCGGGCTGTGGTCAATCACGCCCGGCAGATGCGCCATATCGGCCGCACTGGCAGGGCGCAGCGCAATGCCCCGGGACTGGGCGGCATCCTCGATCCCGGCCAGCACGTCCAACGCGGCGCGCAGCCCGGCGTCGCTGATCCGCGCAGCGCTGCTGCCGCCCTCGGCCGTGATGCGCAGGTTGACCGTCACGGCCCCGCGCGCCGCCACACCCGCGATCTGCCCGCGCGCAAAGCTTTCCAGCCCGGTGATCCAGTCCGGCAGGCGCAGGCGCAGATCCAGCCCCTTGGCGTTGACGCTGCGGATTTCCCAGTGCCAGCGAAACCCCACAGCCGCGCCCTGTGTGCTGGCATAGCCTGTCATCGAATGGGGCATGGGCGTCCTTTCCTGGGGCAGATGATCGGGCCTCGTGTTAACCAAACCCTAACGCGAGCGTCGCATACACCCGCATTTGCCGATATTTTTAGCCATATCGCAACCAATGCGATGCCACCCGCGCGCAGAAGGCCGCCCTCCTTCCATGACCATAGCTGGGAAAGGCCCGCGACATGTCTGACCGCTTTATCGAAAATGTCATTTCCCTGGCACAACGGCGCAGCACCAGCAGGGCCACCGCCAGCGGGATCGTGGTGGACCACTGGGCGCGCCTGGCCGAAGGCACACAGCCCCCGATGCGCGCGCAGATCGATCCGCGCCAGATCCAGGACGCGCTGGAATACGCCTTCATCGCAGAAAGGGTCACGGCGCGCTTGGCGCGGCTGCGCGTGGCCGGCCAGCATATCGCGGACCTCGCAGGCCGGCCGGTGGCGGGGATGCCCTTGGCCTGCCTCTGCAGCTTGGCAGAGCGCGACAGATTGGGCGAAGCCATTGGCCGCGTGTTCGAGGAAAACGCCTGCCTGCGTGTTCACATGCAGGCAGAAGGCCAACCCCAACTGCAAGCAGAACTGACCATGCTGCCGCTGCGCTCAGACCTGGGCGACACCACGCGCATGCTGGGCACGCTGACCAGCACGGGCCGCATAGGACGCAGCCCGCGCCGCTTTCGCATCCTGACGGTCGCGCAGTTCACGCCCACATGCGAAAACCTGCCCAGCGCCACGCAAACCACGCGCAGCGTGCCGGAGTGCACAACGTCAAAACGGCGCAGCCATGCCGCGCCGCTGAGACTGGTGGTGGACAACAGCTAAAGCCCCGCCCCCCGGTCACAACCGACGGACCGGACCCATTCCGTCAGGCGAAGGCTCAGCCGGAAACGGCGACGCCCCCGGCAGCCCGGCGCGCGGTCAGCTCCTCAGCCACAAGGAAGGCAAGCTCCAGCGCCTGAGAGGCATTGAGCCGCGGGTCGCACGCTGTGTGATAGCGGCTGGACAGATCGTCCTCGCTCACCGCGCGCACACCGCCGGTGCATTCGGTGACGTCCTGGCCCGTCATTTCGAAATGCACACCGCCGGGGATCGTGCCCTCGGCATTGTGCACCGCGAAGAACTCCTGCACCTCGCGCAGCACCGAATTGAACGGCCGCGTCTTGTAGCCCGTGGCGGATTTGATCGTGTTGCCATGCATCGGATCGCAGACCCAGGTCACGTTGGCGCCTTCCTCGGCCACGGTCTTGATCAGGCGGGGCAGATGCTCGTTCACCTTGCCCGCGCCGAACCGTGCGATCAGCGTCAGCTTGCCCGCTTCGTTTTCCGGGTTCAGCTTGGCCATCAGCACCTTGAGGTCTTCGGGCGTCGTGGTCGGCCCGCACTTGAGACCAACCGGGTTCAGCACGCCGCGCGCGAATTCGACATGTGCGCCATCGGGCTGACGGGTGCGGTCGCCGATCCAGATCATGTGGCCCGAGCCTGCAAGCCACTTGCCGGAGGTGCTGTCCTGACGGGTCAGCGCCTCTTCGTACTCAAGCAGC
>CBFHYV010000092.1:0-10729 GCA_965660085.1 uncultured Paracoccaceae bacterium
GGCTGGCCGATCGGTAGAAACGGCCAAGGTCGATGGTCCGCGGCGCGGCCTCTTGCGCAGGCAGCGCGGCCGGCGCGCCCAGCGCCAAAACCGCCGCAAGGGCTGACAGGGCCGCGCGCCTCATGTCCCCTCCGGCGGGGGCAGCAAGGCGGGATCGGCCAGGTAGCGCACGGGGATTTCCCAGATCACCGCTTCCGGCGGCGCCAGCGGGTCCAGCCTGTCCAGATAGGCGCGCATGGGGGCAAAGGGGCCTTGGCCCTCCTCCGCGTGGTTGACCACATCCCGGCCCAGGGCCAGTTTCAGCGCCTCGTCAAAGCTCCAGTTGGGGTTGGCGGAATAGGAGGTGCCGACAAGATCCACCCCGCCGCCTTCGGACCCGAAAAGATCCAGGATCAGCCCGCCCGCCTCCGGCGCCGCGGCCACGGTTGCGGTATAGGGCGTGACGGTGACCGGCCCCAGCCCGACCAGCGGCGCAAGCGCGTCAGAGGTCACGAAAGAGACCAGATCCCCCGGCACCAGCGCCGGCGCGCCATTGTGGCGGGCGATGGTGTCACTGCCGGGGGGCACCAGCCCGCTGTCGGCCACTGCGCGGGCCACGCGCGCAGCACCAGCCGGGGTCCAATGCGTGTCACGCTGCAGGAAGGGCGCCGGCAATGCCGCCAGGTCCGCGCGGCTGTCCACCACGGCCACACCGGCCTGCGCCATATCCGCCAGGAACTGGTGATACAGCGCCTCCTGCGCGGCGGCGGCGTCCCCTGCGCGGGTGTGATCACGCAGCAGGTCCAGCTTGGCGGGGATCGGCACTACCACAAGCCCCACCCCCATGTCCGCCAGGTCACTGGACGCGCGCGTCACTTCCGCCCGGGCGCGGGCATAGACAGCGGGGTCCACCGGGCGCAACTCCTCGCTGGTGAACAGCATGCCGTCCTGCCCCACAGCCACGCCCGCGCGCCCTTCGCGCAGCAGGGCATAGCGCACAGCCCCGATGATGCCCACGGCGGGGTCCTTGTGGGGCAGGTGATCACGGTAGATCGCGTCCAGCTCTGCCGTCAGCCCGCCTTTCAACACATCGCCCGCGCCGGTCAGCCGGGCCTCCGGCGTGGCCAGCAGCACCAGATTGGCCACAAGCGCATAGCCGAAGAAGACCACCGGCACCGCAAGCTTGAAGATCAGGGACAGCCGCATCACCGCGCCTCAGAACTGGAAATAGAGGAAAGGGGAGAAGCTCTGCTCCGCCAGTTTCATGATCGTGAAGATGCCCAGACCGATCAAGCCCGCAGAAATGGCCCCCTGCACCGCCACCCCGCCTCGCGCTGCGGCGCCCCCTGCGGGCACGAGCTGAGGCGGGGCCAGGATCGTCCAGGCGCGCGGCTCCAGCGCGCAGATGCCGGCGGCCAGCAGGGTGAAGGCCAGGCTTTCGCGCGTCAGCGCCACCCAGGGGCCAGGCGCGCCGATCAGGCCATTGGCCCCCAGCATCGCAGCATAAAGCTCAAAACCCTGGGCGACATCCTCCGCGCGGAACATCACCCAGCCGATCAGCACCAGCACCAGCGTGGCCGGCACCGCCAAAGGCCAATCTGCGGCGCGCTTGTCATGGCCAGTGGCGCGTTCCAGCGCCAGCAGCCCGCCATGCCACAGCCCCCACAGCACGAAGGTCCAGTTGGCGCCGTGCCACAGCCCCCCCAGCACCATCACGGTCATCAGGTTGGCATAGGTGCGCCCCGCCCCGCGCCGGTTGCCGCCCAGCGAGATATACAGGTAATCCCGCAGCCAGTTGGACAGGGAGATATGCCACCGCCGCCAAAATTCCGTGATCGACCGCGAGATGTAGGGAAAGTGGAAGTTTTCCAGAAAGCGGAAGCCCATCATCTTGCCCAGGCCTATCGCCATGTCGGAATAGCCGGAGAAATCGAAATACAGCTGCAGCATATAGGCCACGGCGCCCGCCCAGGCCAAGGCGGCGCCAACCTCGCCGCTGTTGTCGAAGGCCAGGTCCGCCAGCGGCGCCACCGCATCGGCCAACAGCACTTTCTTGGCCAGCCCCACAAGGAAACGCGCCATGCCATCGGCAAACATCTCCGCGGAATGGGTGCGCTGGCGGAACTGATCCTCCAGGTCCTTGTAGCGCAGGATCGGCCCGGCGATCAGCTGCGGAAACAGCGCGATGAAGGCCGCGAAATCGATAAACCGCGCATCCGCCCGCGCGTCCCCGCGATAGACGTCAATCAGGTAGCTGAGCGCCTGAAAGACGTAGAAGGAAATGCCGATCGGCAGGATCAGCCGCCAATGCACCCCCAGCCCCGCCGCATCCGTGCCCAGCAGCGCGGCAAAGCTGTCCAGGAAGAAGTTGAGGTATTTGAACACCCCCAACACGCCCAGACAGCCCGCAACCCCCAGCCACAGGAACGCCCGCGCCTTGCGGGCATCCACTCCGCGCCAGCGCGCGATCTGCTGGCCGACAAGATAGGCAAAGCCCGTGGTCAGGAACAAAAGGGCAAGGAAATCAACGCGCCACCAGGCATAGAACAGATAGGACCCGGCCAGGATGGTGTAGGATTTAGCCCGGAACGGCGTCAGGTAATAGGCCAACAGGAACAGTGGCAGAAACAGGAACAGGAAGGATTCCGACGAAAACACCATGCTCAATAGGCCTCATGATCCAGGCAGGCGGAGGCCTCTGCCCCGCCTGGCAGGCCAACCACCGCCGCCAGCACCAACGGGGTTTCATTGCCGAGATCCTGCAACAGGCGCGGCGTCTGGCGGGACATGTCCCCCGCCAGGAACCGCGGGAACTGGTCCTGAAAGCTGTTGTCGCGCAGGTCGATCCGCCCGGCGGCCAGCGTTTCTATGCCCACGCGGTTGCGCGCGAAAACGGTGCCCTGCACATGGGTCGCGGCCTCGCGCGGCAGGCCGGAGATGTCCAGCCCCGCCTGCCGGGCCTCTGCCAGGACGCTTTGGTGGATCCGCACCCCCGTGGTCTGCGCCAGCGCCACGGCGTCATGGCCCGCGCGCAGGACCCGCAGCCCGGTCATCACCACGCAATGCGCGCCCACCGCGAACAGCCCTGCCTGCCCGGATTGCCAGATCGTCACATCGCGGATCAGCACCGGGCCGGCCTCATTCTGCACGGCAATGCCGTTCTCACGCGGGCGAAAGATGCGCGTATTCTCAATCCGCGTGTCGGTGGCGGCATCGCGCAGGCGGATACTGTCCCCGGAGGCGCCGCCCAGAAACAGGCTGTCCGCGATCTGCGCACCGCGCGTCTTGCGCAGGATCACGGCAGAGCGCTGCGCATCCACGATGGTGTTGCCGCGCAGGCTGACATGCGATGTGCCCGTCACGAACAGAGAGTTCACCCGCACGAGCCGCGAGTCCTCGATCCGCGCTTCGGCCTGCCAGCCATAGATCGTGTTGGTGAACACGGACAACCCGCAGAACATCGGGTGAAAGCCAAAGCCGAGATCGGCGAAATAGGCCTGCCGGGCGGTCAGGCTGCCGCGGCCGTAGGTCAGGACAAATGGCGCAAATTCCGGCACGCGCGGGTTTTCCGGCCCGGCCCCCTGGATGCCCCCGCCGGTGACCTCCAACTGGCCGAAGTTGATGACAAAGGCCCCCGCGCGGCGATCCAGCCGCAGGACCTCATCCGCGCCGATGCGCAGCCGCGCGCCCTGCTCGATCACCAGCGGGATGCGCAGCCCGTCCGGGCCCAGCGCCGCGGGCCGGGTGCGGGCCACTTCCGCCAGCAGGGCGGACAGCTCCGCGGTGCCGTGCTCCAACACCAATGCCTGCTGCGTATCGGGGCCAAGGGCCTGGCGCAGCAGGGCGTGATCTTCGATGTCCTGCGGGCGCGCGATGCGCACCAGCACCAGGCGCAGATCAGATTGCGACAGCGCCGCGCCCGTCAGCCGCGCCTGCGGATCAAAGCGCCCCGCGGGCGGCACGCGGGCGGCCTGGTCCGCCATTGCGGCCAGATACTGTGCCTCCGCCTCGGCGATCATGGCCAGATGCGCCTGCGCCGTGGCGGCGGTGGCCCAGACGCCGGGGCACAGCCCCCACAGACACACCAGCAGGGCGCGCAGCATCATGATCCGTCCGGTTTGGCCGGCTGCGACAGCCCCAGAAGCCCCGCAGCATCAGCCGCCGCCTTGCGCAGGGGCTCGGGCAGGATCGTCTTGCGAAAGCGCAAACGCCCCAGATCACCCGGCTCCAGGCCTGTTTGGCCGTCAAGGTTCAGCGCCACTTGCAGCGGGCCGGATGTTTCATCCAGACGCGGCAGGACTTCGGCCGCCACGGGAATGACGCGGCCATCCGTCATCACCAGCTCCAGCGTGTCCCCCGCCAGCAGCCGCACGGCGCCACCTTCGCTGAGCGTGGTGTTTGCCACAAGCCGCCCGTCCCGGCTGGACACCTGGACCAGCGGCATGCCCGCCATCACCGTTGCGCCCTGGCTGAAATCCCGCAGGGGTTTCACCGCGCAGTCGCAGGGCATCTCGACGCTGTAGTAATCGCCCTCCGGCGTGACAATGGCATAGAGCGCCTCGCCCGGGCCGGCCTCGGTATCCACATAGGCCAGTTGCCCCGCCGTGGTGGCCCGCAGAACCTTGCCCTCACGGGCGATGGTGACGGGCTGCGCCTCGTAGGAAAACAGCACCCGGTCCTGCACGATATTGGCGGCGTTCCATGCCAGGCCCAGTCCCAGAAAAACCATGACGATCCGCCAGGCAATGGCCTTGAGCCGGAACATGGGGCTGGGCGGCGGCGCGGCTTTCCTGGATTTGGCCGCCAGCGGGCCGCTGTAGTTCATCACTCCGCCCAGCGAGACGACGTCCCCCGCGATATAGCTGTTCAGCAGATAGCGCAGCGAGGGCAGATGTTCGCCCGTGGGGTCGGTGTAGCGCAGCGTGTATTCCCCCGCGCCGGTCTTTTCGACCCAGACATCCATATACACCAGCAGCGAAAAGCCGATGAAATTCACCCGCGCGGCAAAGGGCACGACGGTTTCGACAAGGCTGGCATCCAGATCGCCTTCGACAACCGCATGGGTCAGCGACATGGACACCCCGTCAACCGGGGTGCTGCCCAGGTAGCCGTCGAAGGGCACCGCCAGTTGCGGATGCTCGCCCACATGCGCGGCGGCAATCATCACATCCGTCGTCTTCTTTGCCTTGACGCTTTCAATTCTGGACATGGAAACCACCTTCTGGAGGCCACAACCGCAAGGTCATCAATAAATCCCCGCCAGATGCATCAGGCCGATGAACAGCCATCCCAGCGTCACTACATTCATATAGCGCGAACTCAGCGCGATGGCGCGCTGGCGCATGCCAAGCTGCGCCCCTGCCCCGCCAGAAGCCTGCCGCGTCCACTTCTGACGGTCCAGCCGAAAGAACACATAGCTCTTGATCGCTGCGCCATAGATCTGGCTGAAATACAGAAGGAAAGGATAGGTGATCGGAAATCCGATCCGCCCCCGAAAGCCGATGATGCAGGTGGAGAAGATATAGCGCGTCAGCATCACCCAGGCCAGATAGGCCGGCAGCAAGGCGATATCATAGATCACCGCCGCCGACAGCGCCAGCGTCGGGCCGGACAATGTCGTCCAGATCGACAGCCGCTGATCAAGGATCGACAGCCACGGAAACAGCCCCGTGGTGCGCGGCGACAAGGCCAGCGCGCGGCCATTGGTGCGCAGCATGTTGCCAAACCACCGGATCGACAGCGCCTGCGCCGAGCCAAGGAACGTGGGCTTGGGCTGCGTTTCCGCCGACAGAGACTGCACATCGGGCAGGTAGATCATCTGGTAGCCATTCTTCAGCAACCAGAACCAGGTGGACTTGTCGTCACCGGTCAGAAACTCCACCCGGCCAAGGCGCGGATGGTCGATGTAGTCGGCCTCGACCATGTCGATGAAGCCGGGATTGGTGGCCAGCGTGGCCCGAAAGGCCGACATGCGGCCCGTCAGCGTCAGCACCTTTTTGGACAGGCCCATGGAACACATCATGACCTGACGCTGATCGAAGCGCAGTTCGAACCAGTCGCGGAACAGGCTTTGCTCCGGGATCGCCACGGCTTCATCGGTGGTCAACGCGCCGACCTTGGGATCGCTGAACACCGGCATGATCTGGTCGAAGATGTCAAGCGGCACGCAGGTGTCACCATCGGCAATCAGCATCACATCCTGGTCCGAGGGGTGATAGCGCGCCAAGATCCGCAGCGATCGTGCCAGTGCGTCGCGTTTGCCGGTGGCGGGGATGCGGTCGATGATCAGCTTGACGCCCCGCGATGCGGCCCCGGACTGCGTGAACAGCGCCTGGATCAGCCGTTCGTCCGAGCCATCGACGACCGAGGACACGATCGTCGCGCCATGCGGTGCCCGCTCGGCGGCGGCAAAGAGCGCGCGATAGACCGTGATCGTCGTCGCCACCGGGATCAGGTAAGAGGTGACAAGCACGAAGGCATGGGGCTTCGCGCCCGAGGCCTTGAACTGCTTGTGCAGCCGTTTGCGGAAACGGGGGAAGTAATAGCTCCGGTAATAGACGGCGCGAGCAAAGTTGATTCCGGCCCAGCTGTAGCGCCATGTTCCCAGCACACCCAGCACCCAGACCGCCTGCGGCGCCGTGCTCAGCAGCTCGGGCGTGAGGGCGGCGCCCAGCAGGATGATGACCCCGAAATAGGCGATATGGGAGACAGCCATCATCATGGTCGGGCCGCGGACCCGTGGCACCGCACGCAGGCCAAAATGACGGGGGCATGCCCCGGACACCGGCCTGTCAGCGAATGAACCACGGAGCAAAAATCCAAAACACAAACCTTTCACACAAACGATAACTCAACCTCACTTTTTACTTTTTTTTCGGGCAAAATTTTGTCTCTGGATGCTCAATCGGCCGGGAACGGCGGCAAACGCGACATATTCATGTGGCATTTGAGGGGAATTTGCCCGGATGCGCGCCACATAGCATGCCACGCTGGCAAAGCGGGCCTGTGCGCGCCCGCACCCTGGCGGCCGTGATTCTGTGCGCGATGCATGCGCCTGGCGGGCCGGCCAGGGCGTCCGGGCAAAGGCGCAACCAGAATGGTTGCCGAAACCTCCAGAACGGTTAAGTTACGCCACGTCTGAGTGTTTGGGGAGCAACCTGAACGCCGGAGGATACTCAATGTTCGGGAGGACATCATGAAAACAACCACAGCACTGGCCTTCGCGCTTGGCGCAACCGTTGCAGGCGCGGCTTTCGCCGGCGGCCACGGCATGGACCGCACCGGCTGGCCCGAGAGCTTCACCGTGGGCACCGCGTCCCAGGGTGGCACCTATTTCGCCTATGGCTCCGGCTGGGCGAACCTTGTCGCCGAAGAGCTGGGCCTGTCCGGCGGCGGCGAAGTCACCGGCGGCCCGATGCAGAACATGGCGCTGGTGCACACCGGCCAGGCGCAGTTCGGCATGACCACCATGGGCCCGGCCGCGGAATCGCTGGGCGGCACCAACCCCATCGCCCCCGGCCTGCAGATGACCGGCGCCTGCGCGATGTTCCCGATGTACCAGACGCCCTTCAGCGTGACCACGCTGGCGTCCTCCGGCATCGAATCCGTGGCGGATATCCCCGCGGGCGCACGCATCGGCTTCGGCCCGGCGGGCTCCACCTCTGACACCTACTTCCCCCGCATGATGGAAGAGCTGGGCGTGGACTTCGAGCGCCGCAACGGCGGCTGGTCCGACCTGGGCAGCCAGCTGCAGGATGGTCTGCTGGACGTGATCGCCTTTGCCGCGGGCGTGCCGGTTCCGGCCGTGTCGCAGCTGGAAGTGCAGACCGACGTGAACATCATCGAGTTCACCGAAGAAGAGCAGGCCGCAATCATGGCTGCCTTCCCGGTCTCCAACTTCGAGATCCCGGCCAGCACCTACAGCACGCTGGAAGCCCCGGCGCGCTCCGTGTCCATGTGGAACTTCGCCATCGCCAACTGTGAGCTGCCCGAGACCTTCGTCGAGGCCGTGGTTGACGTGGTCATGTCCGACAACGAGCGGATGATGTCCATTCACAAGGCCGCACGTTCCACCCTGCCTGAAAACTGGGACAAGAACGGCGTGCTGATGTGGCACCCCGGCGCGGCCAAGTGGTTCAAGGAAAATGCAGGCGCGGATATCCCCGACAGCATGATCCACGGCATGTAATCCCATGATGTCTGGCGCCCTGGCGCCGGCCACCATTGTCCCGGGGGGCTTGCCTCCCGGGATTTTCAATTTGACCTGCCGTGGCTTTCAAAGACAATAAGCGCACGCTGCGGCAAGAGGGACAGCACATGGCACAGACCGGCCCACAGACAGACGAACCCATCATCGCCGAAGGCGTGGACGAAGACATCGTCGAAGCCAACCGGCGCACGTTCACCGGCTGGCGGCTGGCGGTCATGGCGACGCTTGCGGCCCTCTACGCGCTGTTCCACATGGCCGCGCTGAACGGTGTATCGATTTCCGATTATACCGGGGTCGAGGTCCCCTTCCTGCCGCAATTCCCCATGGAGACATGGAATTTCCGCATCGTGCATATCGCCGGCGCGCTGGGCCTTGGTTTCCTGCTGTATCACGCGGCGTCGTTCCGCGATGACGCCGGGCCGCAGATGTCCGGGCCGTGGCGGTTCGTTGCCATGGGGTTGATGGTGCCGGCGCTGGTCTCGCTCGGCACGGCAATCAGCTTCGCCATGCGCGTGGCCTCCGGCGACCTGCCGCAGATGGGCGGGCTGACCACATGGCCCGCCTTTGCCGGCACCCCCATCTATACGCAAGAGATCTGGTATTTCGGCCTGCCGCTTCTGGCCGCGACCTTTGGCGGGATCTTGCTGGGCTGGATCGAGCCTGCGCCCCGGGACAGGTTCCGCGCCTCTGATATCCTGCTTGGGCTGTGCGGCATCGTTGTGGCCACCTACCTGGTGACGATCTACGGCACCGCGGCGCGCAACGCGGTGGGCACGCCCTTCGTGCCTATTGGCGTGGCATTTTCGGCCACTGCGGGCGCTGCGCTGATCCTGGAGCTGACGCGCCGGGTCGCGGGGCTGGCGCTGGTGATCATCACGGGCATCTTCCTGGCCTATACCTTCACCGCGCATCTGCTGCCCGGCATCCTGGCGGTCAGCCAGCCCTATTCCTGGCAGCGCTTCTTCGGCCATGTGTATTCGGACGCCGGTATCCTCGGCCCGACAACGGCTGTCAGTTCCACCTACATCATCCTGTTCATCATCTTCGCGGCCTTCCTGCAGGCGTCAAAGGTGGGGGATTACTTCGTTAACTTCGCCTTCGCGGCGGCAGGGCGCGCGCGGGGCGGCCCGGCCAAGGTGGCAATATTTGCCTCCGGCTTGATGGGCATGATCAACGGCACCTCCGCCGGCAACGTGGTGGCCACAGGGTCGCTGACCATCCCGCTGATGAAGAAGGTGGGCTACAAGTCCAAGACCTCCGGCGCGGTGGAGGCTGCGGCCTCCACAGGCGGGCAGATCATGCCGCCGATCATGGGCGCGGGCGCCTTCATCATGGCCGAAATCACCGGCATCCCCTATCAGGAAATCGCCATCGCCGCGATCATCCCGGCGGTGCTGTATTTCGTCAGCGTCTATTTCATGGTGGATTTCGAAGCCGCCAAGCTGGGCATGCGCGGCATGCGCGAGGATGAACTGCCCAAGATCAACAAGATGATCCGGCAAGTCTATCTGTTCATCCCCATCATCATCCTGATCTATGCGCTGTTCTCTGGCTATTCGGTGATCCGCGCGGGCACGCTGGCCACGATCGCGGCGGCGGTTGTCAGCTGGCTGACCCCTTTCCGCATGGGGCCACGCGGCATTGCCAAGGCCTTTGAACTGGCGGGCATCATGTCCATCCAGATCATCGCGGTCTGTGCGGCGGCGGGCATCATCGTGGGCGTCATCAGCCTGACGGGCGTGGGCGCGCGCTTCTCCGCGCTGCTGCTGGGCATTGCTGAAAACTCGCAACTGCTGGCGCTGATCTTTGCGATGTGCATCGCCATCCTGCTGGGGATGGGGATGCCCACCACGGCGGCCTATGCGGTTGCGGCCTCCGTCGTGGCGCCGGGCCTGGTGCAACTGGGCATTCCGCAGCTGACGGCGCATTTCTTCGTCTTCTACTTCGCGGTTCTGTCAGCCATCACGCCACCTGTGGCGCTGGCCAGTTACGCGGCGGCGGGGATTTCGGGTGCAAACCCGATGGAAACCAGCGTGGCCAGCTTCAAGATCGGGATCGCCGCCTTCATCGTGCCGTTCATGTTCTTCTACAACGGCGCGCTGCTGATGGAAGGCACCTGGTTCGAGGTCATCCGCGCAGGCATCACGGCCATCATCGGGGTGTTCCTGCTGTCCGGCGGTGTGCAGGGCTGGTTCCTGGGGGCGCGGTCGGCCTGGTTCATCCGGCTGGCGATCCTGCTGGGCGCGCTGTTCATGATCGAAGGCGGGCTGATGACGGATCTCATCGGGGTTGCCATCGCGGTCGCGGCCTATCTGGTGCAGAAATTCCTGCATCCCGATCCCGATGCCAGCATTCCGGTGCGCGGTGCGGACTGAGCCTGCGGCACATGACAGCAAAGGGCGGGCGCCTCTGGCCCCGCCCTTTTGCTTGGGCGGCATGGGATGATCCTATATCGTATCGCCACCACGATCTTCGCGGCCATCCTCCTGCTGCGGCTGGTGCTGGCGCGGGACGCGGCGGGCCTGCGCGCTCGGCTGGGTG
>CBFHYV010000093.1:0-10696 GCA_965660085.1 uncultured Paracoccaceae bacterium
CCGCCGATCAGGTGCTGTGCGCCATCGGGCAGAGCCTTGCCACCGATGGCGGGTTGGCCCGCGACGGTGGCAAGATTGCCGTCACAGGCCCCGGCCGCACCAGCCTGCCCGGTGTCTGGGCTGGCGGTGACTGCACCCCGGGCGAGGACCTGACCGTGGTCGCTGTGGCCGAAGGCCGCGACGCGGCCGAGGATATTCACGCATCACTCTGCCTGCGCGCGGCGGCAGAGTGATGGCCCGCCGCCTGCAGGCGCATCCGCCGCGCCCGAACCCCGCCGCACCCCGGCCCGCCCCACGGAAGGAGCATAGACATGGCTGATCTGACTACGGATTTCCTGGGAATTCGCTCTCCCAACCCGTTCTGGCTGGCGTCGGCGCCGCCCACGGACAAGGAATACAACGTCCGCCGCGCCTTCGAGGCCGGCTGGGGCGGTGTGGTGTGGAAAACGCTCGGGTCCGAAGGCCCGCCCATCGTCAATGTCAACGGGCCGCGATACGGCGTGGTCTATGGCGCAGACAGGCGGGTGCTGGGCATCAACAATATCGAGTTGATCACCGACAGGCCGTTGGAGACCAACCTAGAGGAGATGGCGCGGGTCAAGGCGGATTACCCGGATCGGGCGCTGATCGCCTCCATCATGGTGCCCTGTGACGAGGCCAGTTGGAAGGCGATCCTGCCGCGCGTGGCGGAAACCGGCGCGGACGGGATCGAGCTGAACTTCGGCTGCCCCCACGGCATGAGCGAACGCGGCATGGGGGCCGCGGTGGGCCAGGTGCCGGAATACATTGAGATGGTCACGCGCTGGTGCAAACAGTATTACGACCGCCCCGTGATCGTGAAGCTGACGCCCAACATCACCGACATCCGCTATCCTGCCCGGGCCGCGCGCAACGGGGGCGCCGATGCGGTGAGCCTGATCAACACGATCTCCTCCATCACCTCTGTCAATCTGGACGATTTCTCGCCCGAGCCATCCATCGACGGCAAGGGCAGCCACGGTGGCTATTGCGGCCCGGCGGTTAAGCCCATTGCGCTGAACATGGTGGCGGAGATCGCCCGTGACCCCGAAACCGCTGGCCTGCCGATTTCCGGCATCGGGGGGGTGACGACCTGGCGCGATGCGGCGGAGTTCATGAGCCTGGGCGCGGGGAATGTGCAGGTCTGCACGGCGGCCATGACTTATGGTTTCAAGATCGTGGAGGAGATGAAGCGCGGATTGAGCGCCTGGATGGATGACAAGGGCTATGCGCGCGTTTCCGATTTTGTGGGCCGCGCCGTGCCCAATGTGACGGACTGGCAGTATCTGAACCTGAACTTCGTCACCAAGGCGCGCATCGACCAGGATGCCTGCATCAAGTGCGGCCGCTGCTATGCCGCCTGCGAGGACACCAGCCATCAGGCGATCTGGATGCATGAGGGCCGGGTGTTCGAGGTCAATGATGCCGAATGCGTGGCCTGCAACCTGTGTGTTGACGTCTGCCCGGTGGAGGATTGCATCACGATGGAACGCTTGCCGGCCGGGACGGTTGACCCGCGCACGGGGCGGGTTGTCAGCGATGAGCATGCCGACTGGACGGGCCACCCCAACAACCCGATGGCCCGGGCGGCCGAGTAGGCCTGCCCGGCCCTCTGGCGCTGCTGTGCACCTGCCCGGCCCGCCCGCGGGTTGTGCCTGCGGGAGCCTCCGGCGGGAGTTTATTTGGCAAGATGAAGGGTCAGCGCGGCGCCTTGTCCGGGGTGAGGGCGCGCGTGAAGAAGGCGATGGCGAAGTCTTCGGCCTCTGCAAAAGGGTCGGCGGTGCCGCGTACGGCCTGCACCTGGACCGCGAAATCGGCGTAGTGCTGTGTGATGGCCCAGATGGAGAAGATCAGGTGGTGGGGGTCAAGGGCTGCGATGCGGCCGGCCGCGGACCAGTTGGCGATCACGGTGGCCTTTTCATCCACGAGGTTTTTCAGATCCGTTTCCAGGCTGGGCAGAATGCGCGGTGCGCCTTGCAGGATTTCATTGGCGAAGAGGCGGCTTTCACGCGGGAAATCGCGGCTGAGCCGGGATTTTCGGCGCACATATCCAAGGATTTCCTGCAGTGGATCGCCATTTGGGTCCAGGGCGCGTAGCGGGTCCAGCCATGCGTGCAGCAGGCCGGTGAGAAGCTCGCTGTGGATGGCCTCCTTGGAGGGGAAATAATAGAGCAGGTTGGGTTTGGACAGGCCGGCCTCTGTTGCGATCTGGTCCAGCGTGCTGCCGCGGAAGCCGTAGGTGGAGAAGACATTGAGCGCGGCGGTGAGGATGCGTTGCCGGTTGCGGATCTGGATTCGGGTAGGCCGGGCCATGTGCGGCATGCTCCGAGTGTTGGGAGTTTGGGCGGGTGACGTGGAGGTTGATGAAATGCTGGGCAGGTTGGGCGATGCAGGCAGCCCCGCTTGACTGAAGGTTCGTCTCTGGTAGCGTTTGTTTGACTGATTGGTCAAATACCGATGTCCGCCGATCCGCGCGGACCGTTCAGAAGGAGCCACCCATGACTGCCCTGGCCGCGAATATGCGCATCGATGCCGACCGACTGTGGGACAGCCTGATGGAGATGGCGCAGATCGGGCCCGGTGTGGCTGGGGGCAACAACCGCCAGACGCTGACGGATGAGGATGCCGCGGGCCGGGCGCTGTTCCAGTCCTGGTGCGAAGCGGCGGGCTGCACCATGGGGCTGGATGAGATGGGCAGCATGTTTGCCCGCCGCGAGGGCACGGACCCCGAGGCGCTGCCTGTGTATGTGGGCTCTCATCTGGATACGCAGCCGACGGGGGGGAAATATGACGGGGTGCTGGGCGTGCTCGGCGGGTTGGAGATCCTGCGCACGCTCAATGACCTGAACATCCGCACGCGCCGGCCCATTGTGGTGGTCAACTGGACCAATGAGGAGGGCACGCGGTTTGCGCCGGCGATGCTGGCCTCTGGGGTTTTCGTGGGGCGGCATACGCTGGATTGGGCCTATGACCGTGTGGATGCGGAGGGCAAGCGGTTTGGCGATGAGTTGGCGCGGATTGGCTGGAAGGGGGATGAACCCGTCGGGGCGCGCAAGATGCATGCGTTTTTCGAGCTGCATATCGAACAGGGGCCGATCCTGGAGGCCGAAGGCAAGGATATTGGCGTGGTCACCCACGGGCAGGGGCTGCGGTGGGTACAATGCACCGTGACCGGCAAGGAAAGCCACACCGGGTCCACGCCCATGCATATGCGGCGCAATGCCGGGCGGGGTTTGGCGCGTGTGACCGAGTTGGTGCATGAGATCGCGATGAAGAACCAGCCCAATGCGGTGGGGGCGATCGGACATGTGGATGTCTATCCGAATTCGCGCAACATCATTCCGGGGCGGGTGGTGTTCACCATCGATTTCCGCAGCCCGGATCTGGAAAAGCTGGAGCGGATGCATGCGGAATTGCAGGACCGCGCACCGCAGTTGTGTGAAGAGATCGGGGTGAGTTTTTCCTCCGAGGTGGTGGGGCAGTTCAATCCACCGGCCTTTGACCCGGCCTGTGTCCAGGCGGTGCGCACGGCGGCGGAGCGGCTGGGCTACAGCCATATGGATATCGTGAGCGGTGCGGGACATGATGCCTGCTGGATCAATGATGTTGCCCCCAGCGCGATGGTGATGTGCCCCTGCGTGGACGGGCTGAGCCATAACGAGGCCGAGGAAATCACCAAGGATTGGGCGCGGGCGGGGGCGGATGTGCTGCTGCATGCGGTGCTGGAGACAGCGGAGATCGTCGCCTGAGGGGGCGCTGCCCCCTCTGCGCGCGGGCCGCGCGCATTCACCCCCGGAGTTTTTCGGGCAAGATGAAGGGGCTGCAGGGGTTTGTGGCCGGCACAAGGGAGCGTTGGGATGAGCACGGTTATCCGGAATGGCACAGTGGTCACGGCCGATCTGAGCTACAGGGCGGATGTCCTCGTGGACGGCGGGCTGATTGTCGAGATCGGTGAGGGGTTGCGCGGCGACACGGAACTGGACGCCACGGGCTGTTACGTGATGCCGGGGGGCATCGATCCGCATACGCATCTGGAGATGCCCTTCATGGGCACCTATTCAACCGATGATTTCGACAGTGGCACCCGCGCCGCGCTGGCCGGGGGCACCACGATGGTGGTGGATTTCGCGCTGCCTTCGCCGGGGCAGGGGCTGCATGATGCCTTGCAGATGTGGCACAATAAATCGACCCGCGCGCATTGCGATTATTCCTACCACATGGCGGTGACCTGGTGGGGCGAGCAGGTGTTTGACGAGATGGCCAGCGTGATTTCGCGCGAGGGCATCACGACCTTCAAGCATTTCATGGCCTACAAGGGTGCCTTGATGGTCAATGACGATGAGATGTTCGCCAGCTTCAAGAGATTGGCGGAGCTGGGCGGCATTGCCATGGTGCATGCCGAGAATGGCGATGTCGTGGCGGAGTTGCAGGCGAAGCTGCTGGCCGAGGGCAACACCGGGCCGGAGGCGCATGCCTATTCGCGCCCGCCGCAGGTGGAAGGTGAGGCCGCTAACCGTGCCATCATGATCGCGGATATGGCGGGGGTTCCGCTGTATATCGTGCATGTGTCCTGCGAAGAGGCGCATGAGGCGATCCGCCGTGCGCGCCAGCAGGGCAAGCGTGTGTGGGGGGAGCCATTGATCCAGCATCTGACGCTGGACGAGGGTGAGTATCAGCACGCCCATTGGGACCATGCCGCGCGGCGGGTGATGTCCCCGCCGTTTCGCAATGCCAAGCATCAGGAGAGCCTTTGGGCCGGGTTGATGTCGGGCTCTCTGTCCGTTGTGGCGACGGATCACTGCGCCTTCACCACGGAACAGAAGCGCTATGGGGTTGGCGATTTCACCAAGATCCCCAATGGCACGGGCGGGTTGGAGGACCGGCTGCCGATGCTGTGGACCCAAGGCGTGGGCACCGGGCGGCTGACGCCGGAGGAGTTCGTGGCCGTGACCTCGACCAATATTGCCAAGATCCTGAATTGCTATCCGCGCAAGGGGGCCATCCGGGTGGGGGCGGACGCTGATATCGTGGTGTGGGATCCGGCGAAGGAAAAGACCATTGCCGCCGCGCAGCAGGTGTCCGCCATTGATTACAACGTGTTCGAGGGCAAGCGGGTGAAGGGACTGCCGCGCTTTACCCTGACGCGGGGCCATGTGGCCGTGCATGACGGAGAGCTGCGCAGCCGTGAGGGGCATGGCCAGTTCGTGCGCCGCGCGGGCCGCACGCCCACCAACACGGCGCTGTCCACCTGGAAAGAGCTGACCGCGCCGCGCCCCGTGGAACGCACGGGCATCCCGGCAAGTGGTGTGTGATGCAGGGCAGGGGGTGGCCATGGCGGATGCTGTGACCGCCGCGCAGCCGCCGGTGATCCGCGCCGAAGCGCTGGACCTGACGTTCCAGACGGCCGACGGCCCCGTGCATGCGCTGCGAGATGTCAGCCTGGACGTGCCCAAGGGCGCCTTCGTCAGCTTCATCGGGCCATCGGGCTGCGGCAAGACCACTTTGCTGCGCTGCATCGCGGCGCTGGAGACGCCCACCGCCGGGGATCTGCGCGTCAATGGCATGACCGCCGATGCCGCCCGGCGGGCGCGGGCCTATGGCTATGTGTTCCAGGCGGCGGGGCTGTATCCCTGGCGCAGCATTGCCGGCAACATCCGCCTGCCGCTGGAGATCATGCGCATGCCCCGCGCCGAGCAGGACAAGCGCGTGGAGCAGGTGCTGGAGCTTGTGGAGCTGTCCGGCTTTGGCCGCAAATACCCTTGGCAGCTGTCCGGCGGGAAGCAGCAGCGGGCCTCCATCGCGCGGGCGCTGTCCTTTGATGCGGGCATCCTGCTGATGGATGAGCCTTTCGGCGCGCTGGATGAGATCGTGCGGGACCGTCTGAACGAAGAACTGCTGAAGCTGTGGGCGCGCACGCAAAAGACCATTTGCTTCGTCACCCATTCGATCCCGGAGGCGGTGTATCTGTCCACGCATATCGTGGTGATGTCCCCCCGGCCGGGCCGGATCACCGACGTGATCGAAAGCCCCTTGCCCAAGGACCGCCCGTTGGACATCCGCGACACGCCGGAGTTCATCGCCATTGCCCACCGGGTGCGTGAAGGGCTGCGCACGGGCTATGACGATGTCTGACCTGCGCGCGGCGGTGCTGCCTGTTGTGGGCGTTGTCGCGGCCCTGCTGGCGCTGTGGTATGTGGCCGTGGTGCCGATGAACGTGAAGGAAACCCTGACCCAGGCGGAACGTGCGGGCCTTGCCGTGGTGCCGGAGGGCGCAGTGGCGCGGCGCGATCTCTCCAACTGGGGCCTTGTGCTGGCCAACCCCGGCGCGCTGGGCGAAAGCTGGAGCCTGTCACGCCCGCGGCTGCCCGCGCCGCACCAGGTGCTGGGAGAGCTTTACGCCTCGACCATCGAGGAGGAGCTGACTGGCCGCCGCGGCATCGTGCGGTCTGGCACGCTGTCCAACAGGGGGCTGCTGCATCATGCGCTGATCACGTTGAACGCCACAATGCTGGGCTTTGCCATCGGGGCGGCGCTGGGCGTGGTGCTGGCGGTGGGGATCGTGCACAGCCGGGTGATGGCGCTGTCAGTTATGCCCTGGGCGATTGTCAGCCAGACCATCCCCATCGTGGCGCTGGCGCCGATGATCATTGTGGTGCTGTATTCCATCGGGGTGCAGGGCCTGCTGCCGAAGGCCGTGATTTCAGCCTATCTGTCCTTTTTTCCGGTGGTGGTGGGCATGGTGAAGGGCCTGCGCAGCCCGGACAGGATGCAGCTGGACCTGATGCACACCTATCACGCCAGCCGGACAGATGTGTTCTGGAAGCTGCGCCTGCCCTGTTCCGTGCCATATCTGTTTGCCTCCATGAAGATCGCCATCGCGGCCAGCCTGGTGGGCGCAATCGTGGGGGAGCTGCCGGTGCAGAAGGGCGGCCTGGGCGCGCGGATGCTGGCGGGCAGCTATTATGGCCAGACGGCGCAGATCTGGGCGGCCTTGCTGCTGGCGGCGGCGCTGGCGGCGGTGCTGGTCTGGGCCGTGGGCCGGGCCGAGCGGCTGACCCTGCGGCGCATGGGGCAGGCGGCATGATGGGCCACACGCAAGACGCGCCGCAGATGGCGCCGGGGTGGCTGTTGGCGCTTGCGGGGGGGCTGCTGCTGGCGCCGCTGGCCCTGCCGCTGGAGGCGGTGCCGCGGCCTGCTGGTCTGGCGCTGGTGCTGCTGTGCTGGGCGGGGCTGTGGGCCGTGAACTGGCAACTGGCGGCATGGGGCCGGCTGGGCTGGGTGCGGCTGGCGGTTCCGGGGCTTTTTGGTGCCACGCTGCTAATGCTGTGGCAGGTTCTGGTGACACTGTACCAGGTGCCCGCCGTGATCCTGCCGCCGCCAAGCGCCATTGCCGTGACCTTCGTGGCGCAGGGGGATCTGCTGTGGCAGGATTTCGTGCAGACCATCCTGAAAGGCGCGCTGTCGGGCTATGTCATCGGCTGCGGGGCGGCCTTTGCCACGGCCCTGCTGGTGGACCGGTTCGATGTGCTGCGCCGGGGCATCCTGCCGCTGGGCAATTTCATGGCCGCCCTGCCCATCGTGGGCACCGCGCCGATCCTGGTGATGTGGTTCGGCTTTGACTGGCAGTCCAAGGCGGCGGTAGTCGTGGTGATGGTTTTCTTTCCCATGCTGGTGAACGCGGTTGCGGGCCTGGCGGCCACAACGGCGATGCAGCGGGACCTGATGCACAGCTATGCCGCGCCGCCGCGGGACATGGTGCTGCGGCTGAAGCTGCCCGCGGCCATGCCCTTCATCTTCAACGGGTTGAAGATCTGCACCACGCTTGCGCTGATCGGCGCCATCGTTGCCGAATTTTTCGGCTCTCCCACCGTCGGGATGGGCTTTCGCATCTCGACCTCGGTCGGGCAGCTTGCGCTGGACATGGTGTGGGCTGAAATCGTGGTGGCGGCGCTGGCCGGGTCGGCGTTTTTTGGCGCTGTGGCCTGGCTGGAACGGCGGGTGACTTTCTGGCACCCGTCCCACCGGGGATGAGGCAGGGTTCGACAGGCAAACCGATAACAACAGGGAGAACGACCATGAAGACGAAATTGGCCATTTGCGCATCGGCACTGATGCTGGCCGCCCCCGCCTGGGCGGCTGACCCGGTGACGCTGCAGCTGAAATGGGTGACGCAGGCGCAGTTCGCGGGCTACTACGTGGCACTGGAACAGGGCTATTACGCGGCCGAGGATCTGGACGTGACGATCCTGCCCGGCGGGCCGGACATCGCACCCACGCAGGTGATCGCGGGCGGCGGCGCGGATGTGACCGTGGAATGGATGCCCGCCGCGCTCGCGGCACGGGAAAAGGGCCTGCCGCTGGTCAATATCGCGCAGCCGTTCAAATCCTCCGGCATGATGCTGACCTGCTGGGGCGATGTGGGGATTGACGCGCCGGCGGATCTGGCCGACCGCACGCTGGGCGTGTGGTTCTTCGGCAATGAATTCCCCTTCCTGTCCTGGATGAGCCAGCTGGGCATCGACACCGCCGGCAAGGGCGAAGGCTCTGTCGAGGTGCTGAAGCAGGGCTTCAACGTCGATCCGCTGCTGCAGCGCCAGGCCGATTGCATCAGCACCATGACCTATAACGAATACTGGCAGGTCATCGATGCGGGCGTCGATCCCTCGGAGCTGGTGACCTTCAAATATGAGGATCAGGGCGTCGCCACGCTGGAAGACGGGCTGTATGTCCTGGAAGAAAACCTCGATGATCCGGCCTTTGTAGACAAGATGGAACGCTTTGTGCGGGCCTCCATGCAGGGCTGGAAATGGGCCGAGGCCAACCCAGAAGAGGCCGCGATGATCGTGCTGGATTACGATGACACCGGCGCGCAGACCGAAACCCACCAGATCCGCATGATGGGGGAGGTCGCCAAGCTGACCGCAGGCTCCAACGGGGCGCTGGACCCGGCGGATTATGAACGCACGGTGGCCACGCTGCTGGCGGGCGGGTCCGATCCCGTGATCACCGCCGCGCCCGAAGGCGCCTGGACCAGCGTGATCACCGATGCCGCGCTGAACTGATCCGCCTGCCGGGTCCGAATGCGGGCGCGGCCGGATGGCCCAAAGAAAACGCGGCGCGCAGGGGATCTGTGCGCCGCGTCCTTTTTTTGGGGTGTGGCTCAGCCCGCTCAGGGCTGTTCAATGCGCAGCGCCACGGGCGGCTCTGACAGCACGCCGGTCTGCTGCATCGCGCTCAGCGCCTCATCCATGTTCACACGCGTGGTCTTGTGCGTGACAATCAGCACCGGCGCAGTTTCGTCATGCTGGCCGTATTGGCGCATCCGGTCGATGGAAATGCCGCTGTCGCCCAGGGCGGTGGCAATCCGGGCCAGGGCGCCGGGTTTGTCAAACAGGCGCATCCGCAGATAGTAGGGCGCGGGATGGGCCACCTTGGCCGGGATCGGTGCGCGCAGCGCGCTGGCAGGCATTCCGAAGGTAGAGATCTTCTGCCCGCGGGCAATGTCCATCACATCGCCCATCACCGCGCTGGCGGTGGGGCCTTCGCCCGCGCCCGCGCCGCGCATGACGATCTGGCCCACCTGGTCGCCCTCGATCACCACCATGTTGGTGCCGCCCTCCAGTTGCCCCAGCGGAGAGTTCGCGGGCACCAGGCTGGGCGCCATGGTCTGTTCCAGGCCGCGCCCCGTCATGCGGCACACGCCCAGCAGCTTGATCCGGTATCCCATGTCGGCGGCCTGGCGGATGTCCTCTATGGTCACGCGGCCGATGCCGTCACATTCCACATTGGCAAAATCCACCTGCGTGCCAAAAGCGATGGCCGCCAGCAGCGAGAGCTTGTGCGCGGCGTCGATCCCGCCCACGTCCAGCTCCGGGTCGGCCTCCAGGTAGCCCAGCTTGTCGGCCTCTTCGAAGGCCTGCTGATAGGTCAGGCCCGCGTTTTCCATCCGCGTCAGGATATAGTTGCAGGTGCCGTTCATCACGCCCATGACCCGCAGGATGTCATTGCCCGCAAGCCCTTCGGTCAGGGCCTTGATGACGGGGATGCCCCCGGCAACGGCGGCCTCGAACCGCAGGGCGGCGCCATTGGCCTCGGCCAGTTCGGCCAGGGCCTGCCCGTGATGGGCCAGCATGGCCTTGTTGGCGGTGACCACATCCTTGCCGGCGCGCAGCGCGGCTTCGGTCGCGGCCTTGGCCGGGCCATCCGCACCGCCCATGAGTTCGACGAAGACATCCACATCAGCGCGGCTGGCCAGGGCCGTGGGGTCATCTTCCCAGGCGTATGAGGTCAGCGGCACGCCGCGGTCCTTGTCCCGGTTGCGCGCGGATACGGCGGTGATGACAACGGGCCGGCCGCTGCGGGCCTGCAGCTGTTCGGCCTTCTGGCGCACGATCTTGATGACACCGGCGCCGACGGTGCCCAGCCCTGCGATCCCGAGGCGGAGTGGATCGGACATGGGGGTCTCCTTGCGAAATGGCTGTGTTGGCCGCCGGTCTAGCGCCGTGGCCGCGGGCGTGCAATCGCCGATGGGTGCGGCCAAGCGCGGGTCAGCGCGCGGCCAGGGCCCGGGCGCGGGCGCGCAGGGCGCGGGCGCGGGCCTGCAGGGCGGCGGCCTCTTCCGGGGGGGCGGCCTCGGCGGCGTCTGCCTGCGGGGCCAGCAGCTGGTCCAGCGGCACCA
>CBFHYV010000094.1:0-10418 GCA_965660085.1 uncultured Paracoccaceae bacterium
TGTGCAGGTGACGGTCTATGACCGCTATGACCGCGCGGGCGGCCTGCTGACCTACGGCATTCCGGGGTTCAAGCTGGAAAAGCCCGTGGTGATGCGCCGGATCGAACAGCTGGAGGCCTCTGGCGTGCAGTTCGTGCTGAATTGCAGCGTGGGCGTGGACAAGAGCTTTGCCGAGATCCGCGAGGCGCATGATGCGCTCATCATCGCCACTGGCGTCTACAAAAGCCGCGATCTGGCCGGGCCGGGCAGCGGGGCCGCGGGCATCGTCAAGGCGCTGGATTACCTGACCGCCTCCAATCGGGCGGCCAATTTCGGCGACAGTGTGGCAGAGTTTGACAGCGGCGCGCTGAATGCCGCGGGCAAGCGTGTTGTGGTCATCGGCGGTGGCGACACCGCGATGGACTGCGTGCGCACCGCCATCCGCCAGGGCGCCGAAAGCGTGAAATGCCTGTATCGCCGTGACCGGGACAACATGCCCGGCTCCCAGCGGGAGGTGCAGAACGCCGAGGAGGAAGGCGTGGTCTTTGAATGGCTGACCGCGCCCAAGGGCTTTGCCGGCGATCCGGTCACCGGCGTGGTGGTGCAGCGCATGCGCCTGGGCCAGCCCGATGCCACCGGCCGCCGCTCGCCCGAGCCGATTGCGGGTTCCGAGTATACCGAAGAGGCCGATCTGGTCATCAAGGCGCTGGGCTTTGAGCCTGAAGACCTGCCCAAGCTGTGGGACACCGACGGTCTGGAGGTCACGCGCTGGGGCACGATCAAGGCCGATTTCACCACGGGCCGCACGGCGCTGCCGGGGGTCTATGCGGTGGGCGATATCGTGCGCGGTGCCTCGCTGGTGGTTTGGGCCATCCGTGACGGGCGCGATTGTGCGACCGCCATCCTAGATGCCTTTGATGCGAAGGCCTCCGTTGTTGCGGCGGAATGATGGCAGGGCCGCGCCGCGCGGGATCGCTGTGCATCGCATGCCTGGAGGCTGTGAGATGACGAACATGAACTCTGGCCGGGGGGTGCTGACCCGCGCGGCCTGCCTTTGGGCCGCGCTGGCCATGTCCGTGGCAGCGGGCGGCGCTGCGGCGCAGACCGCCACGCCCTATGCGGGCCAGCAGGACCGTGCCATCGCCTCCCTGTCCCAAGCCGATATTGACGCGCTGTTGGCTGGGCAGGGCTGGGGCCTGGCCAAGCCGGCGGAGCTGAACGGCTATCCCGGCCCGGCACACGTCCTGGAACTGGCCGATGAGCTGGGGCTGAGCGCCGACCAACGCCGCCAGATCGAGGCCGTGTTTGCCGAAATGCAGGCCGAGGCCCGCCGCCTTGGGGCCGAATATGTCAGCACGGAGGAGCATCTGAGCATGATGTTCCGCATGGGCCATGCCAGCAGCGGCTCGGTTCGGACCCTGCTGGACAAATCCGCGCAAACGCTCGCCGCGCTGCGCCATGTGCATCTGGATGCGCATGTGCAGGTGACACCGCTGCTGAGCGACGCACAGAAAGCAACCTATTCCGAGCTGCGTGGATACGGCTCGGGCCTGGCGGGCGGGCATGATGCCCATGCCGGCCACGGCAGCCATTGAGGAGAGACGCCATGACCGAATTTGATGCGAACTGGGCCGAACGCGAAGCCGCAAAGCGCAAATGGCTGGCCGAACACGGGCTGTATTCCGAGGAGGAGGAGCATTCCTCCTGCGGGGTCGGGCTGGTTGTGTCGCTGGACGGGTCGCCCTCGCGCAAGGTGGTGGAGGCCGGGATCACCGCGCTGAAGGCCATCTGGCACCGCGGTGCGGTGGATGCGGATGGCAAGACGGGCGATGGCGCGGGCATCCATGTGCAGATCCCCGTGGCCTTCTTCTATGACCAGATCGACCGCACCGGCCACAAGCCCCGCAAGGATGAGCTGATGGCCGTGGGCCAGGTGTTCCTGCCGCGCACGGATTTCGGCGCGCAGGAGGTCTGCCGCACGATCGTGGAAACCGAAGTGCTGCGCATGGGCCATTACATCTATGGCTGGCGGCATGTGCCGGTGAATGTCGAATGCCTGGGCGAAAAGGCCAATGCCACCCGCCCCGAGATCGAACAGATCCTGATTTCCAACGCCAAGGGTGTGGATGAGGAAACCTTCGAGCGGGAACTCTATGTCATCCGCCGCCGGATCGAAAAGGCCGCCGCCGCTGCGGGCATCAACGGGCTGTATATCGCCTCGCTGTCCTGCCGCAGCATCATCTACAAGGGCATGATGCTGGCCGAACAGGTCGCGGATTTCTACCCCGACCTGCAGGATGACCGCTTTGAAAGCGCCTTTGCCATCTATCACCAGCGCTATTCCACCAATACCTTCCCGCAGTGGTGGCTGGCGCAGCCCTTCCGCATGCTGGCCCATAACGGCGAGATCAACACGCTGAAGGGCAACGTCAACTGGATGAAGAGCCATGAGATCCGCATGGCCTCCAGCGCCTTTGGCGATCTGGCCGAGGACATCAAGCCCATCATCGCCAGCGGCGCCTCTGACAGCGCCGCGCTGGATGCGGTGTTTGAGGTGCTGGTGCGGGCGGGCCGCAGCGCGCCGATGGCCAAGACCATGCTGGTGCCCGAAAGCTGGTCCAAGCAGGCCGAAGAACTGCCGCAGGCCTGGCGGGACATGTATTCCTACTGCAATTCCGTGATGGAGCCGTGGGACGGCCCCGCCGCGTTGGCCATGACCGATGGCCGCTGGGTCTGCGCCGGGCTGGACCGCAACGGCCTGCGCCCCATGCGCTATGTCGTCACCGGGGACGGGCTGCTGATTGCCGGATCGGAAACCGGCATGGTCACGGTGGATGAAGCCACCGTGCGCGAAAAGGGCGCGCTTGGCCCGGGGCAACTGCTGGCCGTGGATATGGCCGAGGGCAAGCTGTATCACGACGTGGAGATCAAGAACAAACTGTCCGCCAACCAGCCCTTTGGCGATTGGGTGGGCAAGATCACCGAGCTGGACGACCGTCTGGCACAGGTGACCGAGGTGCCGCTGTTCAAGGGCGCGGAGCTGCGCCAGCGCCAGATCGCAGCGGGCTATACCGTTGAGGAACTGGAACAGGTGCTGGCCCCGATGGCCGAGGATGCCAAGGAAATGCTGGCCTCCATGGGCGATGACACGCCCTCTGCCGTCCTGTCCAAGACCTATCGGCCGCTGAGCCATTATTTCCGGCAGAATTTCAGCCAGGTGACCAACCCGCCGATCGACAGCCTGCGCGAATATCGTGTGATGAGCCTCAAGACGCGGTTCGGCAACCTCAAGAACGTGCTGGACGAATCCAGCGCGCAGACGGAAATCCTGGTTCTGGACAGCCCCTTCATCGGCAATGCCCAGTTCGAGGAACTGGTGCAGGCCTTCAACGCGCCTTGCGTGACCATTGACTGCACCTTCCCCGTCAATGCGCCCAGCGGCGCGCTGCGCGATGATCTGAACCGCATCCGCGCCGAGGCGGAAGAGGCCGTGCGCTCTGGTGCGGGGCACATCGTGCTGACCGATCAGGGCGTCAGCGAAACACGCGTGGCCATGCCGATGATCCTGGCGACATCGGCGGTGCACAGCCATCTGACGGCACAGGGCCTGCGCACCTTCTGCAGCCTGAACGTGCGCAGCGCGGAATGCGTTGATCCGCATTACTTCGCCGTGCTGGTGGGCGCTGGCGCCACGGTGGTCAACGCCTATCTGGCAGAGGACAGCCTGGCCGACCGCATTGAACGCGGCCTGCTGGACATGACCCTGACGGAGGCGGTCGCCCGCTATCGCGAGGCGATCGACCAGGGCCTGCTGAAGATCATGTCCAAGATGGGCATTTCGGTCATCTCCTCCTATCGCGGGGGTCTGAACTTCGAGGCCGTGGGCCTCAGCCGTGCCATGTGTGCCGAATTCTTCCCCGGCATGGTCAGCCGCATCTCCGGCATCGGGGTGGGCGGCATCCAGCGCAAGGCCGAAGAGGTGCACCGCCTGGGCTTTGGCGGCCGGTCCGGCAACGTTCTGCCCATCGGCGGGTTCTACAAGGCCCGCAAGAGCGGCGAGACCCACGCCTGGGGCGCGCAGACCATGCACCTGCTGCAGGCGGCCTGTGACCGGGCCTCCTATGAGATGTGGAAAACCTATTCCAAGACGCTGCAGGCCAATCCGCCGATCCATCTGCGCGATCTGCTGGCCATCAAGCCGCTGCATGATCCCATCCCGCTGGAACAGGTGGAAAGCATCACCTCCATCCGCAAGCGCTTCGTGACGCCGGGCATGAGCCTGGGCGCGCTTTCGCCCGAGGCGCACAAGACGCTGAACGTGGCCATGAACCGGATCGGCGCAAAGTCCGATTCCGGTGAGGGCGGCGAAGATCCGGCGCATTTCGTGCCCGAACCCAATGGCGACAACCCCAGCGCCAAGATCAAGCAGGTGGCATCGGGCCGCTTCGGCGTGACCGCGGAATACCTCAACCAGTGCGAGGAGCTGGAGATCAAGGTCGCCCAGGGCGCCAAGCCCGGCGAGGGCGGCCAGCTGCCCGGCATGAAGGTCACCGACCTGATCGCGCGGCTGCGGCATTCCACCAAGGGCGTGACGCTGATCTCTCCCCCGCCGCACCATGACATCTACTCGATCGAGGATCTGGCGCAGCTGATCTATGACCTCAAGCAGATCAACCCGCGCTGCAAGGTGACGGTGAAGCTCGTGGCCTCCAGCGGCGTGGGCACGATTGCGGCCGGCGTGGCCAAGGCCAAGGCGGATGTGATCCTGATTTCGGGCCACAACGGCGGCACGGGCGCCAGCCCGGCGACCTCGATCAAACATGCGGGCCTGCCGTGGGAGATGGGCCTGACCGAGGCGCATCAGGTGCTGGCCATGAACAACCTGCGGTCGCGCGTGACGCTACGCACCGATGGCGGCCTGCGCACCGGGCGTGACATTGTCATGGCCGCGATGATGGGCGCGGAGGAGTTCGGCATCGGCACCGCCGCGCTGATCGCCATGGGCTGCATCATGGTGCGCCAGTGCCAGTCCAACACCTGCCCCGTGGGTGTCTGCACGCAGGACGAATCCCTGCGCGCCAAGTTCACGGGCAATGCGGACAAGGTGGTCAACCTGATCACCTTCTATGCGCAGGAAGTGCGCGAGATCCTGGCCTCCATCGGGGCGCGGTCCCTGGATGAGGTGATCGGCCGGGCCGACCTGCTGCGCCAGGTCAGCCGCGGGTCCGAACATCTGGATGATCTGGATCTCAACCCGCTGCTGATCCGGGTCGATGGCTCCGAAGACATCAGCTATGACCGGGACCGCCCGCGCAATGCCGTGCCCGACACGCTGGACGCGGAGATCGTGCGCGATGCCGCGCGGTTCCTGCAGGATGGGGAAAAGATGCAGCTGTCCTACGCGGTGCAGAACACGCATCGCACCGTGGGCACCCGCACCTCCAGCCATATCGTGCGCAACTTCGGCATGCGCAACGCGCTGCAGCCGGATCATCTGACCGTGAAGCTGACCGGCAGCGCGGGCCAGAGCCTGGGGGCCTTTGCCGCGCCGGGGCTGAAGATCGAAGTGTCCGGCGACGCCAATGACTACGTGGGCAAGGGCCTGTCCGGGGGCACGATCGTCGTGCGCCCGCCGATGAACAGCCCCCTGACCGCGCAGGACAACACCATCATCGGCAACACGGTTCTGTATGGTGCCACGGGCGGCTATCTCTTCGCCGCCGGCCGCGCCGGTGAACGGTTTGCGGTGCGCAACTCCGGCGCGAAGGTGGTGGTCGAGGGCTGCGGCTCCAACGGTTGTGAATACATGACCGGCGGTGTGGCCGTGATCCTGGGCGGCATCGGGGCCAATTTCGGCGCCGGCATGACCGGCGGCATGGCCTATATCCTGGATCCCGAAGGCACGGCGGAACGGCTGCTGAACATGGAAACCTTGGTGACCTGCCGCGTCACCGTGGACCATTGGGAACAGGAGTTGCACGGCCTGATCGAGGCCCATGCCCAGGAGACCCGCAGCCGCCAGGCGCAGGACATCCTGCAGAACTGGGACCAGATGCGCGGCGCCTTCCTGCAGGTCTGCCCCAAGGAGATGCTGAACAAGCTGGCCCATCCGCTGGGGGTCGAACAGACGGCCGTTCCCGCGGAATGACCCCGGGCTGAGCCACCAGCGCAACAAAATGGAACGGGTGGCCCAAGGGCCGCCCGTTCTGCATTTGTGCCGCCGGGGCTTGTGCGCGGTCCCGCCTGCGCGTTAGCTGCCGCCATGACACAGGCCCGCAAGACGAAAAAGACATCCAAGCCCAGGACGGCCCGAAAGGCCAAGGCCGGCGCCCCGCCGCCGCGCCTGCCGCTGTTGCGCCGTGTGCGGCGGGCGTTGCTGCGGCTGCTGGGCGGGGCGGTGCTGGTGTTTCTGATGCTGGTGCTGGCGCTGCGCTGGGTCGATCCGCCGGGCGGCACATACATGTGGTCTGAATACCGCAGGCTGGGCTGGCAGGATCATGTCTGGACCCCGATCGAGGATATTTCCCTGCCCATGCAGCTGGCCGTGATCGCGGCGGAAGATGCGCGGTTTTGCAGCCATTGGGGGTTTGACGCCCAGGCGCTGCGCGCGGCGCTGTCCAGCGGGGCGCAGGTGGGGGCCTCGACGATTTCGCAGCAGGTCACCAAGAACCTGTTTCTGTGGCACGGCCGCAGCTGGCCGCGCAAGGCGCTGGAGGCCATGCTGACCCCGGTGATCGAGGTCACCTGGCCCAAGCGCCGCATCCTGGAGGTCTATCTGAACATCGCTGAATTCGGGAACGGGATTTTTGGCGTTGCGGCGGGGGCGCGGCAGTCCTTCGGGGTCAGCCCGCAGAACATCACGCCCGATCAGGCCGCGCGGCTGGCCGTTGTGCTGCCCAACCCGAAGGAACGCTTTGCCTCCGAACTGTCGATGCCCCATATCCGGCGCGCGGCGTCAGTTATGGATGGGGCGGCGCTGTTGCAGCGCACTGGCCGGGCAGAGTGCATTCTGCCGCCTGAGGCGCAGCAGGAAAGCTGACTCAGCCCGCCTGCTGGCGGCTGAGCGCCTCGCGCAGCTGGTCGGCCTCTTGCCGGGCCATGGCAAGCTGGTCGGTATACAGCTGCACGTCCTGTTCGGCCTCGTTCAGGCGTTTGGTCAGCTCGGCCTCGCGCTGTTCCAGATAGGTGATCGCCTGGTCGCGGGTTTCCTGCGCGGCGTGCAATTCCTGGCTGAGGCGCTGCAGCTCATCCACGTCCTTCTGGGTCACGCGGGAAAAGCGGTGCACCAACCAATTGGCAAACCAGCCCAGGCAGAACGCCACGAACAGGATGCCCGCCGTCGCCAAGATGAATTGCAACCTATTCACCGGCCCCGCCCCCGTCTGACCCTTCTGCCCTCGGTGTTTCGCCGGTTTGCGACATGCTTTCAAGTGTCGTTTCTGTGTCGGTTTCTGACTCGGGCGCAATCAGGCGGAATTCGATGCGGCGGTTGGCCTCGCGCCCGTCCTCTGTGCCGTTGTCGGCGATGGGGCGGGCTTCCCCGTATCCCACGGCGGCAAAATTGCCGGTCAGCACCCGCCGCATCCGCAGGGCGGCCAGAACGGCCTCGGCCCGCTGCTGGCTGAGGTTCTGGTTCATGCTTTCGCGGCCCTGGCTGTCCGTGTGGCCCTGGATTTCAAAGGGCACATCCGCGCAGAGCTTCATCACATCCGCGATTTCATCGAGGATATCCTTGGCCGAGGCGTCCAGCGTCGCGCTGCCCGGCTCGAAGGTGATCTTGCGGGTGCCGACGACTTCCACGATCATCGCCTCGCAATCCTCAGGCGTGGGGCCTTCGGGCTCGGGCTCGGGCGGGGCGATTTCGGTGATGTCCACCTGCATGGCGGCATCGGTGCCCAGGGCCTGCGCCAGCATCCCCGCGACGCGCGTGCTGGCCTGCGGCACCACGCTGCGGCCGGTCACTGAAATCTCGCTGTCGGTCACGATCACGGCGCCGTTTTCCAACAGCTCCAGCGCCTGCAACCCGGCCAGCACGCGCACGGTCCAGCCAACGGGCAGGTTTGCGCCCTCCAGCGTGGCCATATGCACGTTCTCCGCCCCGAACAGCGCGTGGGCGACGCTTTCGGTGCTATCGCGCCCGATGGGGCCTTTCACCCGTCCGCGCAACTGCACCAGCCCCTCCGGGCTGCGCGTGGCGATGAACTGTCGCGGCGCGGTCATGTCATCGGCGGTGGTTTCGGGGGTTTCGGGGCGGCGGGCCGTCAGGGCAAAGGCCTGGGGCAGGCTGCCGTCCAACTCTCCGGCGACGGTTTCCCAAAGGGCGGCATCGGCGGACGGCGCGGCCAGCAGGTCAATTTCCGAATTGGCCATGGTCAGCGTGCCGCCCTGCATCCGGCCAATGGCGCGCAGCCCGGCAATGGCGGCCTCTGTCCAGCGGTCCGATGGCGCGCCAAGCCCGATGGCGCAGCGGCCCGGTCCGGCCAGCCCCGCATCCTGTGCCGCGGCCAGAATGGCATCCCGCGCGGCGGCATCGGGGGCAGAGCAAGCCTCAAACCGCGCGGCATCGCCATCATGGACGAAGCGCAGCGCATAGGGCGCGATCACCGGGCGCGGCGCGGTGATGTCCAGCGCCAGGCTGACCTCTGGCGGCGCGCGGCGCACCAGTTCCGCCTCGATCCGGTCCCGGTCCGCGGGGCTGTCGGCCAGCGCCGTCACCGCCACGCGCCCATCCTCGACCGAGATCTTGGCCCGCGGCAGGTCCACCGCCGCCGCCAGCGCGAAATCCAGCGCGGCGCGCCAGGTGGGGGTCTGGGGAAAATCGGCGCTTTCCAGCAATTCGGTGACCGGCACATCAGGGCCGACCCGGCGCAGGATGGCCTGCATGATCTCCTGCGGCTGGGCGCCGCGCGGCACCAGGCCGATCAGCGACAGCCCCGCGGCATTGCGCAGAATTTCGACGGAGAAGCGCGGCGGTGCCAGGGCCTGGGTTTCGGCCACGCGCATATGGTCAATCACGCGGTTGGCATCCACGGCCCGCCCCGCCGCGCTGAGCGCACTGAACCGCGCGGCCTCTGTCGGGGCATCGCCGGACAGCGCCACCTGCAGGCCGTTGGTGTCCACCTCTGCCCATGTCAGCCCGTCGGCCGCGATTTCGGCGCGCACCTGCTGGGCGGAGGTTGTCTCGATGAAATCGGCCCACATCGTCGCGCCGCCGGCACATAGCGCAGCCCCAAGGGCAAAGACGATCACGGTCGCGGAACTGGAGGCTTTGCGCATGGTAGAGGTCCCCGCTGCTTTGGCGCCCTGATACGCCGGGCGCCGCGCAGGTTCAATCACGCCAGCAGCGCCAGCGCGAACAAGCCGACCGGGATCAGCCCGGCATCGCGGTTGGATCGGAACAGGCGCAGCAGCACCGGGGCGTTGTCCATCTGCAGCAGGCGCATCTGCCACAGCATGTGCAGCGCAAAACCCGCCACACCGGCCCAGGCCAGCAGCCGCGCGCCCCCCGCGGGCACCGCCAGCGCCACGGCCAGCGCCATCAGCGCCGTGGCCAGCACCAGGAACCCGGCCAACCACTGCGGCGTACGTTCCTGGAACAGGCGGGCGGTGGATTTCACGCCGATCAGGGCGTCGTCTTCCTTGTCCTGATGGGCGTAGATCGTGTCATAGAACAGCGTCCACGCCATGCCGGCCAGATACAGCAGCACCGCCGGCAGGCCCAGCTGGCCGGTATGGGCCGTCCAGGCCAGCAGCGCGCCCCAGTTGAAGGCGATGCCCAGAAACACCTGCGGCCACCAGGTGAAGCGCTTGGCGAACGGGTAGATCGCCACCGGCCCCAGCGCCGCCACCCCCAGCACGATGGCCGGCAGCGGAAAGGTCACCAATATGGCGAAGGCCACAAGGCATTGCGCCACGGCCCAGGCCAGCGCCTGTTTAACGCTGACCTGCCCGGACGGGATCGGGCGGGAGGCCGTGCGCGCCACGGACCCGTCAATGTCGCGGTCCGTGATGTCATTCCAGGTGCAGCCCGCGCCGCGCATCAGCAGCGCGCCAAGCCCGCATCCCGCGAAGATCCACAGATCCATCCAGGCGGCCGTGCCATCGGACAGCATCGCCAGCAAAAGCCCCCACCAGCAGGGCAACAGCAGCAGCCATGTGCCGATGGGGCGGTCCGCCCGCGACAGCCGCAGATAGGGCCGCCAGCCCCGCGGCGCGAGCGTGTCCACCCAGTTGCCAGCAACCGCGTCGGAAACCTGGCCCGAGCCCTCTGGCGTTGGTGTCTTGCCGGTCATATGCTGCGCCCCATGAAAGCAAAGGTTCGCCTGTTTGTAGATCAGCCGCTGGGGGCGGCACAACCTGTGGCGCCGGATCGCG
The DNA here is from genome assembly GCA_965660085.1 of uncultured Paracoccaceae bacterium. Classification (GTDB taxonomy): domain Bacteria; phylum Pseudomonadota; class Alphaproteobacteria; order Rhodobacterales; family Rhodobacteraceae; genus CBFHYV01. The sequence continues at coordinate 10,354 of CBFHYV010000094.1, forward strand.
CGCAGGCCAATTACCTGTTCAACGTGATGCGGCTGACCCCGGGCGATGCCGTGGCCCTGTTCAAC
>CBFHYV010000094.1:10428-10667 GCA_965660085.1 uncultured Paracoccaceae bacterium
CGATGGCGAATGGACCGCGCGGGTGGATGAGGCCGGCAAGCGCGGCGGTTTGCTGACCTGCGATCATCAATCCGCGCCCCAGGATCAACCGCCGGACCTGTGGTTGCTGTTTGCCCCGGTCAAAAAGGCGCGCACCGATTTCATCGTGGAAAAGGCGGCGGAACTGGGCGTGCGGCGCATCCTGCCGGTGCAGACGGCCTTCACCAATTCCGAACGGATCCGGCAGGACAGGTTGCAGG
>CBFHYV010000095.1:0-10660 GCA_965660085.1 uncultured Paracoccaceae bacterium
CTACATCCTGGCGCACCGCATCCCCGCACCGGCGCAGGCGCTGCTGCGGCTGTTGCCGCCGGCGCTGGCGGCGCCGCTGTTGGCCAAGGCCATCACCGGCCACGCCTGGACCTTTGCCGGGACGGGCCGGTTCCAGGCCCGCACGCCCTGGCTGTTTGAGCTCACCGACAATCCGCTGTGCGCCCCGGCGCAGAACCCGCCCTGCGGCTGCCATTGGCACGCCGCCGTGTTCCAGCGGCTCTACCGTGAACTGGTGGCGCCGGACGTGTGCTGCACCGAAACCCTTTGCGCCTCTGCCAGCGGATCGGGCTGCTGCCGATTTGTTCTGCACCGCACCGCCGGAAAAGCTGGCCTGACCCGGCGCGGCTGGCTAGGATTTTCCCACCGCCATTCCCAACCGGAGGAACCGAGATGACCAACCGGATCGACCCTGAGGCCCTGCAGGCGCGCTATGCCGCCGCCAAGGCCGCCCATGCCCGCAAGAAACGCCAGGACGACGGCGCCGCGCAGGCCGTGGGCCTGATCTTTGAGGAATATGGCAGCGCCTATCAGACCACCCCCATGTTGCAGAAAGCGACAGTGGTGGCGCAATATCTGGTGGGCGCCTTCGTGATCTTCACGATGGTGGTGCTGTAACCGCGCCCTGATCCGCCGGTCCGGCCCCGGCGCGACACAGCCGCGCCACAGGCAGGCCCAGATCAGCACTGGACATCCGCACATCCCGCGCCACCTGTCTGCAAACAGACGGAAAGGATGTGCCATGACCGCCCCCACCCAGGAAACCCTGCGCGCCCGCTATGATGCCGCAAAACTGCGCCACGTGCGCAAGCACCGCCAGGCCCAAGGCGGCACGCAGGCGCTTGGCATCGTGCTGGAAGGGTTTGCCGAAACGATGGATTCCAGCAAGCCCGCAAAGCTGGCCGCGCATTACGCGCAGCTGTTCTGCATTGCCTTTGCCTTCATCACACCTGTGGTGCTGATGCTGACGATCGCGCTGTAACGCGCGCACCTGGGCCGGGGGCGCAATGCATCCGGCCCTGCCCTGCCTAGACCGGTGAGCCGAACACCAGATTCGCGTGGCGCGCCATGTAGATGCGCAGCCACGGCGTGAACCGCTCGGGGTGATCGGAAATCTCCCGCATCAAGGCCGTGCGATCGACCCATCGGGTCGCCTCGACCTCATCGGGATTGGGGTTGGTGGCCAGGGACGGCCCGGCCTGGGCCGTGAAGATCTCCACCACCTCATGCTCGGTCAGCCCGCCGCCGACATCTGCGCGATATTCCACCTGGCCCGCATGGCGCAGGGTCAGGCCGCGCAGGCCCAGTTCCTCATCCAGGCGGCGGTGGGCGCAATCCAGCGCGGTTTCGTCCCAATCGGGGTGGGTGCAGCAGGTGTTCGCCCACAGCCCCGGCGTGTGGTATTTGCCCAGGGCGCGGCGCTGGATCAGCACATCCTCACCGCGCAGCACGAAGACGGACACCGCCTTGTGGCGCAATCCACGGCGGTGGGTTTCCAGCTTTTCCACCGGCGTCAGGGTGCCGTCCACCCAGGCAGGGATCAGCGCGGTCATGTGTAATCCGGCCGGACCATGCCGGTCAGGTGCAGCATGTTCTTGAACCCGATCTTCAGATGCGCCAGCGGCCGCGCGGCGACGAGCTTCTTGTTCATATAGGCCTCGAACGTCAGGCGTTGCACGTCCCGGTCGTGGCACAGGCTGACAAACCGTTCCCGCCGCATGTCAGAGCGGTAGTAGGCGTCCTGCATCTGCCCCAGCACCCGGAACACGGTGCGGTGTTCGCGCATGAACAGCCGCCGCGCAAGCCCCAGCCGCGCCGGATCGCCCGTGGTCAGCGCCGCCGACACGGCCGATGCCGCCACGCGCCCGCCGATCATGGCGTAATAGATCCCCTCGCCGCTGCTGGGCGCCACCACACCGGCGGCATCCCCGGCCAGCACCACGTCCCGGCCATTGTCCCAGCGCGCCAGCGGCTTCAGCGGGATGGGCGCGCCCTCGCGGCGCAGGGTTTCGCACTCTGCCAGCCCGGCGGCGCGGCGCAGCCCGGCGGTTGCGGCCTTCAGGTCCACGTCCCGGATATAGGTGCCCATGCCCACAGAGGCGCTGCTGCCATGCGGAAAGACCCAGCCGTAGAAATCCGGGCTGACCTTGCCGTCATAGATCACGTCACACCGGTCAGGATCATACTGCGCGGCCTCACCTACGGCGGGGGCGGCGATGATTTCGTGATAGGCAAAGACCAGCGGCGTCTGCCCGCCGCCGGGGATTTCCTGCTCTGCCACGCGGGACCGGGCGCCATCGGCCCCGATCACCATGCGGGCCGCGGCGCGCGCCTCCTCGCCGGTCTGCGGATCCCGGTAGACCACGGCGGTCTGCGCCCCGTCCCGGTCCAGCCGCAGAAAGGTGCCATGCAGGCGCGTGACCCCGGCGGCCACGGCCCGGGCGCGCAGGAAGGGATCGAAATCCTTCCGGTCCACCATGCCGACAAAGCCGTTTTCAATGGGGATATCCACCTGCCGCCCCGAAGGCGCGATCATGCGCGCCGTGGTGATCCGGGCAATCAGCTGGTCATCGGGGATATCGAAATCCGCAATCAGCCGCGGCGGAATGGCGCCGCCGCAGGGCTTGATCCGGCCTTCACGGTCCAGCAGCGCAACCTGATGGCCAGAGCGCGCCAGATCCTCGGCCGCGGTGGCGCCCGCCGGGCCGCCGCCGATCACGATAACGTCGAACATGGCTTATTCTCCTGCCAGGGCCGGGGCATGTGCCGGCGTGTCATGGTGGCCCAGGCGCAGCGCAAGCGCCCCGGCAAGCAGAAAGACCAGCCCCTCTGCCGCAAAAACGCTGCCATAGGCCAGCGGCAAGGGCAGCAGCCCCCGCGTCAGGTCCACCGCTGCGGTGCCCAGGAAAGAGCCAAGGCCAAAGGCAATGGCCTGCGCTGCCCCGAAAACGCCCATGCGGATGCCTTCATGGCGGCCCTGCCCTTCGCGGGCCAGGCCCATCATCGCGCCGATGGCCGCCACGGCGAAGGCCCCGTTGGCCAGCCCCAGCGCAAAGATATTCGGCCCCAGCGGCCAACCGGGCGCATGGGTGCCGCCATAGGCCAGCGCCAGCAACGCCACACCCGACAGCACGCAGCCGCCGACAATCCACACCCGCACGGGCACCACCACCCAGCGCCGCAGCACCGTGCCGGAGGCCAGCACCGCCAACATCCCCGCCAGCGCACCGGCGTGATGCATCCCGCCCAGCGCCGTGCTTTGCCCCACGCTGAGGCCAAAGACATGGCCGGCGAAGGGCTCCAGGATCAGGTCCTGCAAATTATAGGCGAGCATGGAGGCAAAGACGAACAGCGTGAAGCCGCGCACCCGGCCATCCTGCCACAGCTCTTGCGCGGCCTGGCGAAAGGACATGGCCCCGCCTTCGGGCTGGGCGGTGTCCGCCACGGCCCCCGCGGGCGCGTCCTGGCCCCAGGTGCCCAGCACCGCCAGCAGCAAGGCCAGCGCGGCAACGCCCGCCGTCACAGCCAGCAGGCGGCTGGCGGAATAGGGGTCCAGCAACTGCCCCGCCGTGATGCCCGTGGCGGCCAGGCCGAAGATCATCATGATCCACACCGCGCTGCCCGCCGCCGCCTGACGCGCGGTGTCCACCCGCACCGCCAGCAGCGCCAGCAGGTTGGTGCCCGCCGCCCCGATTCCCAGACCAATCAGCACAAACCCCGGCACCGCCAGCGCAATGCCCCGCACGGCCGCCGTTTCCATGACGCCCACGGCCACCGCCGCCGTGATGGCGCCCAGCCCCAGCACGGTGATCCCGCCCAGGATCCAGGGCACCCGCCGCCCGCCCGCATCGGCGCCATGGCCGAAATGGGGGCGCAGGAACTGCGTGCCGTAATAAAGCGATACCAGCAGGCCCGGCAGGATCGCGGGGAAGGCAAGCTCTACCACCATCACGCGGTTCATGGTGGCCGTTGTCAGAACCACGATCATGCCCAGCGCCATCTGCACCAGGCCAAGCCGCAGGATGTTGAACCAGCTGAGCCTCATGCCATGCCCCCAAGGCTGCGCAGCGCCAGCGCCGCGATCATCATTCCGGAAATATACATCAGCACGCCGGTGCCGTTATACCACGGCGCGCGGGCCTTCGGGTCGCGCAGCAGCACGCGCATCGCCCAGGCCTGCCCGGCCATCAGCGCCACGATGCCCAGCGCCGCAAGACCCGCGCCCCAGGCCAGCAACAGCGCCACCACCACCGCCTGCGGCACCGCCATGACCACACAGGCCACCTGCGCCGCGCGCGCCGGGCCGAGCGTGACCGGCAGGGACCGCACCCCCATCACCCGATCCCCATCCAGCGCCTTGAAATCATTGAGGGTCATGATGCCATGCGCCCCGATGCCATACAGCAGCGCAACCAGCAGGATACGCCCGTCCGGGGCACCGGCGCTGAGCACCGCGGCCCCCGTGATCCAGGGCAGCGTCTCATAGCTGAGCCCCACAAGCCCCGGCCCCCACAGGCCCGACCGTTTCAGCCGCAGCGGCTCTGCCGAATAGGCCCAGGCCGCGGCCACCCCAAGGCAGGTGGCGCCGAAACCCCAGGGCCCCAGATAGCCCCCCACCCAGAGCGAGAGCACAGACATCGCCAGCGCGACCCACAGCCCCCAGCGGCCCGGAATACGGCCCGACGGGATCGGGCGGCCCGGCTCATTGATGGCATCCACATGACGGTCACACCAGTCATTGGCGGCCTGGCTCATGCCGCAGACGATCGGCCCGGCCAGAAGGATGCCCAGGGCCAACAGGCCCCAATGCGCCGCAAAGGGCGTGCCAACGCTGACCGCGCCGCACAGAAAGGCCCACATCGGCGGAAACCAGGTGACGGGCTTGATCAGCCACAATAGCGCCAGCGGCTCTGGCCAGCGGCGCGCGGGAAGGGGGGCGGCAACAGACATATGTCTAGCTTGGCTGACAGTCAGGCAATAATCAAGCGGATTAGACAGGCGGCAATGTCACACTGTCAGCCAAGAGAGACAGATTCAGTCGTCACTCTTGCCATGCAGGCCATATTTGTTGAGCTTGACGTAAAAGCTCTGGCGCGACAGGCCCAGCATCTCGGCCGCGGCGGCGCGGTTGTTGGCCGTCATCTCGATCGCGGTCTGGATACAGATTCGCTCGATCACCTCATTGGCCTCGGACACGATGTCCTTGAGCTTGACCGAGCCGACAAGCTCTGCAAAGCGGCCATCGATCTGCGGAATTGCGGGATTGTCCGGCCCGGTGCCCCGCAGCGCGTCGATCCAGCTGACATCGCGAAAGACAAAGCCCATGGCGGGTTGGTCCCCGGCCTCCAACTGCGCCACGGACACCTCCACCGGGGTTTCGCGCCCCAGCGCATTGGTCAACCGCGTGGCATAGATACGCATCGCGCCGGATTTCAGCGTCAGCGTGTTTTCCAGCATCACGCTGAGGTCGATCTGTGACCGCACCATGAAATCGGACAGGGACAGCCCCAGAACATCCGATTCCCGCGCCGCATCCACAAGATCCAGGAAAGAGTCATTGGCGTTCTGGATCACACCGGACAGATCGGTGAACACCACGCCGTCCTTGCCCTTGGCAAACAGGGACGCAAGGTTGCGCGCCAGCCTGTCATTGCCCTGGCCGGGCGTCTCATCCGTGCGCAGGCGGCACAGCAGCATCCGCTGGCCCGCCGCGCGGAACAATGCGCCGGATACGGACAGCTCCCGCCCCCGGCGGCGCGTTTTCAGCCGCAGATCCGGCGCGCCGACATCGCTGGCGCTGGTCACCAGCGCCTCCATCAGCTCGGATTTTGTCCTGTCGCGGAACTCCTTGGCGAAATCCGCATCCATCAGGTCAGACGCGGGGGCCCCCAGCAACCGCGCCGCGGCGCCGTTGAGGTCCCGCACCCGCCCATCGGCCACGGAGACAAACAGGAACGGCTCTGACGATTTCGACAGCAGCATCCGATAGCGGGCATCGTAATCGCGCCGCTCCTCATAGCCGCGTTCCAGCATCAGCTGCGTGCTGACCAGCTGTTTCTGCGTGGCGGCCACACTGCTTTGGTCGCGGCCCACGATCAGCACATCGCCCATTTCACCCAGCGCGCGCACCGTATAGCGGACAGGCACGCTCCAATCCGGGCCTTCGCGATGGTTCAGCTCCAGGTTGGTGATCATCTCGCCCGTGTCGGTCACGTGCAGCAGCGCAGCCTCCAGCTTGGGCACGCTGTCCGGGGTCAGATAGCTTGCCAGCGGCTTTCCGCACCAGTCGCAGACCTGCTGGCGCAAGCCATGCACCACATGCTTGACCACCCCTTCGGAGGTCAGCACCAGCGCCATGTCGGCCGCGGCCGACAACACGGCGGGCAGTTCATCAACAGACAGCGGCAGGGTGATGTCTTCGGAATTGCAGAAGGATGCGGGCGGTATCATTCTGCGGCCCCCGACAACGGCATGGGCTCCGGCGCACCAAGCAAACGAAGCACATCGTCGATGTCATTGGTCACCAGGTCCACCCCCGCCTCATGTCTGTCTATCTTCTGAACTTTCAGCACCGCACCGCCCAGCGCCAGAACCGGACGTTTTTTTCCGGCCCACAAGCGTTTAATGGCATCTTTCAAGAATGCAAGGCTGTCGAGGCTGCCGCAATTCAGCAAAACGGCGTCGAAATCATCCGATTCGACCTCCGCGCAGATCCGTTCGACATCCAGACCGGACATCATGCGCACCGAATAGCCCGCGCGGCGCAGGCTGTATCCCAGGACAAATGGCCCCAGCAGATGCGTCTCGCCCTCGGGCGTGCACAGCAGGAACCGCATCAGCGGCGGCTCTTCGGGCTGCAACCAGGCGCTGGACCCGGCCTCGCGGCACAGACACAACAGCCGCGCACAGCCGATCGTCACATCGACAAAGGAGGTCTGGCTGTCAAACCAGCGGTCCCCCAGTAGGGCCGCGGCATCCGGGGCACAGACCAGCAGCAGATCATCCGTCGAGATCCGCTTCTCATGCAGCGACTCGCGCAGCGCGGCGGGGTCATAGTCCTCCGCCGAGGCACATACCGCATCGGCCAACCAGACCGCACAGGCTGACAGATGCGCATCACGGGACCGTCGGGACCGTTCGCACATTTCCCGCAACACCTGGCGCGCCAGATGCGCCGGGCCGCGCTGGGGCGGGCGGCCTCGGCCGCTTTGCCTTGCTTGTGCGTCGTCGTCCTTCATCGCCCCCTCCTGTCCACAGCGGACCACGGAAAACTCCCGTCTCGGCGCCGGGCGATCTCTGCTCATCCAAACTCCCGCAGCCGGCCCGGAATGTCAAAGTGAAATGACATTTCGGCGGCAATTTCACGCAGACTCCCCCCAAGCAGCGCAGAAACAGGCCTATTTTCGCAAAAATCCGTCACCTAAAACTGTCAACCAACCGAGAGAATGTCATTTTGAATTGACACTAGGTGGTCTCCATCCATACGCTTGACACATCAGGCGAAGGAGTCGGTCATGACTGACACGCAGGGCCCGTCGCATCGCAGACCAGCCCTTTACACACCCCAGCAACGCGCGCGCAGGGACGCAAGCCCCTGGACGACCGTTCAGGCCGTGCTGGCCCCGCTGCAATTCGCGGTGTTCCTCGTCTCACTGGTGCTGGTGCTGCGCTATCTGGCCTGGGACGTCGGCTACCAGGCCGCCGCCTGGTCCGTCGCGGTCAAGACCGTCGTGCTCTATGTCATCATGATCACTGGCGCGATCTGGGAAAAGGTCGTGTTCGGCCAATACCTTCTGGCGCCGGCCTTCTTCTGGGAAGACATGGTCAGCTTCGCGGTGATCGCGCTGCACAGCCTCTATCTCTATGGGCTGTTCAGCGGCACCATGGCACCCGGCGCGCTGATGGCCGTGGCGCTGGTGGCCTATGCCGCCTATGTCGTGAACGCCGCGCAATTCTTGTGGAAACTGCGCGTGGCCCGGCTGGACGCCGCATCCGCACAGGTGCCGGCATGACCGGCGGCTGCACCTCCGCGCCCGTGCTGCGCGAACGCGGCCAGCATGAGGTATTCTGCGGGCTGACCTCCATCGTCTGGCTGCACCGCAAGATGCAGGATGCCTTCTTCCTCGTCGTCGGCTCCCGCACCTGCGCCCATCTGCTGCAAAGTGCGGCGGGCGTGATGATCTTCGCCGAACCCCGCTTTGGCACCGCGATTCTCGAAGAAGGCGACCTCGCCGGCATGTCCTGCGCCCAGGATGAGCTCGACAAGGTGGTCGACAGCCTGCTAGCCCGCCGCGCGGACATCCGCCGCCTGTTCCTGGTGGGCTCCTGCCCGTCCGAAGTCATCAAGATCGATCTCGAAAAAGCCGCCGAACGCCTGTCACAGAAATTCGCGCCACGCGTGATGATCACCCATTTCTCCGGCTCCGGCATCGAAACCACCTTTACCGAGGGCGAGGACTCCTGCCTCGCCGCAATGGTCCCCGGCCTGCCCGAAACCCAGGCCAGCCAATTGCTGATCGCAGGTGCTCTGCCGGACGTGGTCCAGGACCAGATGCTCGGCCTGCTTTCGGCCATCGGCATCCAGAACGTGACGGTGCTGCCAAACGCCCGCGCCAGCGATCCGCTCTCCATCGGGCCAAACACCCGCTTTGCCATGGTCCAGCCCTTCCTGGGCAACACCCATGCCGCCCTGCTCCGCCGCGGCGCACAGCATGTCGCAGCCCCCATGCCCTTCGGCGAACAGGGCACCACCGCATGGCTCCACGCCGTCGCGGCCGCCTTCGATATCCCCGCCGAAACCGTCACCCGCGTGACAGAGGCCCCCCGCGCCCGCGCCCGCGCCGCCGTGGCCCGCGCCGCTGGCACCCTGCAGGGCAAACGGGTCTTCCTCTTCCCCGACAGCCAGATGGAAATCCCCCTGGCGCGCTTTCTCACCAATGAATGCGGCGCCACGGCACTGGAAATCGGCAGCCCCTTCATCCACCGCGCGCTCGTCGGCCCGGATCTCGCCCTGCTCCCCGATGGTCCCACCCTGGCCGAAGGGCAGGACGTGGACCGCCAGCTCGACCGCGCCCGCGCCGCCCGCCCGGATCTCACGATCTGCGGCCTGGGTCTGGCCAACCCGCTGGAGGCCGAAGGCCTGACCACCAAATGGGCCATCGAACTGGTCTTCACCCCCATCCATTTCTACGAACAGGCCGGCGACCTCGCCGCGCTCTTCAGCCGCCCGCTGCGCCGCCGCGCCCTGCTGACACCGGAGGCCGCGGAATGACCCATCCCTTCATCTTGCCCAATAAACTCCGGGGTCCGGGGCAGCGCCCCGGGAATCAGCCATGAAGCTCGCGATCTGGACATACGAAGGCCCGCCCCATGTGGGCGCCATGCGCGTCGCCACCGCCATGAAGGGGCTGCATTACGTGCTGCACGCCCCCCAGGGCGACACCTACGCGGACCTGCTCTTCACCATGATCGAACGGCGCAACCACCGCCCGCCGGTCACCTACACCACCTTCCAGGCGCGCGATCTGGGCTCTGACACGGCCCAGCTGTTCAAGACCGCTTGCCAGGACGCCTATGACCGCTTCCAGCCAGAGGCGATGATCGTCGGCGCCTCCTGCACGGCAGAGCTGATCCAGGATGACCCCGGCGGCCTTGCGGAAACCTCGGGCCTGCCGATCCCCGTCATTCCGCTGGAACTGCCAAGCTACCAGCGCAAGGAAAACTTCGGCGCGGATGAAACCTTCTTTCAGATCGTGCGCGCCTTGGCGCGGCCCGTGGCACGCCGCGAAACGCCCTCGGTCAACCTGATCGGACCAACGGCCCTGGGCTTCCGCCACCGCGATGACATCACGGAACTGACGCGCATGCTGGCGGATATGGGCATCGCCGTGAACGTCGTGGCCCCCTATGGCGCCAGCCCGGCGGATATCGCGCGGCTGGGTGCGGCCCATGTCAACGTGCTGATGTATCCCGAAACCGGCGAATCCGCCTGCCGCTGGATGCAGCGTGAACTGGACCTGCCCTACACCCGCACCATCCCCATCGGCGCCGGCGCCACCCGCGATTTCGTGGCGGAACTGGCGGATCTGACGGGCTGCCCGGCCCGGCTGGACGAAAGCCGCCTGCACCAGCCCTGGTATGCGGCCAGCGTCGATTCCACCTATCTGACGGACAAGCGCGTGTTCATCTTCGGCGATGGCACCCATGTGGCGGCCCTGGCCCGCGTGGCGCGTGATGAAATGGGGTTCGAGGTCGCGGGCCTGGGCTGTTACAACCGCGAACAGGCGCGCATGATCCGCGCCACCGCGCGGGATTTCGGCGTCGATGCCCTCATCACCGATGACTACCTGGAGGTCGAGGCCCGCATCGCCGAGCTTGCGCCGGAGCTGATCCTCGGCACGCAGATGGAACGCCATATCGGCAAGCGGCTGGGCATTCCCTGCGCCGTGATCTCCGCGCCCGTGCATGTGCAGGATTTCCCGGCCCGCTATTCCCCCCAGATGGGGATCGAAGGCGCGAACGTGCTGTTCGACACTCTGGTCCACCCCCTCGTGATGGGGCTGGAGGAACATCTGCTGACGATGTTCCGCGAGGATTTTGAATTCCACGACGATGCCGGCGCCAGCCACCACGGCGCCGCGGC
>CBFHYV010000096.1:0-10562 GCA_965660085.1 uncultured Paracoccaceae bacterium
AGGAGCGTCACGCCAAACCCAAGCGGCCGGGCAACCGAAGCCTCCAGCCGCGCAGGCACGGTCAACGGCGCCATGCCCGGCGCCGCGCCGGGCGAAAGGCACAACGGCAAGTCGGCCGGCAGATCCGGCAAGACGCTGCTGCGCATATGCTCGGCCAGGTCCTCCGGGCTGCGGGCATCGCCCACGGCCAGCGGCACCCGGTGGCGTGCCAGAACGCGCCCGCCGGACATGACCATTACCCTCAGGGCCAATCCCTGCGTTTCCGCCAGGATCCAATCCGGCTGCTGCATGATCTGCCCCCTTTTGCGGTTCAGCGCGCAGCCTCGCCCGGCACCCCGAAGGCGTCAAGCCCGCATACCATGAAGCAGGACCATACCCTTTGGCCGTGCCATCACGCGAATTTGCAGCCCGCGTGGCACGCAGGGGGAGAGTATCCGCCCAATTTTTTGGGTATTGGTCCAAAAAATACCCGAATCCGGGTGTTGAGTTTGGATGTTCGACGCATTGGGTAAGTGAGTCGTTTTTGAGGTCAGGTTATGAGTGAAGAAAGAAATCTGCTGTACGGCACGGATGGGGATGACACCATCATCGGCTCGGCAATTCGCGATGTCGTCCGTTCGCTGGAAGGCAACGACCTGGTCGAGGTCGGCGACGGCGACGACTATGTATCCACCAGCGCGGGCGATGATACAGTCACCGCAACCAGCGGCCGCAACATCATCAACCTCAGCCAGGGCTTCGACTTTGCCCAGGGCGGCAGCGGCAATGACAAGATCACCGGCGGCGATGACAATGACACGCTATATGGCGGCGCGGGCGATGACCACCTGGTGGGCAGCCGCGGCATCGACGAGATGTATGGCGAAGACGGCAATGACCGGATCGACGGCGGCGATGGCAATGACACCATCATCGGCGGGCTGGGCCATGACTGGCTGAACGGCAGCGACGGGGACGACTCCATCATCGGGGGCGCGGGCGCTGACCGGATGAACGGCGGCTACCAGAATGACTATCTGCAGGGCGACAATGGCGACGACTGGATCAATGGCGGTGACGGCGACGACACCGTGCATGGCGGCGCGCATAACAACCGCCTGACCGGCGGCGACGGCAATGACTCCATCACCGCAGGCGATGGCGATGACTGGATCGCCGGCGGCGAGGGCAATGATTACATCTTTGCCGGTCATGGCACCAACCGCATCGCAGGCGGCACTGGCGACGACACCATGTATTCCGGTGACGGAGATGACCGCATGGATGGCGGCGACGGCACCGATATCGTCAGCGTGGCAAATGGCAACAACCGCGCCAGCGGTGGCCAGGGCAATGACACGCTGACAGCGGGCAACGGCAATGACCGTCTCGATGGCGGCGACGGGGACGATTACGTCGATGTGGGCGATGGCGCCAGCAACCGCGCAAGCGGCGGCGCGGGCAATGACCTGCTGCTGGGCGGCGATGGCATGGACACCATGCATGGCGGCAACAACAATGACGAAGTGCATGGCAACGGCGGCAATGACAAGCTGACGGGCGGTGGCGGCCAGGACGTGGTCTATGGCGGCGATGGCAATGACACCGTGCATGGCGGCACCGGGCATGACACCGTCTATGGCGGCGATGGCGATGATTTTCTGACCGGCGGCGGCGGCAATGACACCGTCTATGGCGGCTATGGCCATGATCGTATCTTTGCGGGCGCGGGCTCCGACCTTGTTGAGGGCGGCAATGGCGAAGACGTCATCGCGGGTGGCGGCGGCAATGACACCATCCTTGCCGGGAATGACAATGACACGGTCTATGGCGGCTATGGCTCTGACCACATCACGCTGGGCAGCGGCAATGACGCGGTCTGGGCCGGCAGCGGCAACGACTATATCGACGTGACCACAGGCACGAACATCGTGTTTGCCGGTGCGGACAATGACACCGTCGATGGCGGGTCCGGCCGGGATTACATGGACGGCGACCGCGGGCGCGATGTGCTGAACGGCGGCTCCGGCGCGGATATCCTTGTGGCCGGTCGGGGCGAGGATACGCTGGATGGCGGGTCCGGCGATGACATCCTGTATGCCGATGCAGGGGACAACACGCTGACCGGCGGCTCCGGCGCCGATGTCTTCCTGTTCAAGTTCAACACCAGCAACGCCGGCGACAACGTGATCACCGATTACAGCCGCGGGTCGGACAGCCTGGCCTTCACCGATATGGACGGAGAGGATCTGGTGATCTTTGACACGTTCGGCGGCGCGACCTTCGCCAACCGCCTGGTTGAGGGCGGCGATGCGAACAATCTGGCCGACTATCGCGCCTCGACCCAGGTGCTGGGGCTGAGCGTGACGGACCTGGCAGATGAGATCGCCCTGGCCCAGCACATGGACCGGCCCGATTTCGGAGACGTGTTCGGCTGATCTTCTGTTCAGCAGAACGAACCCTGGAAACGAAAAACGCCGCGCTGTTGCCAGCGCGGCGTTTCTTGTTGGCGTCCGGGGACCGCCGGATCAGTTCATCATCGTGTTCGGCAAAAACAGTGAGATCTGCGGAAAGGCGATCAGCACTGCCAGCGTCACGATCATCGCCACCCAGAAGGGCGCGACCCCGCGAAAGATCTCTGACAGGTCAACCTGGGGCGCCACGGATTTCACGATGAACACATTGATGCCCACAGGCGGCGAAATCAGCCCCATTTCCAGCGTCAGCACCACCAGAACCCCGAACCAGATCGGGTCGATCCCCAATTCGATGATGACGGGAAAGAAGATCGGCAGGGTCAGCACCAGCATGGCGAACCCTTCCAGGAAACAGCCCAGCACCAGATAGACCAGCAGGATCACAGCCAGCGTGCCCAGCACCGGCAGATCCAGCGCGGCCAGCCCCTCGCCCACCGCAGTTGGGATATGGCTGAGCGCCAGGAACGGGTTGATCATATGCGCCGCGATGAGGATCAGCATGACAGTGGCCGTGGTCACGATGCTGTCCTTGGCCGCCAGCCGGAACATGGAAAAAGTCAGCCGCCGGGTGACGATGCCATAGGCAATCACCAGCCCCGCGCCCACGCCCGCGGCCTCCACCGGCGAAAACAACCCGCCATAGATGCCGCCGATGGTCAGCAGGATGACCAGAAGGATTGGCACGGCGCCCAGTAGGGCATGCCGTTTTTCGCGCCAGTTCGTGCTTGGCCCGCGGGGGCCGTATTCCGGCCAGATCCAGCACAGGATGGTGATGGTCAGGACAAAGGCGCTGAGCAGCAGCAGCCCCGGAAAGACCCCGGCCAGGAACAGCCGGCCGATGCTCTGTTCCGTCAGGATGGCATAGATCACGAACCCCGTGGAGGGCGGGATCAGGATGCCCAGCGTGCCGCCCGCCGCCACCACCCCGGTGGACAGGCGCGGGCTGTATTTGAACCGGTCCATCTGGGCCAGGCTCACCTTGCCCATGGTCAGCGCCGACGCGACGGAGGACCCCGACAGCGCCGCAAACCCGCCACAGCCGATCACCGTGGCGCTGGCCAGCCCGCCGCGGATCTGGCCGATCAGCGCATAGGCGGCGTCATACAACTGGCGGCTCATGCCCGTGGCGCTGGCCACATTGCCCATCAGGATGAACAGCGGCACGATCACCAGTTCCGGGCTGGAGGCCAGCGTGAAGCTTTCGCTGGCCAGCAGGCCCATGGCGGCGTTCCAGCCATTCAGCACCCAGATGCCCAGAAAGCCCACCAGGAACATGGCAAAGGCCACGGGAATGCGCAGGATCAGCAAGATCAACAGCGCCACGATGCCCAGGGTGCCGATTGCTCCGGCAGTCATGTCAATCTCCAGTCGCTGCGCACATCACGGCCTGACAGGGTCAGTTCGACCGCGCGCAGGGCCATGCCCAGCGCCGTCAGCCCCGCGAAGCCGCACAAGGCCCATTGGAACCACGCTTTGGGCAGCTCCAGCAGGTTGGTGGACAGGTTCAGCATCACGCTGATCCTGGAGGATTCCCACACCGCCCAGGCGATGAAGGCAAAGATCACCGCGCCCAGAACCGCGCCCAGAATATCGATCATGCGGTTCATTGCAGGCGGGAACCGTTTTTCCAGCAGATCGACAGAGATATGCCCGCCGTTCCGGTCACACAGCGCCATGCCGCCAAACACCAGGATCACCATGCCCATGGTGATCAGGTCCTGGCTGCCAAGAAGCGGGTGGCCGAAGGCGCGCCCGATGACATCCACCAGGATCACGCCCACCTCGGCCACCAGCGCCAGCGCGCCAATGGTGGCGGACAGGCCGATCAGCCCGTCCGCCGCCTGTCTCAGCGCAGTCAGCACTCAGTTCGCTCGCATCGCGGCCAGCGCATCCGCGCCGCCAACATCGCCCACATAGGCATCCACAACACCGGCCACCGCGTCGGCAAAGGCCTGCGCCTCGGCCTCGGTCAGGTCAACAAAGGTGTTCTCCGGCTTCATGCGCGCCTCGGCCACGCCGGCATCGGCGGTGGCGTTCCACGCATCCTCGGCGGATTTGGACACATCGGCCCGCATCGCCAGCAGGGCGGCCTGGGCATCGTCGCTCAGCCCGTCGAAGGCGCGCTGATTCATCACCGCGTAGAAGGACAGCCGGCCCAGGTTGGCACCGAAGGTGTAGCTGTTGGCCACTTCGTCGAGTTTGAAGTCATTGAGCGTGGATGCCCCGGTGATGACGCCATCAATCAGGCCCGTCTGCAGCGCGTTGTAGACCTGGTTGATCGGCATCTGCACCGGCGTGCCGCCCATGGCCTCCAGCACCTGCGCGGCGGTGGCACCGGCCACGCGGATCTTCAGCCCGGCAACATCCGCAGGCGTGCGGATGACCTTGTCCTTCATGATGAAGACGTTGGGTTCGGACGTCCACAGCGCCACGGGCACCGTGCCGGGGAACTCACCGGACAGATGTTCATCATAGGCCGTCCACAGCGCGGCATGGCCCGGCGCGTCCAGCGGGATGGCCGTGGGCAGTTCCACGATCATCGTCTGCCGGAATTGCGAGCTGGTGTAGCCCGGCAGGCCCCAGGCCATGTCGGCCACGCCCTGCACCACGCGCACATATTGTTCCACCGGGCCTGCGCCCAGCTCACCGCCGTGATAGCCGCGCACCGTCACCGCGCCATTGGTGGCGGCGGACAGATCGGCATTCAGCTTTTCGATCACGGATGCGTTCACCGTGTGGAACGGCGGCGTGAAGTTGGCAAATTTCAGTTCCTGCGCGGCGGCGGACAGCGCGCCGGTGGCAACCATGGCGGCGCCAAGGATCAGGTGCTTCAGTTTCATTCGTTTTCCTCCCCGGTTTGTGGTGTGGCGGGCCTTGTGTGGTCCGCCGCTCCCCGCCGCAGGGTAGCGTAGATTCTGCGGCGGGAAAGATATTTTGACGCAGGCGCCGCGGCTTATTCTGCCGCCTTGGTGCGCCAGCTGTCGGCGTAGTTTTCGCGGGCTTCGCGCGCATAGGGCGTGGCAGAGACGCGCACGCGGATGTCGGCCTGCTTGTGACGCTCGGCCGAGGTCTTCTGGGTCTCGTCGCTTTCGCCCCATTTCAGCGTCAGCACATCCCCGATCTGCACATCCTGCGCCACGACGCCAAGGCTGAGGAAGCAGCGCTCGTTATAGCTGAAGCCGTTGAACATGGACATGCCGACCATCTTGTCGCCCTGCATCACCATATCGGCGCTGGAGGAAGCATAGTTGGGCTGCGGGAAGTCGAGCCACTTGTAGGGCGTGCCCTCTTCAAAGCCGGAGGCGATGACCTTCAGCACATCTTCGCGGTTCCACTCAAAGGTCACCTTCTTGCGGTTGGCGGGGCTGTCCTTCATCGCGGTCAGCGCGGCCTTGCCGATGAAGTCATCCTTTTTCCAGCCGATGTAGAAGCCGTAGCCCAGCTCGAACGGGTTGACGTAGTAGTCCTCGATGTTCTCGGAGACAAAGCTGCCGCCGATGGAGCCTGCGGCCTCATAGGCGTCAGCGCCCAGCCAGTCGCGGTATTCGGCCATCATGCCATCGCCGGTGTAGATGCCCGGCAGCGGAGAGGGGATCCAGCCCGATTCCAGCGTGTTGGTGGAATAGGCGCGGCTGCCCACCTGGTGCAGATCCACGCCCAGGTCGCGGGCGGCCTGCAGGATGGTGGACTGGATGTAGTGCTTGTCCGCATAGGGGCCCCAGATTTCCAGGCCCGGCGCACCGGCCATGCCATGGCGCAGCGCCTGCACCCGGCGGCCGCCGACATTGATCCAGTCCACGTGGAAGAACTTGATCTCCGGCACCGGGCCGCCATTGATCTTTTCAAAGATCTTCGGCGCATCGGGGCCCTGGATCTGGAACCGGTAATGCGTGCGCAGCACCCGTTCCCCATCGGGGCGAGAGTTGGAGCGCGGATCATGCGTCAGGCGCACTTTCCAATTGCCCACGGCGGCCTGGAACTTCGTCCAGTTGGCGGTGGGGGCGCGGCCGACGAGGATGAACTTGTCCTCACGCTCGCGGAAGATGATCATGTCCCCGATCACATGGCCCGCGGGCGTCACGGGCACGAAATGCTTGGCGCGGTTCAGGTCGAAATTGCTGAAACCGTTGATGCCCACATGGGCCAGGAAGTCGGCGGCATCGGGGCCTTCGACGATCAGCTCATCCATGTGGTGGGACTGGTCGAACAGCACGGCGCTGTCACGCCAGGCGCGCTGTTCATCCCGCCAGTTGGTGAATTCAGGCGCGACGACCGGATAGACATACATGCCGATCCGGCTGTTGCGCAGCATCTGCACGGGGTTGGCGTGCTGCTTCATCACTTCGCTCAGGCTTTGCATCCGGGTTCTCTCCTCCGTTGGATGTGTTGGTCAGTCTTGCACGAGCACAAGCCCCGGAACCCGCTCTGCGAGGTTGGGGGCCTGGATCATCACATATTCCAGGTTGCGCATGGCCAGCCGCGCGTGTTCGCGGGCCAACGCCTCGGCCCGAGCGCCTTCGCGGGCGACGATGGCCTCATGGATCGCGCGGTGCTGGTGCTGGGCGCGCAGCAGGCTGTCCCGAAAATCGGGGATCAGTTCCTGCCCCTGCATGAAGGCCGTGGGCGAGGCCGCCGGCAGCCGGTTGGCGCGGTCCACCTCACGCGCCACGACATTGGACCCAGCCAGCCGCGCCAACAGGTCATGGAACCGCGCGTTCTGTTCGACATAGGCGGGAAAATCGAAGGTGCCGCACAGCGCCGCGTCCAGGCCGTCCAGCACCTGCGCCATATCCTGCAACAGATCGGGCAGCGCACCGCGTTCCGCGGCCAGCCGCGCGGCGGTGCCCTCCAACACGCCGCGCAGCTCGATCGCGTCGCGCACATCCGCCAGGGCAAAGCGCGCCACGCGGCAACCGCCTGTTTCCAACCGTTCCACCAGGCCTTCGTCCACAAGCCGGTCCATCGCCTTGCGCAGCGGCGTGCGGGACAGGCCCAGCTTTTCCGCCAGGGCAACTTCCGCAAGCCGATGGCCCGCCGGGAAGGCCCCGTTCAGGATCAGCGATCGCAGCTCCATCAGCGCGCGCGCAAACTGCGCGCTGCGTTCCTGGCGGTTCATCCTCCCATCCCTTTCGCAAGGGCTCCTCGGCCGGAACGCTATTCTGTATACAATTTTCAGTCAACGGATTTTCTTGACGGTGTTATCGGTCCATCTTGCGGGAAATTGTATACCGTATGAGGAGGCAGCATGGATGAGGCGCTGATTCTGGGTGGGCTGGCCTTTGCCCTGGGCGGCCTGTTGAAAGGCGCGATCGGGGCCGGAACGCCCGTGATCGTGATCCCGATCCTGTCGCTGCACTTCGGGGTGCCTTTCGCGGTTTCGGTCTTTGCGATCCCGGCGGTGCTGTCAAACCTGTGGCAACTGTGGACCTACCGCGCCGATCTGGTGACGCCGCGCTTTTTGCTGCCGCTGACCGCGGCCACGGTCGTGGGCTCGCTGGCCGGGTCCGTGGTGCTGGCCAACCTGCGGGCGGATGTGCTGAGCCTGGTGGTGGCGGGCATGGCGCTGGCCTATGTGGGCTTTCGCCTTGCGCGGCCGGGCTGGCGGTTGCCAATGGCCACGGCACAGCGCGTGACGGTGCCGGTCGGGCTGGTGTCGGGGCTGTTGCAGGGCGCATCGGGCATTTCGGCGCCGATCTCGCTGACCTTCATCAATGCGCTGGGGCTGGAACGGCGCGCCTTTATCGCCACGGTCTCCGTGTTCTTCCTGTCCATGACGGTGGGGCAGGTGCCCGCGCTGACCCTGCTGGGCGTGCTGACGCCAGAGCGTGCCTGGCTGAGCCTGCTGGCCTGCATCCCGCTGTTCGCGGCGATGCCGCTGGGCGCGCGGATCGCGCGGCAAGTGCCGCGCGCGGTCTTTGACAAGCTGGTGCTGTGTC
This sequence comes from uncultured Paracoccaceae bacterium, assembly GCA_965660085.1. Classification (GTDB taxonomy): domain Bacteria; phylum Pseudomonadota; class Alphaproteobacteria; order Rhodobacterales; family Rhodobacteraceae; genus CBFHYV01. Next base: position 8,393 of record CBFHYV010000096.1, read on the forward strand.
TGCTGGCGGTGGTGGCGCTGCGGCTGATCTGGGCCGCCATCAGCGGCTGAGCGTGGCTGCGCCCGCCAAAGCGGGCGCAGCAGAGGGTCAGCCCAGCACCTCGGCCACGGCCTCGGCCAGTTTGGTGGCAATCTCTTCGGCCTCGGCCTCATTCAGGCAGAAGGGCGGCGCAAAGCCCAGGATGTCCCCCTGCGGCATGGCCCGCGTGATGACCCCGCGCGCCAGCAGGGCCGCCGCGACCGTGGGCGCCACCTTGCGCGCCGGGTCAAAGAACGTCCGGCTGGCGCGATCCTCCACCAGTTCCACCGCGCACAACAGCCCCTCGCCGCGGATCTCGCCCACATGGGGGTGATCGCCCAGCGCAGCCATCAGCGCGGCCTTGAAATGCGCCCCCACACGGCCCGCATTGCCGATCAGGTCCAGATCATCGATCAGCTTCAGGTTCGCCACACCGGCCGCCGCCCCGATGGGATGGGCGGAATAGGTCCAGCCGTGGCCGATGGGGCCGTTTTCATCCGTCCCCTGTTCCAGCACCTTCCACATGCGGTCCGACACGATGGAGCCTGACAGCGGCGCATAGGCGCTGGTCAGACCCTTGGCGATGGTCATCAGATCCGGCGTCAGCCCATAATGGTCAGATCCGAACATGCTGCCCAGCCGGCCAAAGCCGGTGACGACCTCATCCGCGATCAGCAGGATGTCATGGCGCTGCAGCACCTCCTGGATGGCGGCCCAATAGCCCTGCGGCGGCGGCACCAGCCCGCCGGTGCCCAGCGCTGGCTCCCCGATGAAGGCCGCGATGGTATCCGCGCCCTCCCGCGCGATCAGCGCCTCCAGCTCGGCCACGCAATGGGCGACGAATTCGCTCTCCGACATCGCCAGATCCGGGCGGCGGTAGTAATAGGGCGCCTCTGTATGAAGCACCTGCGCCAGCGGCAGGTCGAACTTCTTGTGGAACAGTTCCAACCCCGTCAGCGAACCTGTCATCAGGCCAGAGCCGTGATAGCCCCGCCAGCGGCTGATGATCTTCTTCTTCTCCGGCCGGCCAAGGATGTTGTTGTAATACCACACCAGCTTGATGTTGGTTTCATTGGCGTCAGAGCCGGACAGGCCGAAATACACCTTGCTCATGTGGCTGGGCGCGCGTTCCAGCACCATCTTGGCCAGGGTGATGGAGGCCTCCGTGCCGTGGCCCACATAGGCGTGGTAATAGGCCAGCTCTCGGGCCTGTTCGGCGATGGCATCGGCGATCTCCGGGCGGCCATAGCCCACGTTCACGCAATAGAGGCCCGCAAACCCATCCAGCAGGCGGGTGCCGTCACGGTCCGTGATATGGCAGCCGCGCCCGCCGGAGATCACCCGCTGGGGGGCATTGCCGCGGGCAAATTCGGCCAGATGCGTGGAAGGGTGGAAAAAGTTGTCCCGGTCCCAGGCCTCCAGTTGGTCATTCTTCAGCATCGGTTGTCCTTTCGCATGGCGTCATGGGCGCGCAACATGGGCGCGCGCGGGGTCGTGCACAGGGGGCACCCTAAGGGCGAAGGGCGGTGAACCGCAACGCGGGGGCGGGCATTTCACGCACCCCCCGCACCGCGGCGACCCAATCACGCCCCCACGGGCCGGGCCGGGCCGGACGCCCCGCGCCCCAGGCGCCAGACCATGACCACGATGGCGATATTGGCCGCGTTCCACGCGATGCCGTTGACGAAGGCCCAGTGATAGCTGCCCGTCACGTCATGGATCCAGCCGGACATCCAGCCGCCCAGCGCCATGCCGAAGATGGTCATCATCATGACAAAGCCAACGCGGGCGCCGGCCTCTTGCGCGGGCAGGTATTCCCGCACGATCACCGCATAGGCCGGCACGATCCCGCCCTGGCTGAGGCCGAAGATCAGGCTGACCACATAGAGCGACACCATCCCCCCCGCCGGCAGGTAGAGAAACAGCGCAATGCATTGCAGCGTGGCGCCGATCAACAGCGTGGCCACTCCGCCCAGCCTGTCCGACAGCAGGCCCGACACAAGCCGGGAGGCCACCCCCCCAAGCAGCATCAACGACAGCATTTCAGAGCCGACAGCTGTGCCAAACCCCAGATCCACGCAGAGCGCCACGATATGCACCTGCGGCATGGCCATGGCCACGCAGCAGCCCACGCCCGCCAGCCCCAGCAGCC
>CBFHYV010000097.1:0-10546 GCA_965660085.1 uncultured Paracoccaceae bacterium
CATGCGCCTGCGGCCAGGCCGCATTGACCCGCGCGGGGCCAAGGGCCACGGGCGCGCTGTCGCGCAGGGGCGCGGCGCGGGATGCGCCCTCAGCGGTCTCCATCGGGGGGCGCAGGGGCGCGCGGCTGCCGGGCAAGATCGGATCCTGCTCGCAGGCGGCCAGTGCAAGGGCGGCGCCCAGGAAGAACGAAACCCGCGCGGCGCGGAGGGCGGAGGCGCGTGTCATCCGGCCTCCGGCGCGCCACCCAGCGCCATCAGAATCTGCCCGGCGCGGCGGCGCAGGCCATTGGTGACCTCGGCATCTTCCAGGATCGCGGCCAGGGTGGCGCGGGCGGCGTCACGGTCGCCGGCCTCCAACTGGATCAGGGCAATCTGCTCCTGCGCCAGCAGGCGCAGCGGATTGCCCGGCGCGGCCAGCGCGTCCAGCATCAGGCGGCGGGTGGCGGCGTCCTCGGCTTCGGGCGCCAGCAACAGCGCCTTGAGCGTGGCGACATCGCGGTAGATATCCGCGGCATCGGCCTGATCAGCTACGGCATCCAGCGCCTGCGCGGCATCCTCCCGGCGATCGGCCGCCAGCAGTTCCGACGCCCGCAGCATGGCCTGAACCGCAGCGCCCGCCGGGCTGGGCGGCTCTACCTCTGCCAGTGCCTGCAGGCGTGCGTCCTGGTCAGACGAATCCAGCGCCGCCAGCAGCGCATCGCCGAAAGCCTCGGCGCGGGCGGCATCCTGCGCCTTGCGCCATTCGTTGAAGGCCGCGCCGCCGACGATCAGCAGAACCGCCAGCACGCCCACCCAGCCATAGCGGCGCAGGGCGGCGTAGAGTCGATCCCGGCGGACTTCCTCGGTGACCTCTTCGATGAAACTGTCGGTGTTGCTCACCTGATCTGCCCCCTGCTTGTGCTGAGGCGTTCATAACTTGCGCAAAACCCAGTGCCAAGGCGTGTTTGCGCGGCAACAGTTCCGCAGCGGAATGCTGCAGCTGCAAGAAATGCAAAATGAACCGTTCGGTTTACCTTGAAGAGATGCGGGCAGCGCTCTATTCTGAACTGAACAGTTCAACGATGGCAGACCGCCGCCATCCGCCGCCGGAGGCCCAATGCGCCCTGTTCCCTTGCTGACCGCCCTTATCGTGACCGTGGGTCTGTATTTCCTGATCCTGGACCGTGACAGGCTGGATGCGTTCCTTGCCAGCCAATCCGTCAGCGCCACGGCCCCCGTCGAAGAGATCGAGGCACCCGTGGAAGACGCGCTGGCCCAGCTTCCCGGCGCGCCTGCGCAGCCACAGGCGCCCGATGCGCCGCCGCTGGCCGAGGTGGACATTGAAGAGGTGCCGAAGGTCATTGCCATGCGATCCGTCGCGCAGCAGGTGGACAATGCCGTGATCCTGCGCGGAGAGACCGAGCCGCTGCGCAGCGTCAGCGTGCAGGCCGAAACCACCGGCACCGTGATCTCCGCCCCCCTGCCGCGGGGCGAACGGGTCGTGGCAGGCCAAGTGCTGTGCCAGATCAATCCAGGCACGCGCCCCGCCGCCCTGGCCGAGGCCGAAGCCCGGCTGGTTGAGGCGCGCGCGCAACGCGCCACCGTGAATTCCCGCCTGCCCGAAGCCGAGGCCCGGCTGGAAGAAGCCCGCGCCCGCCTGGAAGAGGCGCGCATCAACGTCAACGCCGCCGAATCCCTGCAACAGGATGGCTTTGCATCCGAGACGCGCGTGGCCAATGCCCGCGCCGCGCTGCGGTCTGCCGAGGCCGGGGTGCGCAGCGCCGAGGCCGGCCTGGAGAGCGCGCGCGCGGGGCTGGACACGCTTGAGGCCTCGATCCAGTCGGCCAGCGCCGCGGTGCAACGGGCCCAGACGGAACTGGACCGCCTGACCGTGACAGCCCCCTTCGCCGGCGTTCTGGAACAGGACACCGCCGAGCTTGGCACGCTGTTGCAGGCGGGCGGACCGAACGGCGCAACCTGCGCCACGGTCTACCAGTTGGACCCGATCCGGCTGACCGCCTATGTCTCGGAATCCGATGTTGACCGGCTGCAGCTGGGCGCCCCCGCGCAGGCCCGGCTGGCCAACGGGGCCGAGGTGACCGGCGCGGTGCAATTCGTGGCCCGCAATTCGGACCCCACCACCCGCACCTTCCGCGTGGAACTGACCGCGCCGAACCCGGAGCTGTCCATCCGCGCGGGCCAGACAGCCGAGCTGATCGTGCGGGCGGAGGGTGTGAATGCCCATCTGCTGCCCCAAAGCGCGCTGACCCTGAATGACGAAGGCACAATGGGCGTACGCACCGTCACGGCAGATGAACGCGCCATGTTCATGCCGGTGCAGGTGCTGCGCGACACGCGGCGCGGCATCTGGGTGTCCGGCCTGCCCGATGAGGTGGATGTGATCACCGTGGGGCAGGAATACGTCACCGACGGTGTGCGCATCGCCGCCAGCTATGAGGACGTGATCCAATGACAGGCTTGATCGACTGGGCCGCCGCCCGTGCGCGGATGGTCATGGCCTTTATCGTGCTGTCGCTGCTGGTCGGCGGCTTTGCCTATGTTGGCCTGCCCAAGGAGGGCGAGCCGGATATCGAGATCCCGGCGCTGTTCGTCTCGGTGCCGTTTCCCGGCATCTCCGCCACCGATTCCGAAAAGCTGCTCGTCAAACCCATGGAGACGGAGCTTGCCGATCTTGACGGCCTGAAGAGCATGAGCGCCACCGCCGCCGAAGGCTATGCCGGCGTGGCGATGGAGTTCGAGTTCGGCTGGGACAAGACCAAGGTCATGGCCGACGTGCGCGATGCCATGAACAACGCGCAATCGAAATTCCCCGACGGCGCGGAACAGTATTCGATCAACGAGATCAACTTCTCCGAATTTCCCATAATCATCGTCACGCTGACCGGCCCGGTGCCGGAACGCACAATGGCCCGCGTGGCCCGCGCCCTGCAGGATGACCTGGAGGCGATGGATGCCGTGCTGGAGGCCGGCATTGCCGGTGACCGCGACGAGATGCTGGAAGTGCTGATCGATCCGCTGAAGCTGGAATCCTACAACATCACCGCCACCGAGCTGATCCGGGTTGTACAGAACAACAACCAGCTGATCGCCGCGGGCGAGGTTGAGACGGACACCGGCGCCTTCAGCGTCAAGATCCCGTCCAGCTTCGACGAGGCGCGCGACATCTACGATCTGCCGGTCAAGACCAATGGCGACCGCGTGGTGACGCTGGGCGATCTGGCGCGCATCAACCTGACCTTCGAGGACCGCGACGGCACTGCCCGGTTCAACGGCGAAAGCACGATTGCCCTGCAGGTGGTCAAGCGCAAGGGGTTCAACATCATCGACACTGCCAGCGCCGTGCGGGCCACAGTGGCGGCCTCGGCCCAGGACTGGCCGGCCGAGCTGCGCGCCGCGGTGTCGCTGGACAGCTCCAACGACCAGTCCCGCCAGGTGGACAGCATGGTCAAACAGCTGGAATCCTCCGTCCTGACGGCGATTGCGCTGGTGATGATCGTGGTGCTGGCCTCGCTTGGCCTGCGGTCTTCGCTGCTCGTGGGGTTTGCGATTCCCACGTCCTTCCTGCTGTGTTTCGCGCTGCTGGCGCTGATGGGCGTGTCGATTTCCAACATCGTGATGTTCGGTCTGATCCTGGCCGTGGGCATGCTGGTCGATGGCGCCATTGTCATCGTGGAATACGCCGATACCCGCATCAAGGAAGGCTCCGGCCCGATGCACGCCTATACCGAGGCCGCAAAGCGCATGTTCTGGCCAGTGGTCAGCTCCACCGCCACGACGCTGTGTGCCTTTCTGCCCATGCTGTTCTGGCCCGGCGTGCCGGGCGAGTTCATGGGGATGTTGCCGGTCACGCTGATCTTCGTGCTGTCGGCCTCTCTGGTGGTGGCGCTGGTCTATCTGCCGGTTCTGGGCGGCGTCGTGGGCCGGGCCACGCGGCTGATCGGCTGGGCGCTGGACGCCATCGCGCGCCTGCCGCTGCTGGCGCATCTGGGCCTGCCGCTGGTCTCGGCCCTGCCGATCGCCGCCGCCGCCGCGCTGGTACCGCAACTGGGCGCTATGATGGGGCCGCTGGCAGGCAGCCTGGATGCGGCGGACATGCTGGGCGCCACCGTGCCTGCCCTGCTGCGCATGTTCGGCATCATCGTGGCCTGCGCCGTGCTGCTTGGCGCAGCGCTGGCGGGTGCGGCGGCGCTGGTGCTGTCCGTCGTGGCCATTCTGCCGCGCCTGGGCATGGGCTTTTCCGCCATTGCGCGGCGGTTGCGTCGCGGCCCCCAGGTGGCCGATGTGCAGACGGGCTATAGCCGCACATGGTTTGGCAGGGTGATCGCCGCCGTCACGGACAACCCCATCGGCCCGCTTGTGGCCATCGGGGCAGTGTTCATCTTCGTCGGCTCCACCTTCATCTACTATGGCGCCAACAACAACGGCGTGGAATTTTTCGTCGAGACGGAGCCGGAGCAGGCCATCGTTTACGTCAAGGCGCGCGGCAACCTTTCGCTGGTGGAAAAGGATGCGCTGACCACGCGGGCCGAGGCCATCGTGCTGCAGCACCCGGCGGTGGAAAGCGTCTTTGCCTTTGCCGGCGAAGGGGGGCTGTCCAACAACACCGGCGGGTCAGAGGCGCCCAAGGACACCATTGGCCAGGTCCAGTTCGAGCTGCTGCCCTGGGAAGATCGCGCCGGCCGCCCGGAATGGGACGGCGACGTGGTGGTCGAGGAGTTGAGCCGCCAGTTGTCCACCCTGCCCGGCGTGCAGACAGAGATCCTCAACCTCGCGCAGGGGCCGGCCTCGGCCAAGCCGGTGCATCTGCGCCTGCTGGGCGATGACTGGGATGCCCTGCTGGAGGCCACCCGCATGGCCCGCGCCCAGTTCGAGGCCACCCCCGGCATCACCCAGTTGGAAGACACCCTGCCCCTGCCCGGCATTGACTGGCAGATTGACGTGGATGTGGAAAAGGCCGGCCGCTATGGCGCGGATGTGGCCACCGTGGGCGCCATGGTGCAGCTGGTCACGCGCGGCATCCTGCTGGACACCATGCGCGTGGACAGCAGCGATGAGGAAATCGACATCCGCGTGCGCCTGGCCGAGGAAGACCGCCTGCTGTCCACCATGGACAGCCTGCGGGTGCGCACCAACGCAGGCCTTGTGCCGCTGTCGAATTTCGTCACCCGCCAGCCGGTGGAAAAGCTGAGCGAGATCAACCGCGTGGACCAGACCCGCCATTTCGACGTCAAGGCGGCGGTGACGCCCGGCCTGTTCAAGCTGACGGACCCCGGCGGCGATGGCACGGCGCTGGCCGTCGTGCGCGCGCTGGCAGAGGGCGAGACGACCCAGGCGACAGAGCTGACCGGCCCCGATGGCGGGCGCTTTGCGCTGTTTTCGCTGACCGAGGGGCAACAGGTTGACCGCATCGCCCGCGCCTTTGCGGACGGTGTGCTGAGCACGGTTGCCATCAATGACAACGAACGCATCGCGGAGCTGACCAAATGGCTGGACAGCGTTGATCTGCCCGAGGGCATCAGCTGGGAATGGACCGGCGATCAGGAGGACCAGGCCGAAAGCCAGGCCTTCCTGCAATCGGCCTTCAGCGCGGCATTGGGGCTGATGTTCATCATCCTGCTGGCGCAGTTCAACAGCATCTATAACTCGGTTCTGGTGTTGCTGGCGGTGGTGCTGTCCACGGCGGGGACGCTGATCGGGATGCTGGTGATGGGTCAGAGCTTCTCCATCATCATGACGGGCACGGGCATCGTCGCGCTGGCGGGGATCGTGGTGAACAACAACATCGTGTTGATCGACACCTACCAGGAATTCTCACGCTACATGCCGAAGATCGAGGCCATCATCCGCACGGCAGAGGCCCGCATTCGGCCAGTTCTGCTGACCACGATCACCACCATGGCCGGTCTGGCGCCGATGATGTTCGGGCTGAGCATCGATTTCGTCAATGGCGGCTATTCCATCGACAGCCCCACTGCGCTGTGGTGGAAACAGCTGGCCACGGCGGTGGTCTTCGGCCTTGGCGTGGCAACGGTGCTGACGCTGATCTTCACCCCGGCCATGCTGGCCGCGCGGATCTGGGCTACGGAATACGCGCTATGGATCGCGCAACTGCTGGCGCGCCTGTCCATGGGCCGGTCCAGCCGCTTTGCCCGTGACTGGGCGTTGCGCCGCACCGCGCGCCGGATCCCCGCGCCCGAGATCGTCTGGGCCGATGCCCAGGATCCGGTCAGCCTGCGCGATACGGAGCTGGAGCCGGAGTTGCCACTGCGCGCGGCGGAATAACCCGCGCCCCCTTGGCCCACGCCAGGAAAAGGCCCCGCCCCCGAAAAGGGCGGGGCCTTTCTGTTTGCGGATGGGCCATCCAGCGGTCCAGCCCGGCCGCGGACGGGTGCGGGTGCCTCAGCCGTTCAGGTAATCAGACCGTTGCAGGCCGTATTTGGCCATTTTCTCATTCAGGGTCCGGCGCGGCAGGCAGAGCTCATCCATCACCGCAGCGATGGAGCCTTTGTGCCGGCGCATGGTGTTGTCGATCAGCATCTTTTCAAAGGCCTCCACATATTCTTTCAGCGGCTTGCCCTCGGTCGTCATGGTGGCCTGGATGGCGGCGGCGTCGCTCATCAAGAGGGAGGAGATCGTCCCCTCGCCCCGGCGGGCCTGCAAGACGGCCTGTTCGGCAATGTTGATCAGCTGGCGGATGTTGCCCGGCCAGGGAGATTGCATCAGCTGCGCGGCCTCCTGCCCTGTCACGCGGGGCACCTCACAGCCGTATTCCTCAGCGAATTGTTCGGCATAGCGGGTGAACAGCACCAGGATGTCCTCGCCGCGCAGGCGCAGGGGCGGCGTTGTCAGCCGCAGGGAGCCAAGCCGGTAATACAGGTTGGACCGCAGCGTCTGCGAACAGTCCCGCGCCGGGTCCTGCGCGTTGCAGATGGCAATCACGCGCAGCTCCGGCGGCGTGCCCTGGGCATCCAGCACCGCCATCAGACGGGTTTGCAGCCGCGGCGGCAGCGTCTCGATATCCTCAAGCACCAGCGTGCCGCCGCGGGCTTCCTCGATCGCGGCAAGCTGTCCGTCGCCCGGCTCGGCCCCGCCAAACAGCCGCGCGGCCAGGGTGTCTTCGTCCTGCGCACCGCAGTTGACCAGCACGAAAGGCCGCCCGGCCCGTGCCCCCACCGCATGCAGCGCATGGGCGGCCAGGGTCTTGCCCGTGCCGGTTTCGCCGTCGATCAGCACATGGCCATCGGCCTGACCCAGATCCAGGATATCCTCGCGCAGCTTTTCGGCCAGCGGGCTTTGGCCGACGATCTTGCCCATGATCTTGCCGCCGCCGGCCAGTTCCCGACGCAACATGCGGTTGTCCAGCGTCATGCGCCGGTGGCGCAGGGCCGTGCGGGCGATATCCGCCATTCTTTCCGGGTCAAACGGCTTTTCCAGAAAATCCTGCGCGCCCAGGCGCATCGCCTCCACCGCCATGGGCACATCGCCATGCCCCGTGACCATGATGACGGGCAAGGCGCCATCGGCGGCGCGCAGGCGGCGCAACAGCTGGATGCCATCCATGCCCGGCATCTTGATATCCGTGATGACAACACCGGGATAATCGCTGCCGATGCCGCGCAGGGCTTCCTCGCCACTGGCATAGGTTTCGGTTTCAAACCCCGACAGGCGCAGCCACTGGCTGATGGAATGGCGCATGTCCACCTCGTCATCGACGATGGCGATCTTCATGGTTCCTGACATGGGTTACTCCGCGGCAAGTGTGTCATCGCCCAGGATGGGCAGCTGCATTTCAAAAACCGCACCGCCGCCTTCGGCATTGCGGGCCGTCAACCGCCCCCCAAGGTCCGAGACGATGCCGGAGGAAATCGCCAGCCCCAGCCCGACCCCGTCGCCGGGCGGCTTGGTGGTGTAGAACGGCTCGAACAGGGAATCCAGATCCGTGATCCCCACCCCATTGTCCCGCACGGTCAGCGTGGCGGTTTCGCCGCGCGACAGGATCACATCCACCGCCGGATTGTCCACGGAGCGCGTGGCATCCAGCGCGTTGCGCAGCAGGTTCACCATGACCTGTTCCACCCGCACCCTGTCGCCCATCACGCGCACGGGGTCTTCGGGGATGATGCGGGTGATCTGCACATGGCGGGACCGCAGCTGCGGCTCCATCATCGACAGGGCCGATGTCAGCGCCTCCGCCATGTCCAGTGGGCGCAGCTCTGCCTGGCCCTTGCCGGCATAGCTCTTGAGCTGGCGCGTGATGGCGCCCATGCGTTCGATCAGGTCATCGATGCGGTGAAAGGCCACCAACGCCTCTTCCGGGCGCTGGCGGCGCAACAGCAGGCGCGCGCCCGCCAGATAGGTTTTCATCGCGGCCAGGGGCTGGTTCAGCTCATGGCTGACGGCGGCGGACATCTCCCCCAGCGCCGCCAGCTTGGAGCTTTGCGCCAGCGTCTGTTCGGCCACGGCCAGGGATTGCTGCATCCGCTCGCGCTCCGCGATCTCCCGCTGAAGGCGTTGGTTCAGCTTGCGCAGCTCGGCGGATTCGCGCTGGAACAGGGCCATGCGCAGCGCCGTGCGGCGGCTGAGCGCGTAGAAGATCAGCGCCGCCAGAATGGCAAAGACCATGATTTCCAGCGCAATGACCGCGTTCACCCGTTCCCGCACGCTGGTGAAGGTGGAAAAGCTGACCATGCGCCAGCCGCGAAAGGGCACCTGCGCCTCCATCCGCATCACGCCTTCGCGGCCCAGCCAGGCATCGGCGGAAGGGCTGGTCCAGTCCGAGGTCAGCCGCAGCGCGCGGTCAATGGCGCTGGCGGGCGGCTGGCGTTCCAGCGCCGCGTCCTCCTGCAGGCCGCGCCACAGGGGCTCGGTGGACAGGATGATGGTGCCGTCGGCATCGGTCAGCAGGACGGCATCGGAAATGCCGGCCCAGGCGCGCTCGAACTTCTGCAGATCCACCTCTACAACGATCACGCCAAGCGAGGTCGCACCGCTGTCCACCCGCCGCGCATAGCTGAACCGATAGGCGCCGGTCGGCCCGCGCTGGGTGGTGAATACGGTGACATCAGCCTGCAGCGCCTGCACGAAATGGGGCGCGTCGATATGGGTTTCGCCCAGGCGGTTGCGGTCCGTCGCGGCCACTGTGCGCCCGTCCAGGTCCAGCAGGATCAGCGAGGCCGCGCCGATTTCTTCGACGTAAGAGATCAGCCGCTGGCTGGATTGCGAAAAATCCTGGGAATTCAGCGCACCGATCAACGCCGGGTCCCGCGCCAGCAGCTGTGGCACGATGGCGTTGCGCCGCAGCTCGGACAGCAGGTTGCCGCTGTAGAGCGCCAGGCGCAGTTCCGCGCGGTTGCGGTTGCCTTCAAGAAACCTGTCCGTCAGCACCCGGTTCGTCAGCGCCACGGTGGCCACCGCCACGATCAGCAAAAGGCCCAGGCTGGCGCGCAAACGCCAGCTGAGCGGGCCAACCCGCCCGCGTTCGCCGCGCTGCGCTGTGGATGTCACTGTCATGCCGCCAGCTTAGGCCGGGGCATCGGCGCGCTCAAGTCACGCTTCGGCCAGCGCCGCCGTCAAACCGGCAAAGAGCCGCGCGCCATCGGTATTGCCATGGGCCGGCTCGCAGGCGCGTTCGGGATGGGGCATCATGCCCAGCACCCGGCGGTTGGCGGACAGCACCCCAGCGATATCGGCGTCAGAGCCGTTGGGGTTGGCGGTGTAGCGGAAGGCCACGCGATCTTCGGCCTCCAGCGCGGCCAGAACCTCTGCATCGGCGGTGTAGTTGCCGTCATGATGCGCGATGGGGATGAACACCTCCTCCTCCGGCTTGAAGGCGCTGGTGAAGGCGCTGTCCGTGGTGGCCGGACGCAGGCCGACGCTGCGGCAGATGTATTTCAGCCCCGCATTGCGCAGCAGCGCACCGGGCAGCAGCTTCATCTCTGTCAGGATCTGGAAGCCATTGCAGATGCCCAGCACGAACCCGCCGCGTTCGGCATGTTGCGCCACGGCCCGGCAGACGGGCGAATTGGCCGCAATGGCGCCGCAGCGCAGGTAATCGCCATAGGAAAAGCCCCCCGGCAGCGCCACCAGGTCCAGCCCCTGCGGCAGGTCATGGTCCTTGTGCCAGACCATGTCCACGCTGCACCCGGCGGCGCGCAGCGCCACCGCGAGGTCACGATCACAGTTGGAACCGGGGAAGACGATGACGGCAGCTTTCATGGCAGCATCCTATTGGGTGAAATCGGTAATCACGGCCACGCCCGGCGGCGCCGGCGCGTCAAAGGCCGCAAGCTCTGCCCCGGCCTGGGCAAGGGCGATCTGCCGCGTGACCAGCGGGGACAAATCCACATGCCCGCCCGCGATCAGCGACAGCAGGCCGGGATAGCGATGCGCCGCCATGCCCCGCGTGCCAAAGACGGCCAACTGGCCGGAATAGACCACATCCATGGGCAGCGACATGCGCGCATGATCGCCCGCGGGCATGCCCACCTGCACCATCCGGCCCAGTTTGCGCAGGCTGCGCAGGGCGGCCTCGGTCGTCTCGGGGCGG
>CBFHYV010000098.1:0-10400 GCA_965660085.1 uncultured Paracoccaceae bacterium
GACCCCGGCAGCCGGCGGCGCGCAGGCCCTGCGCAGCGGCCGCGGCCGGGTTGTGCCCAAATGTTCAATCAGGAGATACCAAATGTTCAAGACACCGTTTTTTGGCGCGGCTCTGCTTGCGCTGTCCCTGCCTGCCTTCGCCGAAGGCATTGAAGTCCACGATGCCTATGTGCGCTCTGCCATGCCCGGCGGCCCCTCTGGCGCGGCCTTCATGGTCATCCGCAACACCGGCGCCGAAGATGACCGCCTGATCGCCGCGCAATCCGATGTGGCCGCGCGGGTGGAACTGCACACCCACAAGGAGATCTCCGACGGGGTGATGCGCATGATGGAGGTCGAGGAAGGCTTCCCCGTGCCCGCCGGTGGCGCGCATGTGCTGGCACGCGGCGGCGACCATGTGATGTTCATGGGTCTGAACCAGGCGCTGGACCAGGGCAGCACCGTTGATGTCACGCTGGTCTTTGAAAAGGCCGGCGCCGTGCCGGTGCAGATCACCGTGGATTATGACCGACGCCCGGCCCAGGGCACAGGGCACGGCGGGGCCATGATGGGCCACGGCGCGGGTCACATGGGCGGCATGGGCAACTGATCCGCCCGGCCGCGCCCGCCTAACGCCGCGATCCGGCTAGCAGCCGCGTGACCCATCTGGGCACGCTCTGGCTGGCCGGGCCGTCGATGTGATGGTCAAACAGGCCCGCAACATCCGACGGGGCCAGGTTGATTTCCCAGGTCTCCGCCCCGCAGGCGGAGGCCTCTGTCACGAAACCCGCAGCGGGATAGACCTGCCCGGACGTGCCAATGGCCGCGAAATGGGTGCAGGCCTGCAGGGCATCGGCGATCTGGTCCATGAAATAAGGGATCTCGCCGAACCAGACCACATCGGGCCGCGTTGCGGGCTGCGCGCAGTCGGGGCAGGGATCGTCGGGCTGCATCTGCGCGGGCGCGGGCCATCGGTGGCCGCAGGCATGGCACAGCGCGCCGGACAATGCGCCGTGCATATGCAGCACCGTCGCGCCGGCCTGTTCATGCAGCCCGTCCACGTTCTGCGTGACGATCAGCACCTCATCCGGCCAGTCCCGCTGCAGCTGCGCCAGCGCGTGATGGGCAGCATTGGCCTGCGCCTTCGCCGCCTGGGCCCGCCGCGCGTTGTAGAAGTCATGCACCAGGGCGGGATTGCGGGCAAAGCCCTCCGGCGTCGCCACATCCTCGATCCGGTGGCGCGCCCACAGGCCGTTTTCATCCCGAAACGTGCCCAGCCCGCTTTCGGCGGAGATGCCCGCCCCTGTCAGCACCACGATCCTGCCGGCTGTCATGGCCGATCCTCCTGCGTTACCATGTGCGAAAACCGGAGCTTTCGGAATGCACAGTATCCTCTTTGTCTGCTTGGGCAACATCTGCCGCTCGCCCACGGCAGAGGCGGTGGCGCGCCAGATGGCCCGTACGCGCGGCCTGGCGCTGCAGGTTGACAGCGCGGGCACGGGCGATTGGCATGTTGGCGCGGCCCCCTACGGCCCGATGCAGCAGGCCGCTGCGCGGCGTGGGTATCCCATGGCGGATCTGCGCGCGCGGCAGGTCACGGCGGCGGATTTCGCGCGCTTTGACATGATCCTGGCGATGGACGGTGACAATCTGCGCAAGCTGGTCGCGCTGCGCCCGGACGCTGGCCCCGTGCCGCGCCTGCTGACGGAGTTTGCCCCGCCGCCAGGCGCCGACCATGTGCCGGACCCGTATTATACCCGCGATTTCGATGGCACCCTGCGCCTGATCGAGGCCTGCGTCAGCGGGCTGCTGGATCAGTCCTCGTCAAACATCGCCCGCGCCAGCACATAAGACACTGGCACCCCCAGCACTGCCCCGCCGAGCGCACAGAGGATCAGCGACCCGGTCTGGCCGACGCCCGTGACCAGCGCAATGGTCACCGCCGTTCCGGCCAGGGTGGAGCTGATGACGCCAAAAAAGGTAAGGGCAAGTCTGAGCATTCGCGGGCATCCTTCGTCACGGGGGATAGCCTAGGCGCGCGCTGCGGGACGGGCCATGATGCAGGTCAACTGGCACGCGGCCAGTCACCCCGGCGCCGCCGGGATGCCTTGGGTGTTGCAGGCTGCGCCGCCTGCGGTCAGGCTAGGACGCCAGCCGCAGGGGGGCGCCATGGGGGCGGGCGGCGATGCCGCTGTCGAACAGCTGCGCAATCTCCGTGTCCGGCAGGCCCGCCACATCCGCCAGGACCTGTTCGGTATGCTCGCCCAGCCGCGGCGCGGGGCCGGGGGCCGTGCGGTCATGCGCGCCGAAGCTGAAGGGGGAGCCGGGGGTCAGGATGCGCCCGATGCCGGGATGCGTGACCTCCGCAAAGATCGGGTTGTCCGTGGACAGGTCCGGGTCCGACTCCAGCGCCTGGGCAAAGCTGCGGAAGACGGACCATGTGACCCCGGCGGCATCGAATTGCGGGCCGAACTCGGCCACGCGCCGGGCGGCAAACCAGGGCGCAAGGACGCGCGTGATCTCGTGGCGGTGGTGCCAGCGGGTGCCCTCGGCCCCCAGATCCGCGCCCAGACGCTGGGCCAGGTCCGCCATCTGCTGCACGGTGCCGGTGGCCTTCATCAGGTTGCGCCACTGGCGCTGCGTCAGCGCCACGACCATCACGCGCTGGCCATCGGCACAGACGAAATCCTGCCCATAGGCCCCATAGAGCGCATTGCCCGCCTTTTCGCGGGAGGCGCCGGTATGGGCGACCTCCCCGATGATGCCCAGATTGCCCAGCATCGCGGCGGCGGCATCCTTCAGCGTCAGGTCCACCAGCTGTCCCGCGCCGTGGCGCAGGCGGTGGCGTTCCGCGGCCAGCAGCCCCGAGACCACCATATTGCCGGCGATGCAATCCCAGGCGGGCAGCACATGGGCCACAGGCTCCGCCGAGCCTGCCGGCCCCGTGGCCATGGGAAAGCCCAGGGCGGGGTTCACGGTATAGTCTACCGCGGGTCGGCCCTGCCTGTCCCCGCGCAGCTGCACCATGCACAGGTCAGGCCGCCGGGCGGACAGGCTGGCGTGATCCGTCCAGCCGGGGGTGGCAAGGTTGGTGATGAACAGGCCCGCGTCCTGACCCGGCGCGCAGATGATTTCCTGCGCGATCTCACGCCCGCGCGGGGTCTTGACGTCCAGCGCCACGGACCGCTTGCCCTTGTTCATCCCGGCCCAGAACAGGCTGGTGCCGCTGGCGGTCACGGGCCAGCGGTGATGGTCCATCCCGCCCTGGGGCATGTCAAAGCGGATGACCTCCGCCCCCATCTGGGCCAGCGTCATCCCCGCCAGCGGCACCGCGACAAAGGCCGAGCTTTCGACCACGCGCATTCCTTTGAGAATTCCGGTCATGTGTCCCACTCCAATCTGGCCTGCAGGCCGAAATAATCCTCGCCCGCGGCGGTGCCGATCAGCGCGGCACCACCTTCGGGCGCCCGCTGGCCGACAAGGCGCATCGGGTGGTCGTGGAACATCGGGTGCACCACGCGGTAGGAAAAACGCGCCGGGCGGCAGGCCAGGTGGCGTTCCGCGGCCTCGATCGCCATGGTGGCCTGCATCGGCCCATGCACGACCAGGGCGGGGTATTTCTCCACCTCGCGGGCATAGGGCAGGTCATAGTGGATGCGATGCGCGTTATAGGTGGCCGCCGAATAGCGAAACAGCCGCACCTCGTTCATGGGCACGGCTTCGTCGAAATCCAACGTATCGGGCAGGGGGCTGCGCCGGGGCGGGCGGAAACTGTCGGGAATGTCGAGGTAGACGATGTTCTGCTCTTCCTCGATCCGGCCGCCTTGCGCGCCTTCCGTCACGTGGTCCACGGTGACGAAGGCCATTGGCCCGGTCTTGCCCTGTTTTCGCGTGACGGCGCGGATGGTGGAGGTCTTGCGCAGCGCCTCGCCCACATGCAGCGCGCCGTAGAAGGTCACGATGCCGCCGGCCCACATGCGGCGGCTGAATTCCAGCGGCGGAAGAAAGCCCCCCAGCGCCGGGTGGCCATCCGGGCCGAGCTCTGACATCGGCACGAATTCAGGAAAGCCCACCCAATGCCACAGGCTGGGCAGAACGGCCCCGGCCGCGGTATCGCGGACGGGGCTGGCGGGATGGGACACGGCGGCGTTCAGCATGCTGGCCAGGTTGGGCGTCACGCCGCCCTCGCCAACCTCGCTGCGGCCCACCCATTCGGAGGCGTCTGGGGTATCGGGCATGTCAAGGCTCATGCCGCGATCCGTTCGGACAGCATTGCCGCCACCGTCGCCCCCATGGAGGACGGGTTGGGCGCCACGCGGATGCCCACGGAGGACAACAGCTCCACCTTCTCCTGCGCGCTTTCGCCAAAGGCAGAGATGATGGCGCCTGCATGGCCCATCTGCCGGCCCTTGGGGGCGGCCAGCCCGGCGATATAGGCGGCCACGGGCTTGGTCATGTGGTCGCGCACATAGGCGGCGGCCTCGGCTTCCTGGGGGCCGCCGATTTCCCCGATCATCAGCACCGCGTCGGTTTCAGGGTCATTTTCGAACAGCTCCAGAATATCGCGGAAGCTGGACCCGTTGATCGGGTCCCCGCCGATCCCGATGGAGGAGGAGATGCCGATGCCCAGCGCCTGCATCTGGCTCGCGGCCTCATAGCCCAGCGTGCCGGAACGCCCGATCACGCCGACCCGGCCGGGCATGTAGATATGCGGCGGCATGATGCCCATGAAGCCGCGGCCGGGGCTGATGATGCCGGCGCAGTTCGGCCCGATCAGCCGCATCTTGCGGTCCCTGGGGTAGCGGCGCAGGAAGCGTTTGACGCGCATCATGTCCTGCGCGGGGATGCCGTCCGTCACACAGACGGCGGTGCGGATGCCGGCATCGGCGGCCTCCATCATCGCATCGGCGGCAAAGGGCGGCGGCACGAACAGCAGGCTGGCCTCGGCGCCGGTGGCCTCCACGGCTTCGCGCACGGTGTTGAACACGGGACGGTTCAGCACGCTGCTGCCGCCTTTGCCCGGGGTCACGCCCGCCACGACGCGGGTGCCGTATTCGATCATCTCCTGGGCGTGGAACTGGCCGATCCGGCCGGACAGGCCCTGGACGATCACGCGGGTGGTGTCATCAATCAAGATTGCCATGCGGGGTCTCCTTATTCGGCGGCGATGGGTTGGGGGCGCGCGGCGACGGCCTTGTGGGCGGCGTCTTCCAGCGTGTCGGCGGAGATGATGGGCAGGCCGCTGCTCTCGATCAGCTTGCGGCCCTCGGCGACATTGGTGCCCGACAGGCGCACCACCACCGGCAGGGTGATGCCCACCTGTTCATAGGCCTGGATGACCCCTTTCGCGATCCAGTCGCAGCGGTTGATCCCGGCGAAGATGTTGACGAGGATCACGCTGACCTTCGGGTCCGTCAGAACGGTGCGGAAGGCCTGGCAGACGCGTTCGGGGCTTGCGCCGCCGCCGATGTCCAGGAAATTGGCGGGCTCGCCCCCGGCCAGCTGGATCATGTCCATGCTGGCCATGGCCAGCCCGGCGCCGTTGATGATGCAGCCGATGTCACCATCCAGCCCCACATAGGCCAGCCCGTTGTCGGCCGCGGTGGCCTCGCGCGGGTCTTCCTGGCTGGGGTCGCGCAGCGCGGCGATGTCCGGCCGGCGATAGAGCGCATTGGTGTCGAAGCTCATCTTGGCGTCCAGCGCCACCAGATCGCCCGTGCCGGTGATGACCAGGGGGTTGATCTCCACCATCATGGCATCCAGTTCCGAATAGGCCTGGTAGCAGGCGCGCAGCACCGTCACCATCTGCGCAACCTGCCCGCCCTGCAGGCCCAGGCGGAAGGCAAGTTCCCGCGCCTGGTATTCCGCCAGGCCCACGGCCGGGTCGATGACCATGCGCACCAGGCTGTCGGGGTCGGTCTCGGCCAGATCCTCGATCTCCATCCCGCCATTGGCGGAGGCCACGATCATGATGCGTTCGGATTTCCGGTCCAGCACGAAGCCCAGGTAGAGCTCTTGCCGGATGTCGGCGCCGCCTTCGACCCACAGGCGATAGACGCCCTTGCCGTTGGCATCGGTCTGCTTGGTGACCAGCCGCTTGCCGAACAGGCCCGAGGCGAAATCGCGCACCTCGTCCGTGGATCGGCAGACCTTGACGCCGCCGGCCTCACCCCGGCCGCCGGAATGCACCTGCGCCTTCACCACCCAGGCCGCGCCGCCCAGTTCACGGGCGCGGTATTCGGCCTGTTCGGGGGAATAGGCCACGCCGCCGCGCGGCACCGGCACGCCGAAGCCCGCCAGGATTTCCTTGGCCTGATATTCATGAATGTCCATGTCGTGTCCTCCCTCGGCCCGGTATTATTCAGCGGCCAGCGCAGCGGATTTCGCGGCGATGGCCTGCGCGGTGTCGATGACGTTGCGCGCCATCTTCTCGCTTGCGGCGTCGATCATCTTGCCATCCAGGCTGGCCGCGCCCTTGCCAGCGGCCTCAGCGGCGCGCAGTTCTTCGATGATGCGCCGGGCGCGGTTGACCTCGGCCTCCGGCGGGCTGAACACATCATTGGCCATGCCGATCTGGCTGGGGTGGATCGCCCATTTGCCCTCGCACCCGAGGGCGGCGGCGCGGCGGGCCCCGGCGATATAGCCATCAGGGTCGGAGAAATCGCCAAACGGCCCGTCAATGGCGCGCAGCCCGTAGGCGCGGCAGGCAATCACCATCCGCGTGATCGAGGCATGCCACTGATCGCCGGGATAGTCGGGGTTCAGCCCGCCGATGTTGACGGTGCGCGCGCGCATGGAGGCCGCATAATCCGCCACGCCGAAATGCAGCGCCTCCAGCCGGCCGCCGAATTGCGCGATGGCCTCCACATTGGCCATGCCCAGCGCGGTTTCGATCAGCGCCTCCAGCCCGACCTTGTGGGTCAGCCCGCAGGCCTGTTCGATCTGGTTGACCATGGCATCTACCATGTACAGATCCGCCGGCACGCCGACCTTGGGCACCAGCAGGGTATCCACCCGGTCGCCGGCCTGTTCCATGATGTCCACCACGTCGCGATACATGTAGTGGGTGTCCAGCCCGTTGATCCGCACTGACACGGTCTTGCCCTTGCCGCGCCAGTCGATCTGGTTCAGCGCCTGCACGGCGTTCTTGCGGGCCTGTTCCTTTTCCGGCGGGGCCACGGCGTCTTCCAGGTCCAGAAAGACGTAGTCCGCGGCGCTGTCGGCGGCCTTTTCCACCATGTCCATGTTGGAGGCCGGAACAGCCAGTTCGGATCGGTGCAGGCGCTGGTGGCGCAGCGGGTGAAGCGTGTGGGACATCGGGGTGCCTTTCCTTGGGGTCTTGCAATGATGCGCAGCCGCGCGCGGCGCCTGTCCGCGCCGGGGCGATTGCGGGATGGGGGGTTATTCGGCGGCGACGCGCAGCATGGGGCGGCTGGCCGCGTCAAAGGCGAAGAAGGCCTGCGCGGCAGCAACGCCCTGGCCAAGCCGCAGCGGCATGCCCGCCCGCGTCAGCGCGATTTCCGCCAGCGACAGCGCGGTCAGGCACATGCCTTCGTTCATGTCGCCCAGGTGGCCGATGCGGAACGCCTTGCCGGACAGCCGCCCCAGGCCGGAGCCGAAGGAGGCGTTGAGGTCTTCATAGGCGATGCGCAGCACCTCGCGGGCGTCGATGCTGTCGGGCACGCGGATGGCGGACACCGTGTCAGACCACAGGCTGTGATGTTCGGCAACAAGCTCCAGCCCCCATGCAGAGATGCCGCGGCGCACGCCCTCGGCCAGCCTGTGATGCCGCGCGATCACCGCGTCCAGCCCCTCTTGCCGCAGGATCCGGTCCAGCGAGGCGCGCAGCCCGTGCAGCAGCGGCGTGGGCGGCGTGTAGGGGAAATAGCCATCCGCGTTGAAACGCAGCATGTCCGCAAAGTCAAAAAAGGCCCGGCGCATGGTCGCGTGGCGCGCGGCCTCCAGCGCCTTGGCGCTGACGCCCAGCAGGCCCAGCCCCGCAGGCAGCATCAGCCCCTTCTGGCTGCCGGACACGGCCAGGTCCACGCCCCAGTCATCCATGCGGAAATCCATGGCCCCGATGGAGGAGACGCCATCCACGAACAGCAGCGCATCGTGGAAATTCTCATCCAGCGCGCGGCGCACGGCGGCCACATCCGATGCCACGCCGGTGGCGGTTTCGTTATGGGTGACGAAGACGGCCTTGATCTCATCATGCTTGTCGCGGCCCAGCAGGCGGGCGAATTCCTTGTGCGGCACGCCCGCACCCCAGGGCACGTCCACCACCTGCACATCCAGGCCCAGGCGCTGTGCCATATCCACCCACAGGGTGGAGAACTGGCCGTGACGCGCCATCAGCACCTTGTCCCCGGGGTTGAGCGTATTGGTGATGGCCGCTTCCCATGCTGCGGTGCCGGAGCCGGGGAACATCATCACCTGGCCGGTTTGGGTGCGGAACAGGGTTTTCAGATCATCGAACAGCGGCAGGGTCAGTTCGCCGAAATCGGCGGCGCGCATGTCCTGCATGGGCACGTTCATGGCCTGGCGCACGGCTTCGGGCATGTTGGTGGGGCCGGGGATGAAAAGATGGGTGTGTCCGGTGCGCATGGCGTGTCCTCCTGCTGGGTTGACCTACCTTGCGCCGCACAGGGCCATTTCCCGAAGCGAATGCGGGTCCTGCTGTAAATGCAAAGTTTTACACATTCCACTTTTGTGAACTTGTAAAATTTGCTATTTTGACATCATGAAGGTATTTATCGGACCCCGCCTGCGCCGCCTGCGCAAGGATATCGGCCAGACCCAGGCCCAGATGGGCCGGGCGCTGGGCATCTCGACCTCCTATGTCAATCTGCTGGAAAAGAACGAACGCTCCGTCTCCGTTCCGGTGCTGCTGAAGCTGCTGGAAGCCTATGGCGTGGACTGGCGCGAGATTGCCGAGGACGAGGACACCGCCCTGTTGGCGGACCTGCGCGCCACCCTGCAGGACCCGCTGTTTGAACGCACCCAGCCGGATCTTGCGCAGCTGCGCGCCGCGCTCAGCCACAGCCCGGATCTGGCGGCGGCCTTCTTGCGGCTGCACCGCGCCTATCTGGGCGTCAGCGATCAGCTGATGGCCGCCGGCGCCGGGCCAGAGCTGTCCAGCGGCCTGGCGCAGGGCTCTCCCGAGGCGATGGTGCATAATGTTTTTCGCCGCAACAACAACCACTTCCCCGAACTGGAAGAGGCCGCCGCCCAATTCTGGGATACACCGCCCGCGCCCGATGATGTCTATGCGGCGCTCAAGGCGCGGTTGCTGCAGAAACTGGGCCTGTCTGTCCGGCTGGTGCCGCTGCAAGAGATGTCGGGCACGCTGCGCGAATATGACGAGGCCCGCCGCATCGTGCTGCTGTCGGAACTGCTGGACCATCCCAACCGGGTCTTTCAGCTGGTGCATGTCTGCGCACTGATCGAGCTGCAGCCGCTGCTGGATGCGTTGCTGGAACGTTCCGGCCTGGAGGAGCCGCGCGGCCGCATCCGCTGCCGGGTGGAGCTGGCCAATTATTTCGCCGCCGCCGTCCTGATGCCCTATGGGCCGTTCCTGGCAGAGGCGCTGTCCTCGAAATATGATTTCACCTACCTGGCCACGCGCTTTGGCGTCAGCTTTGAACAGGCCTGCCACCGGGCCACGACGCTGCAACGCGGCGGGGCGCGGGGGGTGCCGTTCTTCTTTTTGCGAATCGACCGGGCGGGCAATGTCACCAAACGGTTCAACGCCACGGATTTCCACCTGGCCGAATATGGCGGTGCCTGCCCCCGGCTGGAGGTGCACAATGTGTTCCGCGCACCCGGGCAGATCGTGCCGCAATTCGTGGAGATGCCGGACGCCAGCCGGTTCTTCGTGTTTTCGCGCACGGTGGACCGGCCCGCCGCCTCGCGCCATGCGCAGGACAACCGCCTGGCCGTGGCCATGGGCTGTGCCATCGAACATGCCGGCGCGCTGGGCTATGCCGAGGATCTGGCGCTGATCGATGAACGTGTGATCCAGATCGGCATCAACTGCCGCATCTGTCCGCGCGCCGATTGTGACCAGCGCGCCCATCACGCCATGGCCCTGGCCGATCCGCCGGATGAACGCCGCCGCGGCGCCACGCGCTACAGCGGTTAGGGCCTATCCGCGCCTGTCGCGGAAGAAGTCACGCAGCAAATCCGCGCAGGCGCGTTCTGCGATTCCGTCCAGAACCTCGGGGCGGTGGTGGCATTGCGGGTGGCTGAACACCCGCGCGCCATGGGCCACGCCGCCGGATTTCGGGTCCGCCGCGCCATAGACCACCCGCGTCAGACGCGCCCAGGCGATGGCGCCGGCGCACATCGCGCAAGGCTCCAGCGTGACATACAGGCTGTGCCCGTCCAGCCGGTCCGTGCCCAGATGCGCGCAGGCGGCG
>CBFHYV010000099.1:0-10298 GCA_965660085.1 uncultured Paracoccaceae bacterium
GCACGGCTTCGAGCCTGCGGGTAAAAAAAGGGGGGCCTGGCCGACTGATTGGGCGCACAAAGGGCGGGATGAACACCAAGCTACATGCCGTCACTGACGCGATTGGACGCCCCATCACCTTCTTCATGTCAGCGGGGCAAGTCAGCGACTACACCGGCGCAGCGGCTTTGCTGAGGGAGTTGCCAGAGGCTGACTGGTTGATCGCAGACCGTGGATATGACGCCGATTGGTTCCGAGATGCGTTGAAAGACAAAGAGATAAAGCCCTGCATCCCCGGTCGAAAGAAGCGCAAGACACCGGTGAAATACGACAAGCGACGCTACAAGCGGCGCAACCGGATCGAGATCATGTTCGGCCGGCTGAAGGATTGGCGCAAGATCTCGACACGCTATGACCGATGCCCAAAGGTGTTTCTCTCAGCCGTTGCGCTCGCAGCAACCGTGCTGTTCTGGCTATAAATATCAATGAGTCTGGAGCCTAAAGGTGATCCGCCCTCAAGACTTGGGGAGTCGTCCCTGTCCACCTCCGGAAGGCGCGCTGAAACGCATTCGGGTCGCGATAGCCGACGAGATGCGCAATCTGTTGGTTGTTCAGATCACTTTTCACGAGATAGCGGATTGCCAGATCCTTCCTTGTTTCGTCCAGAAGAGACTGAAAGGTTACGCCCTCGTCGGCCAGACGCCGCATCAGGGTGCTTCGGCTCAACCTCAGACGCCCGCAGACATGGGCAATCGTGGGGTCGGTGACCGAAAAGGCCTCCACCATCGTGGCACGGACCCGTTCTGACAGGGGAATGCCCTTGGACTGGATCATCGACTGGGCGTGAAGGTCCGCTTCGGTCGCCTCCCAAAGCTCGGGATTGTTGGAGATGAACGGAATGCGCGCGTCGGCACGGGTGTAGGTCAGCGTTGCATCCCCTTCGTCCGGGACCAGTCCAAACACGTCAGCCAGCCGGTCGCGTTCGCCCTGTGGGAGAGGCAGGCACACCTGCACGGGCCGGATCGCCTGCCGCGCAAGCGCGTTGGCCTGGGCGTGAAGATAGATGGCCTGGGGGCTGCTGAAGGATCCCGGCAAGGACAAGTCCGGGCGATCCGGGGCAACCCGAACGCTGAATTCCGATGTTGTGCGGGACACGACGAACTGCATCGGCCCGAACAGGCTTTTGAACCTGGACATACGGTCGATGCCGGTCTCGAAATCGGCAGCCGTGGACAGTGCGAACAGAACCGGGATCGCCGGGCCGCTCGCCATCCGCAATCCCAATAGCTTTGAGACGTCCTGTTGCCTCGACAGGTCCATCATCGCCGCCCAGAGCGCCAGATATTCCTCGGCGGAGACCAGGAAGGCCCGGTCTTTATGCCCGGCCTCCATGATGCCTGCCCGAGCCAGAACCGCGTCCCAGCCGAGGCCAAGCATGCCGCAGATCGGGCCGGACAGAATGACGGATGTGTAGAGCGGAGGTCTTTCCGGGGCCTGCATTCGGATGCCCTTTCGCGTGAGGCCGATCCGCCTCATCAGAAACGCATCCCGGTCCGCTTGCAACAGGCTTGAGACGATCTGCAAGGCGATGAGCCGATCTGCACGCCCGAGGCGGTAGATGGATGCGGTGGCCGAGGTCTAACCTGACCATGACCTTTGCACTGGGAGAGATCGGCTTGGACCTGACATCGAAGATCATTCTCGTAACGGGCGGTGGCTCCGGGATCGGGTTGGAGTTGACCCGCCAACTCGTAAAGCTTGGCAATACCGTCATCATCTGTGGCCGCGATGAAGGCAAGCTTGCCAAGGCCGCGAGCGAGACCGGGGCGCAGGCCATCGCGGGGGATGTGACACGCGCCGAAGATCAGGATCGCATCCTTTCGGAGATTCAGGCGGCGCATGGTCGCCTTGACCTGCTGGTCAACAATGCGGGCATTTTTCTTGCCTACGACTTCGCCGCAGATCCAGACACGCTGCAAAAGATCGAACGCGAGATCGCGATCAATGCCACCGCACCGCTGACCCTGACGCGGCGCGCGCTGCCGCTGTTGCAAAAGAGCGCGCAACCGGGGGTTCTGTTCATAGGCTCCGGCGTGGCCTTCGTCGCATCGCCGGGAACGCCGGTCTATTCTGGGACCAAGGCGCTGATCCATCACTGCGCGCAAACCCTGCGCCATCAGTTGCAGCCCCAGGGCATCACCGTTTTCGAAGCCCTGCCGCCCGTCGTCGATACCGATATGGCTTCGGTCTTGAAATCCAACAATTTCAAGAAGATGAAGCCCGCTGATCTGGTGCGCGCCATCATCGACGGCCTGCGCCGGAACCAGACCGAGATGCTGCTGGGACAGTCCCGGCAGATCAAGCTCATGAGCCGGATCGCGCCCGCTTTCCTGTTCCGCCAATTCGCCAAGACGGAGTTTCACTGACCCCATGGACAAGGCCATCGCTTTGTCCGGCCCGGTCACGGAGGAGAACGCCGCCACGATCCGCGGGCTTTGGCATCCTGGCCATAGGCCACGCGTTCTGATCACCCTTGCCATCTTCGCCCTCCTGGCGGCGCTCGAACCCTCTGAAAGGACCAGGCCATGACACCGACGATCAAATGGGCGATCACGCTGCTGATGAGCGTCACGATCTTTCGCGCGCAGACCATCCTGTTCCTGCCTCAGGTGCAGATGTTCGGCGGTATCGCGCCCGATGGCTGGTTCGGTCCGTGGCTCAGCGACACGATCATCGGCTTTGCGCTGCCGGTGATGCTCTATCTGTTCTGGGCGCGACGCAGCGTGGCGGTCTGGGGCGCGCTTGTCGCCTACAACGCCGTGGGCGCGTTTGACTATTCGCAAGGGCTTATCACACAGGCAATCAGCCCCATGCCGGTCGAGATGGCCTCGGCCGCCACGGTCTATCTGGGGATCGGCCTGTTCATGGCCGCGCAGATCGTGGCGCTGGGGTTGCTGTTTCACGGCAAGGTCATCGCCGAATTCAAGGGGTGGAACTGATGCGTGTGACGCGGCGAGAACGGCGTCACCCCGTCTTTCCTGCCCCGCCCTCCGAACCCGCCTGTGCCTCGCGAAAGGCAACAGGCGCCTGTCCGGTCCATCTTCGGAAGCTGCGGGAGAAGCTGTTGGCGTCACGGTAAGCGAGGACAGTCGCGATCTCGTCGGCGCGCAGGTTGGTCTTGCTCAGGTAACGAACCGCCATGTCGCGCCGCGTGGCGTCCAGCACTGCCTGATAGGATGTGCCTTCCTCACGCAATCGCCTTTGCAAGGTGCTGCGGCTGATCCCGAGGGCACGGGCTACGTCCTCGGCCCCCGTCCGCCCCGCGGGCATCAGGTCAACCAGCGCGCCCCGCACCCGATCGGCCATCGGCCAGCGGTCGTTCTGCGCTGCCAGTTGCAGTTTGAGATCGGCTTCGACATCCGCCCAGAAGGCAGGGTTTTCGGAAATGAAGCGCCGTTTCGCATCCTCGGGCGAAAAGGCGACATAGGCGGCATGCGACCGTTCCGGCATGATCCCAAGATGGCCTGCGATCATGCGCCGCTCTTCCTCGGATCCGTCGAAACCCGCCGCAACCGGGCAGACATGGTGGGCAGCGGCGCCGCGAATGTTCTCGACCGCGACCACGAGTTGCAGCGCACCCAGGCTGGGTGGCATGGGCACGCGCGCATCGACGCTGTCGAATTCCAGGCGCAGCAGCCCGTCCTCCCGGAACACCCGCATGCCGGTCGGCCCAAGCAGCGACTTGAACTGCGACAGACGCACCAGCCCGATTTCCATGTCCGGCGCGCAGGACAGGGTGAAAAAGACCGGGATCACCGGCCCACGGGAGATCGCGACACCCAGGTAGGGCACATAATCGGGGCGCGGCGACAGAACCTCCATGGTGTTCCAGCAGTCGAAATACTGTTGCGCTGTCCCGCGCAACTCGGCCCGGCCATAGGGCAGCGCGCCCAGCCCGGCAGTTTCCAGCATCAGCACCGGATCGACGCCGAGGATGCGGCAGGCCACCTCGGTTGCCATGAAAAGGGAATAGGTCGGTTCTGTGTCCATGGCCTTGGTCTTTGCGTTGCTCAGGTATGCATGCCACGGGCTGGGGAACGCCGCCAGATGTCGGCAGATCCGTGACCGGATTTGCGTGCCTGTGACCGCATCTGCATATCGCCGCACGCTGTGGCCAGACTTACGCTGGACCCACGCGGCGCTGAGCGTCCGTCACCTTCCCGCCGGAGACCGCAATGAACCTCACGATAAACGGCACGTCTCACACCGTGGACCTGCCTGATGACATGCCCCTGCTCTGGGCGCTTCGGGATGGGCTGACCTTCACCAGCGTCAAATACGGCTGCGGCATCGCGCAATGCGGCGCCTGCACCGTGCATATTGACGGTGAGGCGGTGCGGTCCTGCCAGATTGCCTTGGGCGATGTCTGGGGCGAGATCACGACGATCGAGGGGCTGGGCGCACCGGACGCCCTGCACGCCATTCAGGCCGCCTGGATCGAACACCAGGTGGCGCAATGCGGCTATTGCCAGTCCGGCCAGATGATGCAGGCCGCTGACCTTCTGGCCCGCAATCCCGCGCCAACGGACGATGATATCGACGACGCCATGTCCGGCAACCTGTGCCGCTGCGGGACCTATCCGCGCATCCGCGCCGCCGTCCACGCGGCGGCCCGCGCGATGCAGGAGGGCTGAGCCATGGGACGCGCCAGAACCATCGCCCGCCGCAGCTTTCTGATCGGGTCCGCCGCCATCCTCGGCGGGGTTGCTTTTGGGGCGTATTTCGTCGCGCGCCCGACGCCAAATCCCTTGCTGGATGATCTGGGGCCGGGCGAGGCCGCCCTGACCCCCTTCGTCAAGATCACGCCGCAGGGCATCACCCTGATCGTGCCGCGCGCCGATGTGGGGCAGGGGATCGCCTCAACCCAGGCTATGCTGATCGCCGAAGAGCTGGACATCGACCCCGCCACCGCCACGCTCAACCCCGGCCAGCCGCATCGCGCCTATTTCAACGGCACCGTTGCGGCGGACGGTCTGTCGTTTCCGGGATGGGATGAGGGGGTCGTCGCAGAGACGGTGCGCGACCTGATGATGAACGTCGCGCGGCTGTCCGGCTCGCAGTTCACCGGCGGGTCGTCGTCGGTCGCCGACCTGCACCAGACCCTGCGGCAGGCCGGTGCCACGGCGCGTGAGACGCTGAAGGCCGCCGCCGCGGCGCGCACGGGGGTCGCGGCCGCCGATCTGCGGACTGGGGACGGGCACGTCATCCTGCCGGACGAAACGCGCATCCCCTACACTGACCTCGCCACGGAGGCGGCAGCGATAACGCCGGTGACCGACGTCCCCCTGCGCCCCGCGTCCGACTGGACGCGGCTGGGCAAGCCCTATCAGCGGCTCGATATCGTGGCGAAATCGACGGGAACGCAGGACTACGGCATCGACGTGGCCCTGCCGGGCATGCTCCACGCCACCGTGCGCGCCAACCCAGGGCGCGGCGGCGGCATTGCGGGGTATGATGCCACTGAGGCGATGGCGATGCAGGGGGTCCGTTCGGTGGTCGAGGTGAACGAAGGCCTTGCCGTCATCGCCGAGAACACGTGGTTCGCCTTTCGTGCGGCTGAGGCACTGGAGGTCGAGTGGCTTGCACCCGACTATCCCGCCAGTTCTGCCGAGATGTGGCAAGCGCTGGACAACGCACATACGGACGAGTTCCAGAACAGCCGGTTGCGCGATGACGGCGATGTCGGGGACGCGCTGAACGGCAGCACTGTAATCGAGGCGGAGTATCGCACGCCTTTCCTCGCCCATGCCGCGCTGGAGCCGCTGAACGCCACAGTTCTGGTCGAAGACGACGCCGTGACGATCTGGACCGCGACCCAAGTCCCTCATGTGGTGCGGGATGCCGCCGCCGAGGTGACAGGCGTCGATGCAGCCAATGTCATCCTTCATGTCCTGCCGGCGGGCGGCAGCTTTGGCCGCCGGCTTGACCACGACTACGTGGTGCAAGCCATCCAGATCGCCGCCTCCATGCCCGGCACGCCGGTCAAGACCACCTGGAGCCGGGAGGAGGATATGACCCACGACTTCCCCCGCCCCCTGCACATGGCTGTCGGCCGCGGCGCGGTCGGGAATGGCCGCGTGCTGGCCTATGACCTCGACAGCATCAGCCCTTCGCTCATCGCGTCCTGGTTCGGGCGCGTCTTCATCGTCCCGCCGGGCCCGGATGCGATGCTGGTCTGGGGTGCCTTCGACCAGCCCTATGCCATCCCGAACTACCGCGTGACGGGCTATGCCGCGCCGCCGATGATGCCGATCGGATCTTGGCGCTCGCCCGGGGCCTGTTCCAACAGCTTCTTCCACGAAAGCTTCCTGTCCGAACTGATCCACGCCGCCGGGGCCGATCCGCTGCAGGAACGGCTGCGCCTGATCGACCACGCGGACTCGCGCCGCGTTCTGGAGGCCGTGGGCGAGATGTCGAACTGGGCGGGCGCCAACATCGGGCCGCGGCGCGGGCGGGGCCTCGCTTTTGCCTACTCGCATGGCGTGCCCGTGGCCGAGGTCATCGACGTGACCCTGACTGACCGCGGCCTCCGCATCGACGAGGTCTGGATCGCCGCCGACTGCGGCACGGTCTTTGACCCGGTCAACGCCGAGGCGCAGCTGACCGGGGCCGCCATCTTCGGCCTTGGCCACGCGATGAATTGCGAGCTGACCTACGAGAACCACGCCGTGCAGCAAACAAACTTCGATGCCTTCGAGGGCATGCGCCTGCACCAGACACCGCGGTTCCACACCCGGCTTTTGGGACGCGCCGAACGGGTGCGCGGGCTGGGCGAGCCTGCAACCGCCCCCGCCGCCCCCGCGCTGGCCGACGCAATCTTTGCCGCCACCGGCAAGCGGCTGCGCGAGATGCCGTTCAACAAATTTGTGGATTTCGCGTGAGGCACCCGCCACCCGCCCAAAAGACATCTGGTGGGGCAGGGCGCCCCGTCCGCATGCCCATGAAAGGACCCATCCATGACCACGACTGCATACCCCCAAGGCAAGACCGCGCTTCTCTGCATCGACCCGTATAACGACTTCCTCGCAGAGGGCGGCAAGATGTGGCCGGCCCTGAGCGAGGTTGCGACGACCGTCGGGCTTCACGCCAACCTGGCCCTGATCCGTGGGGCGGCGCGCGCGGCGGGGCTTCCGATCTTCATCCTGCCGCATCATCGGCACCACGCCTCGGATTTCGAGGGCTGGGCGCATCTCACGCCGTCACAGGCCGCGGCGCATGAATACCAGTTGTTTGCCGAAGGAAGCTGGGGCGGGGAATGGTACGAGGGATTCGGCCCTGACCATGGCGACATCGTCGTCAAGGAGCACTGGGGGGCGTCCAGCTTTGCCAATACCGATCTGGACGTGCAGTTGCGCCAGCGCGGGATCACACATGTCATCTTCGTCGGGCTGATCGCCAATACCTGTGTTGAGACATCGGCGCGTCATGCGGCCGAACTGGGCTATCACGTGACGCTGGTGCGTGATGCCACAGCGGCCATGTCGCCGGACGCGATGCACGCCGCGCATGAGATCAACGGCCCGACCTATGCCCACACCATCCTGACCACCGCCGAGGTGGCCGCGGCGCTTGCCACAGCAGACGGCGCTTGAACGTCAGGCGGGCAGCAAGGTCGGTGTTTGCGGAACGGGCAGGGCTTTCTTGCAGTATCCCTCTGCGACGTCCTCGCACGTGAAAGGAAACACGCTCAAACCCCATCCCTGAGGTCCCAATGCTGGAGCGAGCGACGTATTTCTCGCGAGCAACCTCTTTCACAATATCACGGTGATGGGGCTGAGGGCGCGGGTTTTCCTGTGTCTCACCTTGTCACCGGGGAACCCTCTTGCGCCGACCCAGTTGGAAAGCAGGCTTCTTTTCAGAGGTTTGCGCGACCGCTTCTGGCGCATTGGTGCATCCGGGCGGATCAGAATAAATGGGCCGGGAAATGCTCGCGGATCGCGCCGGGCATGGGCCGAAATTACGCCGTTCCATGCTTTCAGCACGGTGATCCGCAAGATCAACTCCACCACCAGAGCCGCCGTGCCACTGAACCGGGGGCTGCGGAAAACGCTGAAGACCCAGGGGCTGCTTCCCGACCGAAAAGCCCACGCCCGACGCTGCAGCCCAGCTTAAACAAACACCTGATGCGGCGCAAATCCGTGGCAGGTCCAAATCATCGCCTGCAGCCCGCCCAAGTGGGGTGGATGCTTGGTGGAACAGAAGAAGGAACTGGCGGCTTGTCCCAGTCAATTCACCGACTTGTTTTGAAAAATGGTGCTGCTGGAGAGAATTGAACTCTCGACCTCTCCCTTACCAAGGGAGTGCTCTACCTCTGAGCTACAGCAGCAGCCTGCGCCAGTTTCGGCGTGGGCGGTGATTAGACCCAAAATCCCTAAACCGCAAGCGCAATCTGGACGGTTTTTCACACCTCGGGTAGAGAGGCGGCATGAGCAGATCACCCGGCAAGGAAAACACGGCCGCAGAGGCGCGCGAGGCGCGGCTGAAAGCGGCGTTGAAGGCCAATCTGGCCCGGCGCAAGGCGCAGGCGCGCGCCCGCGATGCAGAAGATGCGGCAAACCTGCCGGCGCCAGACACACAACCGGACAAACAAAAGGACTAGGGCAGGCATGGATTCGATCTTGGTGACGGGCAATGGCCCGCTGAACGGCACGATCCCGATTGCCGGGGCAAAGAACGCCTGCCTGACACTGATGCCGGCCACGCTGCTCAGCGATGCGCCGCTGACGCTGACCAACGCGCCGCGCCTGTCGGACATTCGCACCATGACGGTGCTGCTGCAATCGCTGGGGGCGGAGGTCAGCGCGTTGAACGATGGCCGCGTGCTGGCGCTGTCCAGTCACGGGCTGACCAGCCACAAGGCCGAATATGACATCGTGCGCAAGATGCGGGCCTCCATCCTGGTGCTGGGCCCGCTGCTGGCGCGGCTGGGGCAGGCGGTGGTGTCGCTGCCGGGGGGCTGTGCCATTGGCGCGCGGCCCGTGGACCTGCACCTGCGCGCCTTCGAGGCGATGGGCGCGGAGCTGGAGCTGCGCGATGGCTATGTCCATGCCAGCGCGCCGGGCGGTTTGCGCGGCGGGGTGGTGGAGTTTCCCTTCGTCTCCGTCGGGGCGACGGAAAATGCGCTGATGGCCGCGACGCTGGCCCGCGGCACCACGGTGCTGAAAAATGCCGCGCGCGAACCTGAGATCACGGACCTTGTCCATTGTCTGCGCCGCATGGGTGCGCAGATTGAGGGCGAGGGCACATCGACGCTGACCATTCAGGGCGTGGACAGCCTGCATGGCGCCACCCATGAGGTCGTGACCGACCGGATCGAACTGGGCACCTATATGCTGGCGCCGGCCATCTGCGGCGGCACGGTGGAGCTGTTGGGCGGGCGTGAGGATCTGCTGGCCGCCTTCGTGGCCAAGCTGCGCGCCACTGGGGTGGAGGTCACGCAAACAGCTACGGGCCTGCGCGTCACCGGCGCGGCAGAGCGGGTGCGGCCCGTGAATGTGACCACGGAACCCTTCCCCGGCTTTCCCACCGATCTGCAGGCGCAGATGATGGCGTTGATGTGCACGGCGCAGGGTGAATCGGTGCTGGAGGAGACGATCTTTGAAAACCGTTTCATGCATGCGCCGGAACTGATGCGCATGGGCGCCCGGATCGATGTGCATGGCGGCACGGCCCGGGTGACCGGCGTGCCCCGGCTGAAAGGCGCCCCCGTCATGGCGACCGATCTGCGCGCCAGCGTATCGCTGATCCTGGCCGGCCTGGCGGCCGAGGGGGAGACGCTGGTGAACCGGGTCTATCACCTGGACCGCGGCTATGAGGAGCTGGAGCGCAAGCTCTCCGCCGTTGGGGCGCGGATTGAACGGGTGCAGGGCGCATGAGCACCGAGGACGCCCGGTTCGAGGATGGCGGCGACCGGCCGCTGCACCTGATTGCACGGGATGCCGATGATCTGCCCGTGATCGCGGCGCTGGTGCAGGACGCTGTGTTTCCGGCCACGGAAATCCGCTGGCAGGCGCGGCAGCGCCGCCTTGCGCTGCTGGTCAACCGTCTGCGCCGCGAAGATACCGCCGCCGCCCGGGCGCGTACGCCCGAGCGGGTGCAGAGCCTGCTGGTGATTGCCGATGTGCTGGCGGTGTCCAGCCAGGGGGTCAGCCGGGACGATCCCGATACCGTGCTGTCCTTGCTGTCCATCGCCTTCACACCGGATGGAGCCGGTGGCGGCGATCTGGAGCTGATCCTGGCCGGTGACGGGGCCATCCGTG
>CBFHYV010000100.1:0-10296 GCA_965660085.1 uncultured Paracoccaceae bacterium
TCTTCGTGCTGGAAATGGGCGGCCACATGATCCCCGGCATGCACGGGCTGATTGCGGCCAGCATCGGCATGCAGGCCAGCTGGCTGATCCAGCTGGTGCTGACCACCGCGGTGCTGGCTGGGCCGGGCCGCGGCTTTTACCAGCACGGCCTGCCCGCGCTGCTGCGCGGCGCGCCGGACATGAACAGCCTTGTCGCCGTGGGCACCGCGGCGGCATATCTGTTCTCTCTCGTCGCCGTCATGGCGCCGGGCCTGTTGCCCAACGGCACCGTGCACGTCTATTTCGAGGCCGCCGCCGTGATCGTCACGCTGATCCTGCTGGGCCGCTGGCTGGAGGCGCGCGCCAAGGGCCGCACCTCTGACGCGATCCGCCACCTCGTGGCGCTGGCCCCGCCCACCGCGCGGGTGATGCGCGACGGCACCGCGCAGGAGATCCCCCTGGATCAGGTGCAGCCCGGCGACATCCTTGACCTGCGCCCGGGCGCGCGCACGCCGGTGGACGGCACCGTGACCTCTGGCACCAGCTACCTGGACGAAAGCATGGTGACGGGCGAGCCGCTGCCCGTGGCCAAGGCGCCGGGTGACTTGCTGGTGGCCGGCACCGTCAACCAGACCGGCCACCTGTTGATGCGGGCCGAGGCGGTGGGCGCGGACACCATGCTGGCCCAGATCATCCGCATGGTCGAGGAAGCCCAGGGCGGCAAGCTGCCCATTCAGGCGCTGGTGGATCGGGTCACGCTGTATTTCGTGCCCGCGATCATCGCGCTGGCCTGCCTGACCTTCGCCACATGGATGGCACTTGGCCCCCGGCCCGCGCTGGCGCTGGCCATCGTGAATGCGGTGGCGGTGCTGATCATCGCCTGCCCCTGTGCCATGGGCCTGGCCACGCCGACCTCCATCATGGTGGGCACGGGGCGGGCCGCGCAGCTTGGGGTGCTGTTCCGCCGGGGGGCTGCCCTGCAGGCGCTGTCGGCCAGCCGCGTGGTCGCGCTGGACAAGACCGGCACGCTGACGATGGGCGCCCCGAAGCTCACGGATCTGGTCACTGCGCCCGGCCTGGCGCGCAGCCAGGTTCTGACCCAGATCGCCGCGGTTGAGGAGAAGTCCGAACACCCCATTGCCCGCGCCATCGTCGCGGCCGCGCAGGACGAACGGCTGGCGCTGCCCACGGTCACGGCGTTTGACAGCATCACCGGCATGGGCCTGCGCGCCGAGGTCGAGGGCACGCGGGTGGAGATTGGCGCAGACCGGTTCATGCAGGCGCAGGGCCATGACCTGTCCGCCTTTGCCGCGCAGGCCGCCGATATGGCCGCCGAGGGGAAATCACCGCTGTTCGCCGCAATCGGTGGGCGCATCGCCGCGGTTCTGGCCGTGTCTGACCCGATCAAGCCCACAACCCCCGCCGCCGTGGCCGCGCTGCAGGCCGCCGGGCTGAAAGTGGCCATGATCACTGGCGACAACCGCCAGACCGCAGAGGCCATTGCCCGGCAACTGGGCATTGATGAGGTCATCGCCGAGGTGCTGCCCGCGGGCAAGGTCGCGGCGCTGAAGGATCTGCGCGCCCGCCACGGGGCGGTGGCCTTCGTGGGCGACGGGATCAATGACGCCCCCGCCCTGGCCGAGGCGGAGGTGGGCATCGCCATCGGCACCGGCACGGATATCGCCATCGATGCCGCAGATGTGGTGCTGCTGTCGGGTGCGCTGACGGGGGTGCCACGGGCTATTGCGCTGTCCCGCGCGGTGATGAGCAACATCCGCCAGAACCTGTTCTGGGCCTTTGCCTATAACACGGCGCTGGTGCCGGTTGCGGCGGGGGTGCTGTATCCGGCGTTCGGCCTGCTGCTGTCTCCGGTCTTTGCCGCGGGGGCGATGGCGCTCAGCTCCGTCTTCGTGCTGGGCAATGCGCTGCGGCTGCGCGGCTGGCAGCCGGCCGGGCCAGTGCCAGAGGCATCGTCGCTGCCAGCGGCCTCAGCGGCGGTGGTGACCATGGGGGCGGCGCAATAGCGGGCAGTTAACCTGACCGGGGGGATGGGATCATCCCGCCCTCATTCCGCAAAGACCACGCCATCCATCAATTTGCGCGCCGTGCGCAGGATCGCGGCGGAGCCGACCGCACCCGCCGCATCCATCTGCGCAATCACCGTCATCTCCCCGCTGGGATGCTCAATCGGCAGATGCTTGACCGCACCATAGGGGATCCGGGCCAGATCCGCGGCAGGCGACCCGGGCAGCAGGCAGGCCGTGGCCACGCTGACCGCGCCCAACACACCGATGGAGGCATGGCAGCGATGCGGGATGAAGCTGCGCGTGTGAATCGCGCCTCCAGCCAGGGGGGCGGAGACCAGGGTCATTTTCGGCACGGTTTTCTGTGCCACATCGCCCAGGGCCATCAACGGCCCGCAGGCCAGGCGCAGCCGTTCCAGCCGCGCCTTCAGGTCCGTGTTCGCGTCCAGCTCTGCGCGGGTTTCCCGCCCCGAAATCCCCATATCCGCGGCGCGAAGCAGGACAACGGGCATCCCGTTGTCAATCATGGTCACATCCACGCCCGCCACCCGGTCACAAGCCCGGCCCGTGGGCAACAGCGCGCCACAGGTGGACCCCGCCGTGCCCGTGAATTCCAGCGGCACGGGCGCGGCGGTCCCGGGCACGCCGTCAATGGCGGCCTCGCCTGCATAGACGGGCCGTCCGCCGGACGTCTGCACCGTAGCAATGGCAGTCTGCCCGGTGTTTTCCATATAGATGACCACGCGGGTCTGCCCCGCCTGCCCCTGAACCAGCCCGCGTTCAATGGCAAAGGGGCCGACACCGGCCAGGATGTTTCCGCAATTCTGCCCGTCAGACACCAGCGGCTGATCCACCGCCACCTGCAGGAACAGGTAATCCACATCCACGTCGGGGCGGCGGGACGGCCGGACCACCGCGACCTTTGAGGTCAGCGGGTCCGCGCCGCCCATCCCGTCAATCTGGCGGGCATCGGGGCTGCCCATGATGCGCAGCAGGAATGCATCCCGATCCGCGGGCAGATCCTGCGCCAGGAAATACGCCCCCCTGGAGGTGCCGCCCCGCATCCACATGACCCGGACACCCTCAGCCATGGGCCACCCCGCCCCCACAGGCGCGGGTGCGCGCGTCAGACATAGCGCAGCCCCTTTTCCGCAAGGCGGCTGCGCATGTCATACATATCCAGCCCAAGCTCACCCGCGGCAAGGCGCTGGCGCTTGGCCTCCTCATTGGCAAGCCGCGCGCGGGCCTTTTCCAGCACGCTCTCTGCGTCTTCTCGGCGGACGACGCAGACCCCGTCATCATCGGCCAGCACCACATCGCCCGGCGCAACCGCCGCGCCCGCGCAGACCACCGGCACATTGACGGAGCCGAGCGTTTCCTTGACCGTGCCCTGCGCGCAGATCGCCTTGGCCCAGACCGGGAAGCCCATCGCCTCCAGGTCGGCGACATCGCGCACGCCGGCATCGATGATCAGGCCCCGGCAGCCCCGCGCCTGGGCGGAGGTGGCCAGCAGATCGCCGAAATAACCCGCGTCCGAGGGCGACGTGACGGCCAGCACCAGCACATCACCGGGGCGCAGCTGTTCAATGGCCACATGCAGCATCCAGTTGTCCGCCGGCGGCGCAAGGATGGTCACGGCAGAGCCGCCGATCCGCGCGCGCGGGTAGATGGGGCGCATGTAGCTGGCCAGCAGGCCGATGCGGCCCTGCGCCTCGTGCACGGTGGCCACGCCGCAGTCCGCCAGCGCGTCGATCACCTCTGGCGCGGCGCGGGGGATGGTCTGAACGACAACGCCGGCCATCACAGCTCATCCACCGTGCGGGGAAAGACGGATTGGAACCCTTCGGCATATTTCGCCGCGCGGCCCCCCGCCTGCCCGCCGGAATTGCGGCGGAAGTGGTTGGCGCGGTTTTCGGCCACGTTGGTGTAGAAGTCCCACAGGTGGTGCTGGCCCTCCATACATTCGATGGCGGCGCGCTTCTGGTCCCAGACCTCGGTGATGTCCAGGAAGGTGTCGGGCTTCCAGCCCATCTGCTCGGTCTGGTGCGGTTCAAACAGATACAGCTGCGGCGCGCCCAGCACCTTTTGCCCCGGATTGTGCCCCCAGGCCTGCGCGATCATCCGCACCTCGAGCGCGACCTGCGTGGTGTACATGTGGTCGGTGTTGTAGGGATCATACTGCGAATGGCTGAGCATGAAGCGCGGCTGCACCGCGCGGATCAGGTCCACCAGGTCCATCTTGGCGTCGTGATCGACAACCAGAGGATAATCCCCAAGGTCGAAAAAGCGGATGTCATGCACATTAAGCGCGCGGGCGGCGTTTTCGGCCTCTGCCCGGCGGATGGACTTGACCTCCTCCAGGCTCTTGCCCTCTTTCCACAGGCGGGCGCTTTCGCCCCGCTCGCCATAAGACAGGCAGGCCACGGTGACCTCATAGCCCAGTTTCTGATGCAGGGCGATCGCCCCGCCGCAGCGCCAGACGAAATCGGCAGCATGCGCTGAAATCACCAGCGCGGTTTTCTTGTCAGACATGGCTCCTCGCATCCCTTTTGCCCGTGTCACGATGCATCAGCCACAGGGCAAAGGCCATGTCAAAGACTGCGCTGGCGCGGGTTCATTGCGCGCCTTGCCGCAGGTTAAGGGCGCCAAGGGTGCGTTCAATTAGGCGGGAAAACGGGTTCAATGTGCAGTCTGGCCCGCCGCAAAATCGCGGCCTTCGGTCACTGAGCACATGTCAAAGAAATGGCTGGGGTGGTAGGATTCGAACCTACGGTACGCGGTACCAAAAACCGTTGCCTTACCACTTGGCTACACCCCAACGTGGCGTGCTGATTACTCCGAGGTTCGGTAGGGTTCAAGCCCCCTGTCGCAAAAATCTGCCTGTGGGCTTGCAGAATTTTCAGCCCCCCCCAGGTGCAGCGCCAGCCTGTCCCGGCCCTCTGCCTTCGCACGGTAGAGCGCCGTGTCGGCGGCCTTCAGGATCGCCTCCGGGCCGGCTTGCGCATCCAGCGGCCAGACCGCCGCGCCCAGGCTGGCAGAGATGGCGTGATGCGCCCCGTCAAGGCGGATCGGGCGGCGCAGGCTTGTGATGATCCGCGCGCCGCAGGCCTGCAGGGCAGCGACCGTCCAGCGCCCGTGCAGGAGAATCACGAACTCATCCCCCCCGATCCGGGCGATGATGTCATCCCCGCGCAGCTGTTGGCGCAAACGGTGCGCAACCTCACGCAGGACGGCATCGCCCGTGGCGTGACCATGCGTATCATTGATCTGCTTGAAACGGTCCAGGTCCAGATGCAGCACCGCAAAAGGGTGGCCCAGGGCGCACAGGCGCGGCAGGGCGCGTTCCACCGCGCGGCGGTTGGCCAGCCCTGTCAAAGGATCGGTAAAGGCGCGATGTTCGGCCGCGCTGCGGGCGTTTTCCAGGCTGCGCTGCACATGAGCAGAGGCCCGCACGAACCAGTCCGCCGCAGCCCCAAGGGCGATGTGATCCGGCGTCAGGTCCGTGGCGGCCAGATCCTGCATCCGCAGCGGCAGGCCAATATCCCCGGGTATCTGCGGCAAAGACAGGTTCAACACCCCGCCGCCCAGCTGCAGGTCGGCCGCGGCCTGCGCGCGAAAGGTCAGCCCCGGCAAGGCCCGCAGCACCATGCGCAGCCGCAGATCGGCACAGGCCCACAGCTCATCCGCATGCGCCAGCCCATGCGGGAACAGGACCCGCATCTGAGGCAGGGCAGCCGCCCCCACCCGCAGCGCCCCGGGTGCCATCCGCGCAAGGGCCGGGCCGATATGCGCCAACTCGCCCCGCGCGTCGATCCGCAGATGCAAGGGGCACAGCCTGTCCAGAACATCCATCCGCTCACCCCGCCCGGGCCATCGGGGCAGAGAGCGGGACGGCGCCGTGGCCCCGACCGGGGCGCAATACATCCACCACAATCACGGGGTCACTGGACGATCCGCACAAGCCAAACAGGGCGCTGGCGCCATAATCCTCCGCAACAGCGCGCAGCGCCCCCAGGACAAAGGACGCGACATCGGGCTCTGCCCCGGACAGCACCAGCCGAAACCGCGTGCCCTGCACCTGCCGCACGTCCAGCGCCGGCCAGGCCAGCCCCGGCAGGAACATCTGCATGCGCCGGGCCATGTCAGGCAGCACATGCAGAAGTTCGGGGAAATCCGCCGCCGACAGACGGCACTGGCGCAACAGAAACGCCCCGTCCGGCGGGGTAAGCATGTAGCGGCCCAGATCCTGCAACACCGCATCCCGCCCCCGACCGCTGGCGCGCGCCGTAGCCGTGACCAGCCGCGCAAGCTCAACAGGGCTGTCCGGCGCCACGGCGGGCGGTTCGCAATCCTCAAACCCGGAGCTGCGCTGAACCTGTTGCCAGAACGCCCTGCCCTGCGTCTTCAGGACAAAGTTTCGGAAACTGCGCGTCAACAGGCCCTGCATCCATCGCTCCACCGCGAAACGCAGGCCGGGATAAGACCGCCAGCTTAAGATCTGGTGAAGCGGGCCGGGGCGTCAGAAATCCGTGGGCGCGCCGCCTTCTTCCTTGCGGCGGGCTACGAAGGCGGCCAGCTCCTCGCGCACGGCGGGGTCCATCGGGGGTTCCTGATAGTCGTTCAGGATCAGGTGGAACATGTCGTGGGCGCGCTCGGCCGTCCAGACGCTGCCCGCGGCCTGCCAGGCCTCGAAATTGCGCCAATCGCTGAGGAAGGGCTGGTAGAAGGCAGTGGTGTAGCGGTCCTGCGTGTGCTGGATGCCAAAGAAATGTCCGCCTGCGCCGACCTCTCGGATGGCGTCCACCGCCAGCGCAGGGCCGGAGACATCGCAGATCGACGGGTCCATGTAGCGGATCATCTGCTGGACCACCTCGCAATCCATGATGAATTTCTCCGGGCTGGCAATCAGCCCGCCCTCCAGCCAGCCCGCGGCGTGATAGACCATATGCGTGCCCGACTGCACGGCGGCCCACAGGCTGTGTTCGGTTTCCCACATGGCTTGGGCATCGGGCACATTCGCCGCGCAAGACCCCGAGGACCGCATCGGCAGCCCGTAGAAGCGCGCCATCTGCCCCGTCATCTGCGTTGCGCGCATGTATTCCGGCGTGCCAAAGGCCGGGGCGCCGGATTTCATATCGACGTTGGAGGTGAACGTGCCGATCACGCAGGGCGCGCCGGGGCGGATCCACTGCGCCAGGGCCACGGCGCTCAGCGCCTCTGCCAGCGAGAGCGCGACCGCCCCTGCCATGGTCACCGGCGCCATCGCGCCCGCCAGCGTGAACGGCGTGACGATACAGCCCTGGTTCTGCGCGGCGCAGCGCATCCAGCCGTCCAGCATGGGATGATCATGTTTCAGCGGCGAGGTGGAGTTGATGTTGGTGAACATGTGCGGCTGCGCCTGAAAGGCGGCCTCGTCCAGCTGTGCGGCGATGCGCACCATCTCCATCACATCCTCGACCCGCTCTCGACCCAGCGAATAGGCGTGGATGGCCTTGTCCGTCAGGGTCAGCTTGTCAAAGGTCACGTCCAGGTGCCGGACGGAGGCATGGATGTCCACCGGCTCCACCGGATAGCCCCCGGCGAAATGGATGCAGTTGAAATACTGCGTCAGCCGCAGCAGATCCGCGCATTGCGCGCGTGTCCCCGGGGTCTTGCCGCTCTGCGCCATGTCCCAGTAATTCGGCGGAGAGGAGACATTGCCGAACAGCAGGTTGCGCCCGCCGATGTCGATCCGCCGGTCAGGGTTGCGCGGCGTGATGGAAAACTCCGCCGGGGCCCGGGCGATCATCTCGCGGACGAAATCCCGCTCCATCCGCACCCGCTCCCCCTCGATCACGCAGCCGCCGGTCTGCGCCAGAACGGCCACGGCCTCGGGGTTGAGGAACTCGATCCCGATGGTCTCAAGGATATCCATCGCGGCGCCGTCGATGGCGGCTATGCCGTCCTGGGTCAGCGGTTCGGTCGGTGCATCGATGTTGACGGGCAGGGTCCAGGGCATCTGCGCAATGGCCGCACTGCCGCGCCGCTGCGCATTTCCCGCTCGCCCGCCGCCGCGCTTGCGCCGCAGGGGGGCTGTTTCCGTCCCGTCCGCCATGGTGTCCTCCGCTGTTCTTCAGGTCAGAAGACCAGCGCATCCCGTGCCGGGCGCGCCGAAACACGACCCTTCCGGTCGGTTTTGTTCGGCGGGGGTGGCGGTGGCGGCACGCTACAGGGCCAGATCCGCCAGCGCGTGGCTCAGATGCCCGATGTCGGGGATGATGCTGTCGGCATGGGGGCGCAGCACCTCGGCCGGGGCGGGGCCGGTCAGCACACCCACCGTGCGCATCCCCGCCGCGCGCCCGGCGATCAGGTCATGGGTGCTGTCGCCGACCATCAGGCAATGTTCCACCGGCGTGCCGGTGCGTTCGGCAAAGGCCAGCAGCGGGCCGGGATCGGGCTTGGCGCCATGGCCGCTGTCAAACCCGGCGACGAAGTCGAACACCCGCAGCACCCCGGCGCTGGCCAGATGCGCCCGCGCGCTGTGTTCGGCATCATTGGTCACCACGCCCAGCGCCATGTCCTGCGCCGCAAGGCCAGCCAGGAAGGGCGCCAGCGGCACGACCTCGCGGATCGGGGCCGTGGCCGAGCTTGCGACCAGCTGCGCCTCGATGGTGGTCAGGCTGCGGCCGGGCAGCAGCGGCGCCAGCGCCTGCGCGGCTTCCAGCGTTGTTCCGGCAATCGCGATGCTGCCGGGCAGGAAGGCTTCATTGGCCAGGTCATAGTCGATGGCGCGGGCCAGGCGCTGTTCCAGCGCCGCATCGCCCGCGGCCAGTTCGCGCAGCATGCCGCGCGCCCAGACATCCCAGGTGGCGGAAAAATCGAAAAGCGTGCCATCCTTGTCAAAGATGACCGCGCGAACCGGCAAGCGCGTCATGTCCAATGCACCTGTTCTCCCCCCGGCAGGGCCATGCGCGCCTGCCCCAGCGTTTCAAAAGACAGCTCCGCATGGGTGCAGAAGGCCACGACCCAGGCATCGTCCATCATCAGGAAATCCAGCACCGCGCCATGCATGGCAGGGTCCGTCACGCCCGCGCGCAGATCGTCCAGCCCGGCCCCGGTGGAGCCCAGGAACACCGGCAACAGGTCATCCTGCCAGACCAGCCAGGTGATGGCCTGCAGGCCGATGGTCTCTGCGACATCTGGTGACACGGGGATCTCCTCCCATGGAAACTGTTTATTAACCTTGGTGACTAAATCTGCCTCCCGCAAGCGATGCAAGTAGGGAGCGCGTGATGACCGGGCAGGTCCTGATCGTGGACAATTCGGAAAAACAGCGCCGGGTGTTGCGCATGATGCTGGCCACGGCCGGGCTGCGCGCCGTGGAGGCGCCAGATATGGCTTCGGCGCAGGCCGTTTTGCGCCGCGGCGATGCCCCCCGCGCCGCCATCGTGCATTGCCAGCATTGCACCGCGGACAATGGCGCGGCCATCGCGCTTATGCGCCAGGCCAACCCGGTGCTGCCGATTGTCGCAATCGTGCCCGATACCGTGGGCGACCGCATCGCGGCACTGGAGGCAGGCGCAGATGACGTGATCTCCGCCCCGGTGGAACAGGCCCTGCTGACCGCGCGGCTGCGCCGGATCATGCGGCCCTCGGGCCACCTTGCAATGCAGATGAGCCAGGGGCTTGGCCTGGGGATGGCAGAGGCCGCCGCCCCGTTCCAGCGCCCGGACCGGGTGATCCTGCTGGGCCCCGCCCTGCCCGAGCTGCCAGATGGCTTGGCCCTGCACCAGATTTCGCGGCTGGCGGACCTGCCCTCCGGCGACCAGGCCGATGCGCTGATCCTCAGCGTCGCTCAGGGCGATCTGGGCGCAGCGACCCTGGCGCAAGCGCGGCAGGTCATGTCCTGCCCGGTTCTGGTCGCCGCAGGGCCGGACGCGCCGGCGGATCTGGCCGCACAGGCCCTGAATGCCGGGGCGACCGATGTGCTGACAGCCGCGATGGACCGGCGCGAGGTCGGCATCCGGCTGCGCC
Organism: uncultured Paracoccaceae bacterium; assembly: GCA_965660085.1. Lineage (GTDB taxonomy): Bacteria > Pseudomonadota > Alphaproteobacteria > Rhodobacterales > Rhodobacteraceae > CBFHYV01. The sequence goes on from CBFHYV010000100.1 coordinate 10,017, forward strand.
GCGTCATTTCGGCCAATGCGCACCGGGTGCAATCGGCACAACGCCGCCAGCAGGCGCGCCTGGGGTGATCCCCCACGCCGGGGCGGGCCAAGCGGGCCGGTTATTCGGCGGGCCGGCCCCGGCCATGGTCAAACCGCCGCGCAATGCGCTGCAGCTCATCCTCCAGCCTGTCGGCATAGGCGCGCCGCGCCTGCGGCGACAGGGACGCCAGGTGACGCGCCAGAACCACCTGCCCCTGCTGCCGCCGCGCCTCGGCCCGGGTGGCCTGCTGGTCCAGATG
>CBFHYV010000101.1:0-10257 GCA_965660085.1 uncultured Paracoccaceae bacterium
CGCCTGCGCCACCAGAGCCGGAACCGCCGCCCACGCTGCCACCTTCGGACACGCCACCGCCACCCGTTGTGCCGCCGCCTGAGCCGGAGGAGCCATTTCCGCCGCCTGCGCCACCAGAGCCAGAGCCGCCGCCCACGCTGCCGCCTTCGGAGACACCGCCGCCACCTGTCGTGCCGCCGCCGGGGGTGCGATCACCGCCGGAGTTGTTGCCACCTGTGCCTGAGTTGCCGTTCCCAGAGATGCCGCCCGTGCCGGTTTCCCCGCCGCCGGTGCCGCCAGTGGTGGCCTCTTCGGTCTCGGTTATCGGTGCGGTCTCTGCCTCCGGCTCTTCGTCCTCGGTCACGCCACTGGGGGCTGCGGCGGTTACTGTCCGGGTTGACAGCGGGGCGGGGTTGAAGATGGGCGCGCCGATGGGCGGTGGCTGTTGTTGCAACAAGGGCCGCAGCAGAGCCGGGACAGGGGCGGGCGGCGGCAGGCTGGGCAGGACGTGCTCTTCCACCAAGTCCCGTTCAGCAGCGCTGACGATCGCATTTAGCGCGGCGTAGCTGACATCATTGGAGGTTCTGATCCGGGCCACAGCCTCCCGCAGGGCCTGTTGACGCGCCTGTGCGGGCACTTTGCTCAGGTCCTGTTCGGGGGGCATTTCCCAGCGCGGCCCGCCCAGATACACGGCCGCATACATGACGGCTGCGCGCACCGGGTCCGTGCCATCGACCAGCAGGGCCTCATAGAACATGCGGTGCACTTCTTCCCACGGGGCGCGGTAGAACACCGGGCCGCCCTCATTGCCGACACCGCAATAGGCATCATGAATCGCGGCGGCATTGATGAAGCTGGCATCGCGCGGGTTGCCGACGATGTTGACGAACAGCGGCGGGATGGATGCGCCATCGGTCAGCGTGCCGGTGGGCGATGTCCAGGACCGGCCCAGCGCATCGACGAATTGCAGGTTCTTGGCCGTGCGGAAAAACTGGTAGGGCCGGTTGGGCAGGATCACCGGATCGCCCGTGACCTCGACCGGAGTGTTCAGAAAGGCGCAGTTGGGGTTTCCCGCGGCCTCGCAGCTTTGCAGTGCGGCGATCTGCGCGCTGCGCCGTTCCATGGCCGCCAGCCGCGGGTCCGGCGCATCGGGGTCCAGCGGCGGCGGGGCGCAGGCGGCCAGACCGGCAAGAAGGCTCACGGCTGCGAGGAAGCGAAGCATTGCGGGGGCTCTTGCTGGCTGTGGTGCGGGGCGGGTTCGGGCAGAGGGTATGGTGCGGCCCGCCTGCGTTCAAGTAACGCATTCCTGACCCTCACAGAGGAATGGCCTGCGTGGCCCAAATGCGCAAGGCTGAGGCTATCACAACCGACGTGGAGGCCGAGATGGTCAAGGGATATTCGCGCAGCCAGATCATCCTGCATTGGGTGACGATGGTGTTCGTGGCGCTGCAATACATTTTTCACGACTATATTTCCGACGCGTTCGAGCGCAGCCTGGAGGGCGCGCAGATTTCGCCCACGCCGGGCATTGCGTCTCATGTGATCGGGGGCGGCGTGATCCTGATCCTGGTGATCTGGCGGCTGTCCTTGCGGCTGACGCGCGGCACGCCCAAACCGCCGCAGAGCGAGGCGCCCGCGCTGCGGTTCCTGTCCCATGTGGTGCATTGGGGCTTCTACGTGCTGCTGGTGCTGTTGCCGCTGTCGGGCGCGGTGGCCTGGTTTGGCGGGGTCGAGCCTGCCGCCGAAGCGCATGAGGTGCTGCGCGCGCTGTTGATGCTGACCATCGTGCTGCATGTGGCCGGGGCGGTGTATCACCGGGTGGTGCTGCGCTCTGGCGTGATGGAGCGGATGCTGCGCCCGGAATAGACAACCGGTCCGGGGCGCGGGCAGAAAACCCCGCGCGCAGGGGCGCGGGGTTGGTGCGCAAACGGCCGGATCAGCGGCCGAAATCTGCGGTGGTCACGACGCCGTCGCCATCACGATCCATCATCTCAACCCAAGCCGGCACCGCGGCAAGGAATTCTTCACGCGTCACCAGGCCGTCCTTGTCGGCGTCGGTATGCGCGCGCAGCATGCCATTGGCGGGGTTGCGCCCGCCGCTGCCGTGGCCCTTGCCGCCGCCGACGCCGTTTTCGGCCATGTCCATGGCGCGGGCCTCGTCGAACAGGTCATGTTCTTCGCCGTTCAGCACGCCATCGCCATCGGCATCGAAGGTAAAGAACACGTCGCCGCGCCGTTCCGTGGCCTCTGCCAGCGTGACCTTGCCATCGCCATCGAGGTCCCAGTTTTCGACGAAATGCGCTCCGGCGGCGCCGGCGCCACCGCTGTTGCCGCCCCCGTGGGAGGAGGCCATCGCCGCGGGCGCAACCAGCAGGGCAAGGGCGGTGGTGGCGAGGATTGTGCGTGTCATGGTCATCTCCTGTATGTCAGATATATCTTTTACGCAGGGCGCGCGGCTGTCCGTCGGAACAGAATGCCGCAGGGGCAGGCTCATTCGGGGGCGGTGAATTCGTCGAACACGTCCAGCGCCTTGGCCGCATACATCAGCCCCGGCCCGCCGGACATCTGGATGGCGGTGCCCAGCACCTCGGCCACCTGCTCCCGGCTGGCGCCCAGCGTTGCCAGCGCCTTGCTGTGGCTGACGATACAGGCATCGCAGCGCATGGCCACGGCGATGCCCAGGGCGATGAATTCCTTTTGCAGCTTGCTCAGCGCCCCATCGGCGGAGGCCGCCTGTTCCATCGCCACGAAGCCCGAAAACGTATCCGGGATGGCCTTGCGCAGGTTGCGCAGTTCGTTGCGTTTTTCGGCGAGCTTTTCCTTGGCGGACATGGTCCCTCTCCTTGCAGGTTATGCAGGGTGGAACATCACGCCGGGCGCGGGGCTGCATTGATGCAGATCAGACGCATCAATGGAAAACCCCCGCGGCCTTTCGGACGCGGGGGTGTGGGATTTGTGCCTGATCGGCCTCGGCCGGTAGGTCGGGGCGGTCAGCCCAACAGGCGGCGCGCGATGACCTGCGCCTGGATTTCGCCCGCGCCTTCAAAGATGTTCAGGATGCGGGCGTCACACAGGATGCGGCTGATGGCATATTCCAGGGCAAAGCCGTTGCCGCCGTGGATCTGCAGCGCGTTGTCCGCCGCGGCCCAGGCCACGCGGGCGCCCAGCAGCTTGGCCATGCCGGCCTCGATATCGCAGCGGCGGCCCTGATCCTTTTCCCAGGCGGAGAAATAGGTGAGCTGGCGCGCCACCATGATCTCCACCGCCATCATGGCCAGTTTGCCAGACACGCGCGGGAAGGCGATCAGCGGCTTGCCGAACTGCTTGCGGTCCTGGGCATAGCGCATGCCCACGTCCAGCGCGGATTGCGCCACGCCAATGGCGCGGGCGGCGGTCTGGATGCGGGCGGATTCAAACGTCTCCATCAGCTGTTTGAAGCCCTTGCCCTCTTCGCCGCCCAGCAGGTTTTCACCTTTAACTTTGAAATCGTCAAAGTTGACGGTGTATTCCTTCATCCCGCGATAGCCGAGCACTTCGATCTCGCCGCCGGAGATCCCGGGGTCCTGCCAGGGTGCCTCATCGGTGCCGGGCGTCTTTTCCGCCAGGAACATCGACAGGCCCTTGTAGTTGTCGGTGCCGGGGATGGTGCGGGCCAGCACGGTCATCACATGGGTGCGCGCGGCGTGGGTGATCCAGGTCTTGTTGCCGTTCACGATCCAGTCGCCGTTTTCATCCTTCACGGCCTTGGTGCGCAGCGCGCCCAGGTCAGAGCCTGTGTTCGGCTCGGTGAACACGGCGGTGGGCAGCACCTCGCCGGAGGCCAGGCCCGGCAGCCATTTTTCCTTCTGCTCCTGCGTGCCGCCGGCGATGACAAGCTCCGCCGCGATTTCAGAGCGCGTGCCCAGGCTGCCAACGCCGATATAGCCGCGCGACAGCTCTTCGGAGACCACGCACATGGAGGCCTTGGACATGCCCAGGCCGCCGAATTCCTCCGGGATGGTCAGGCCGAACACGCCCATTTCGGCCAGTTCGTTGATGACCTCCATCGGGATCAGCTCATCCTTCAGGTGCCATTCATGGGCATAGGGTTCCACGCGGTCCACGCTGTAGCGGCGGAACTGTTCGCGGATCATCTCCAGCTCTTCGTCCAGGCCGCAGTTGCCCACGGTGATCTCGGCTGCGCGTTCCTGCATCAGCGCCACCAGGCGGCTGCGCGCGGCCTGGGTGTTGCCGTTGGCGCACAGGCGCGCCACCGCATCGGTGTCCAGTGCCGCGGCCTGCGCATCGGTCACGCCCATGTCGCGCAGGCGCAGGATCTCGCCCTGGGTCATGGGAATGCCGCCGCGCATCTGCGACAGGTATTCGCCAAAGGCGATCTGGTGGATCAGCTGCTCGATCTCGCCGAACTTGCCCTCTGCCGTCAGACGCTCGGCCCAGGCCTGCATCTGGCGCAGCGATTCCACATAGGTGGCCAGCCAGGCCAGCCCGTGGGCGGCGGTCTGGTTTTCCTCGATCAGGCTGCCAGAGACACGGCCATCCACCGCAGTCATCTGATGCAGGGCGGTGCGCGCGGCCTCAAGCACGGCATTGGCCGGCTCGATCGTTGCGCGGGTGATGTCCAGCAGGTCGCTCATCAATGCGCCTTGCTCCAGTGTCAGGTCCTGTCCGTCGTGAGCCATGATACCATCCTTATGCTGTTGCCGGTGGTGTAAGGCCTTCGCAGTCGCAGCGCAACAAAAATACAAACGGGGCGTTCATGCGTGTATAATGTTGCGCCGCGCTTTGCGCGTGCACCGGCGTTCAAGGGTGATATAGCTGGCCCATGTTTGATTTCCTCAGCTTTTTGACCCCTGCGACCTTTCTTGCAGCCTTCGCGGTTGCCCTGTTGGCCGGAACGGTCAAGGGGCTGGTGGGTTTTGCCATGCCGATGATCATGATTTCGGGTCTGGGCAGTTTCCTGTCACCAGAGCTTGCGCTGGCGGGGCTGATGCTGCCCACGCTGGTCAGCAATGGCATGCAGGCCCTGCGGCAGGGCTGGCGCGCCGCGGCGGACAGCCTGCGCCGATTCGGCCTGTTCCTGGCGGTGGGATTCGTGGCCTTGATGGGCGCCGCGCAGCTGGTGTCCGTGCTGCCCATGCAGGCGCTGTTCCTGCTGATCGGGGTGCCGGTGGCGGCCTTTTGCGTCACGCAGCTGATCGGCTGGACATCCTATCTGCCGCGCCATCCCAGCCGCAGAATGGAGGTCGGGATCGCGCTGTTTGCCGGGTTCATCGGTGGCTTGTCCGGTGTGTGGGGGCCGCCTGTGGTGGCCTATCTGACGGCGCTGGGCACGGAAAAGCGTGAACAGATGCGCATTCAGGGCGTGATCTATGGCCTAGGCGCGGTGGCGCTGATCCTGGCGCATACCGGGTCCGGGCTGTTCAACGCGAAGACGGCGGTGTTTTCTGCGGCACTGGTGCCGGCGGCCGTGGCGGGCATGTGGCTGGGCGGGCTGTTGCAGGACCGGATTGATCAGGCCGCCTTCCGGCGCGCCACGCTGGCTGTGCTGCTGCTGGCGGCGCTGAACCTCATCCGCCGGGCCTTGATGGGCTAGGCGCCGCCGCGGCACGGCCCGGACATGCAAATGGCCGACCCCGAGGGGCCGGCCATGCGATGTCACCCGCCCAGACTGGTCAGCCCAGGGCTGCGGCCTTCACATCATCGTCGATATAGGGCTGATACTGTTCGAAATTGGTGGCGAACATCTGCACCAGCTTGGCGGCCTGGGCGTCATAGGCGGCCTTGTCATCCCAGGTCTTGCGCGGGTCCAGCAGCATTTCCGGCACGCCTTCGACATGCACGGGAACGTCGAAGCCAAAGTTGGCATCCTTGCGGAATTCGGCATTGGCGAGCGAGCCGTTCAGCGCCGCTGTCAGCAGGGCGCGCGTGGCCTTGATGGGCATGCGCGAGCCTGTGCCATAGGCGCCGCCGGTCCAGCCGGTGTTCACCAGCCAGCAGGTGGCACCATGGCTGGCGATCTTGTCACGCAGCAGATTGCCATAGACCTCCGGGCGGCGGGGCATGAAGGGCGCGCCAAAACAGGTGGAGAAGGTCGGTTCCGGCTCGGTCACGCCACGTTCGGTGCCCGCGACCTTGGAGGTGAAGCCCGACAGGAAGTGATACATGGCCTGCGCCGGGGTCAGCCGGGCAATCGGCGGCAGCACGCCGAAGGCATCGCAGGTCAGCATGATGACATTCTTGGGGTGGCCCCCCAGCGCGGTTTCCGATGCGTTGGAGATATAGTGCAGCGGATAGGCGCAGCGCATGTTGGCGGTCAGGCTGTCATCGTTGAAGTCCAGCTCGAACGTTTCTGGGTTGAAGACCATGTTTTCGATCACGGTGCCGAATTTCTCGGTCGTGGCGTAGATTTCCGGCTCTGCCTCGGCGCTGAGGTTGATGGTCTTGGCATAGCAGCCGCCCTCGAAGTTGAAGGTGCCGCGGTCAGACCAGCCATGTTCATCGTCACCGATCAGCACGCGCTCGGGGTCGGCGGACAGTGTCGTCTTGCCGGTGCCGGACAGGCCGAAGAAGATGGCCGTATCCACCGGGTTGCCCTTGGCGTGGTTGGCCGAACAATGCATGGGCATGATGCCCTTTTCCGGCAGCAGGTAGTTCAGCAGGGTGAAGACGGATTTCTTGTTCTCGCCCGCGTATTCGGTATTGGCGATCAGGATCAGCTTGCGGTCGAAATTCATGGCGATGACCGTTTCGCTGCGGCAGCCATGCTTGGCCGGGTCGGCCTTGAAGCTGGGGCAGTTGATGACGGTGAAATCGGCGGTGAAGCCGTCCAGTTCATCGCGGTCCGGGCGGCGCAGCATGTGGCGGATGAAAAGGCCGTGCCAGGCCAGTTCCGTGACCACGCGCACGTCAATGGCGTGTTTGGGATCGGCGCCGCCGACCAGATCCTGAACGAAGTAGTCGCGGCCCTTCATATGGTCGACCATGTCGGCATAAAGCGCATCGAACCCTTCGGGCGACATTTCGGCGTTGTTTTCCCACCAGATGGTGTCGGCCACGCTTTCGGTGCGCACCACGTGCTTGTCCTTGGGCGAACGGCCGGTGAACTTGCCGGTGGTCACCAGAAAGGCGCCGCCATTGCCCAGCGTGCCTTCGCCGCGGGTCAGGGCCGCTTCGATCAGCGCGGGCTCCTTAAGGTTGTAATAGACATTGCCCAGCCCTTCGATCCCTTGATCTTCGAGGCGGAATTGGGGGTTCACCCGTCCAAATGTCATTAGCCAAGCTCCTGTAGCCGCGGATGCGCTGCGGCGGTCATCGTAAACGGCGCTGCCGGCGCCGCGTCACCGGCCTGCGCCGGCGGGATGCGTGCATGTTTAACACGTCCGGCGAAATGGTGAACAGGACCCAATCGCGCAGTTAGCGATACCAAACAATGGTTTAGCGCAACCACCTGATATGCGGCCGCGGGCCAGAGGCCAGTCTGTGCCTTTGGTGCGTCATGCGATTCGGGAAAAGTGACCGCGGTGGCAATTCATCGTTGTGAGCCTGCCGCCTAGCGCGCATACTAAAGGATAATATTGCCGGGACAAGGCATTAAGACGGAGAGGCCCATGTCGAGAATTGCTCTGGTCGATGACGACCGCAACATCCTCACCTCGGTATCCATGACGCTGGAGGCCGAAGGGTTCGAGGTTGAGAATTACTCTGACGGGCTTGCCGCGCTGGAGGCTTTCAACAAGCAGATGCCGGATCTGGCGGTGCTGGACATCAAGATGCCCCGCATGGACGGAATGGATCTGCTGCAGCGGGTCCGCCAGAAAAGCAACATCCCGATCATCTTCCTGACCTCGAAGGACGATGAGATAGATGAGGTCCTGGGCCTGCGCATGGGCGCGGATGATTACATGACCAAACCGTTTTCGCAGCGCCTGCTGGTGGAACGCATCCGCGCGCTGCTGCGCCGTCAGCAGGCCATCGGCAGCCCGTCCCAGGCGGCTGAGCCGGACCCGGAGATCATGGTGCGGGGACAGCTGTCGATGGATCCGCTGCGCCATGCTGTTGTGTGGCGCGGTCAGGAAGTCTCGCTGACCGTGACCGAATTTCTGCTGCTGCAGGCCCTGGCCCAGCGGCCTGGCTTCGTGAAATCGCGGGATCAGTTGATGGACGTGGCCTATGACGATCAGGTCTATGTGGATGACCGCACCATCGACAGCCATATCAAGCGCCTACGCAAGAAGATGCGCAGCGTTGACCCGGAGTTTTCGGCGATCGAGACCCTGTATGGCATTGGGTATCGCTATAACGAGGAATGATCGCCCCGCCGGCCTGTCCGGCGGCACCTCGGGCGGTTCAGGGACCAGGGCAGCATGACCACGCATGACGACACGCCCCGGCGGGTGTTTGCCTTCAGCCGCTCGCCCCTGACCCGGCGCATCGTCCTGTTCAACCTGCTGGCGGTCAACCTTCTGGCGGCGGGCCTGCTGTATCTGGCCGCGGTGCAGAGCGACCTTGTCGATCAGCGCGCCGAGTCCGTGGAAACCCATGTGCGTTTGCTGGCGGGCGCCGTTGCTGCCGCCATGCCCGATGACCCGGCCGCCAGCCTGGCGCCAGGCAGCGGTGTGGATCCGGCCAGGCTGCTGGAGCGTCTGGATCTGCCCGCGGGTGCGCAGGCCTTCGTGCTGTCCCGGTCCGGGCTGGTTCTGGCGCAGCGGACGGGCGCGCCGACCGTCCTGCCCGATAATTCCAGTCATATCGGCCCGGCCACCCGCATGTCTGACACTGTGGAGGCGCTGTGGATGCGCCTGCAGGCGGCCGCTGGCCGCCCCGCCGCTGCCGGGAACTCCGCCGCCGATCTGCAGATACTGGGGCTGCGTGCGGCGGCCCGCGTGGATCAAACGCGTGTTGCTGTCGGCGCTGCGCAGGGGCAAACCCGGTTTGCCGCGGTCAGCCCGGTGTATCATGGTGCGCGCATTGTCGGCTCCGTCGGGCTGACCGTGCCGGGGGCTGGGGTCGATTCCGCCCTGCGCGCCCAGCGAGAGCGCTTGATGCAGGTTTTCGTCCTGGCGGTGCTGCTGTCCGTGGAGCTGAGCATTGTCATGGCCTCCAGCATCGCGCGGCCCATCACCGCATTGGCCGAGGCAGCGGAAGGGGGCCGGCGTGCGCGGCGCGCCGAAAGCCGCATTGCCCTGCCGGACCTGACCGCGCGCCCCGATGAGATCGGGCGCCTTTCGGGCGCGCTGCGGGGCATGGTCTCGGCCCTGTATGACCAGATCGATGGCAATGAACAATTCGCGGCCGATGTCAGCCATGAAATCAAGAACCCGCTGGCCAGCCTGCGCTCCGCCGTGGGGGCGTTGCGGCGGGTGTCACAGCCGGAACAGCGCGCGAAGCTGCTGGATGTGATCGACCATGACGTGCGGCGGCTGGACAGGCTGGTCACCGATATCTCCAACGCGTCGCGGCTGGACAGCGAACTGGTGCGCGAGGAGGAGGAGGAGTTCAACATCCTCGACATGGTCGGCCGCATCGCGGAGTTCCTGGCGGAACAGGCGCGCGCCAAGGGGGTGGAATTCATCACCGATCTGCCGCGCCACCCGGTGCTTGTCCTGGGGCTGGAGCCGCGGCTTGCGCAGGTGGTGGTCAACCTCATCAGCAACGCCATCAGCTTTTGCCAGGAAGGCGATGCCATCCGCGTCTGGGTGCGGCGGCGGGACAATCGTGTGCTGCTGGTGGTGGAAGACACCGGGCCGGGCATCCCCGAAGACGCGTTGGAAAAGATCTTCCGCCGGTTCTACACCAGCCGGCCGGATGGGGATTTCGGCAACAACTCCGGTCTGGGCCTGGCGATTTCCAAACAGATCGTCGAGGCGCATGGCGGCGTGATCTGGGCGGAAAACATCCGCGCCGCGGGCACCGATGCCGGGGCACCGCCGCTGGGCGCGCGCTTTGTCGTGGGCCTGCCGGTCTAACGCCTTGGGCAGCGGCGGCGCACGGATAATGCATGCCAGTTGCGTGGCGCTGGATGGGCGCGGCGTGCTGATCCTTGGGCGGTCCGGGCGCGGAAAATCCGCCCTGGCGTTGCAGTTGTTGGCCCTGGGGGCGGAACTGGTGGCCGATGACGCCACGTGCGCCTTTGCCGCCGCAGGCCAGGTGCTGGCCGAACCCGCCGGCCCCGTCCGGGGGCTGATCGAGGCGCGCAACATCGGCATCCTGCGCGCGCCACAGGCCAGCCACCCGGTGCCGGTTGGCTTGCTGATCGACCTGGACAGGGCAGAGCCCGCG
>CBFHYV010000102.1:0-10188 GCA_965660085.1 uncultured Paracoccaceae bacterium
CCTGCCGGTAGATCAGCGCGCCGGAGCCGTCACACACCGCCAGCCCCACCGCACCCAACCCCGCGCGCGGCGCCAACACGGCCACCCGCCGCATGGCCAGCCCCGCGCTGACACCCCAGATCCGCGCAAGCTCGAACGGGCGGGCGCCCAGCCGCCGCAGATCCGCCACTGCGCGCGCTGTCGGCACCGCCTGAACATCGCGCGCCATCTGGCGCAGGATTTCCAGCAGAACGGGCCGCGCCGCACGGCTCAGCCCCGTGCCGACGCGGGCCAGAACATCCTCGGGGCGGGCCTTGGCGGACTCGATCTCATCAAAACAATGCCCCTGGGCCTGCAACAGCGCATCGACCTCCTCCTGCGGGGCCAGAAGCTCCACCGAGGCGTCATCGACGCTATCGAGATAGCGCACCAGCGCCCGGCTGGTCTCGGCCAGGCGGGCGCTGTCCTCGTTGATGTTGCGGTTGAACCGGTCGCGCCACTCTGGCTCCAGATCCCGGTTCTCGGCCAGGATGCCGGCGGTGGAATGGATGGCAGACACGGTCGACAGCATCTCATGCATCTGGTCGGCCAGGTGCGGGTCATGGGTCAGGCGGTCCGTCAGGGTGGTGACGGTGCGCTCCAGCAGCTCGATCCGCTTGCGGCTTTCGGCCAGCAAGGCCGCCCAGCCGGGAAACCGGCCCGCGAATTCCTCCGCCCGGTCCAGCTCGGCGCCGCTGTCCGGCGCAGCGGAGGCGGCCTCGCGCAAGGTGGAAATCAGCGCGGCCTCCGCGCCTTCGGTCAGAACGGAAGGCTCCACCTCCAGCACGGCGGCGATGTCCAGCAGCAGGCGGCCGCCGATTCTGCGGCGGTTGTGTTCAATCAGATTGAGGTAGGAGGGCGAAATATCCGCCCGCCGCGCCAGATCGGCCTGTTTGATCCCGGCCATGATGCGGCGTTCGCGGATGCGGGTGCCGATCAGACTTTCGCGCATTGCGCCATTTCCCGTTCGGTTTCAGGGGCTTTCTGCAAACGCGAAAAAATGAATTTACAGTTTACAGATGCATACTGTTCAGTCTTTGACAAAAAAATCATTAGACGCAAGGCATTTGTTGCTTAGTTTTCCAAAGCCGCGCCATAGTAGATTTGCACAACTGTGCCGTGCCGAACGTTGAGGAGCGTTCGACACACTCAATGACTTTGGGAGGAATCCATGTCCAAGACCAACGTGACGCGCCGCGGCGTGATCAAGACCGGCGCCGTGGCCGGTGCAGGCCTTGCCCTGCCGACGTATCTGTCCGCAGCAGGTCATTCCGGCTACACCAACGCGCCCACCGGCTCCACCGTGACGCTGGGCTTCAACGTGCCCCAGACCGGCCCCTATGCCGACGAAGGCGCAGACGAACTGCGCGCCTATGAACTGGCTGTCGAGCATCTGAACGGCGGCGGCGATGGTGGCATGCTGAACACCTTCAGCTCCAAGGCGCTGCAGGGCAACGGCATCCTGGGCCGCAAGGTGGAATACGTCACCGGCGACACCCAGACCAAATCCGACGCCGCCCGCGCATCCGCCAAGTCCATGATCGAGAAGGACGGCGCGGTGATGATCACCGGCGGCTCCTCCTCCGGTGTGGCCGTGGCCGTGCAGGCGCTGTGCCAGGAAGCCGGCATCATCTTCATGGCGGGTCTGACCCACTCCAACGACACCACCGGCAAGGACAAGAAGGCCAATGGCTTCCGCCATTTCTTCAACTCCTACATGTCCGGCGCCGCGCTGGCACCGATCCTGGCCAGCAACTATGGCACGGACCGCAAGGCCTATCACCTGACCGCGGACTACAACTGGGGCTACACCACTGAAGAAGCGGTGAAGAACTCCACCGAGGCCCTGGGCTGGGAAACCGTCGCTGCCGTCCGCACCCCGCTGACGCAGACCGACTTCTCCTCCTATATCGCGCCTGTTCTGCAGTCCGGCGCAGACGTGCTGGTTCTGAACCACTACGGCGGCAACATGGTGAACTCGCTGACCAACGCGGTTCAGTTCGGCCTGCGCGACAAGCTGGTGAACAACAAGAACTTCGAAATCATCGTTCCGCTGTATTCCCGCCTGATGGCAAAGGGTGCTGGCGCCAACGTGAAGGGCATCTTCGGCTCCACCAACTGGCACTGGTCCCTGCAGGACGAAGGCTCCAAGGCGTTCGTGCGCTCCTTCGGCACCAAGTACGGCTTCCCGCCGTCCCAGGCCGCGCACACCTGCTATGTCCAGGCGATCCTGTATGCGGATGCCGTGGAACGCGCCGGGTCGCACAACCCCTGTGCCGTGGCAGAGGCGCTGGAAGGCTTCGAGTTCGACGGCATGGGCAACGGCCCCACGCTGTATCGTGCCGAAGACCACCAGTGCTTCAAGGACGTGCTGGTTGTGAAGGGTAAAGAGAACCCGACCTCCGAGTTCGACCTGCTGGAGATCGTGGAAGTGACCCCGGCCGCTCAGGTGACCTACGATCCCTCCATCTTCGGCGGCGATCTGGGTTCCTGCAACCCGGGCGCATAAGCCTTTCGGGGGCAGGCCACGCGCCTGTCCCCACCCTGCTTCTCCCTGTTCTGGGCCCGCGCGGCGGGTCTCGCATTCCTCCGCACTCCGACCGCAAAGGGTGGGACAATGGACGCTATCGTTCTTCAAATTCTAAACGGGCTCGACAAGGGCTCGGCCTATGCGCTGATCGCGCTCGGGCTTACGCTGATCTTCGGCACTTTGGGCGTCGTGAACTTCGCCCACGGGGCGCTGTTCATGATCGGTGCGTTCTGCGCCGTGACGCTGAGCCGCCTGTTCAACCTGTCACACAAGGTCGAGGTTCCGGGCCAGACCGACTTCCTCGGCAATCCGCTGATGCGGGATGTGCCCTATATCTATGACTTCTTCGGCGAAGCCACCGGCGCCGCAATCATCGACTGGTCCGTGCCGCTGTCGATCCTGTTTGCCATCCCGGTGATGATCGCCGTGGGTGTCCTGATGGAACGCGGCCTGATCAAGCATTTCTACAAGCGCCCCCACGCCGACCAGATCCTGGTGACCTTCGGCCTGGCGATCGTGCTGCAGGAAGTGATCAAATTCTACTACGGCGCCAACCCGATCCCCACGCCCGCACCGTCCGCCTTCACCGGCAGCTTCGATTTCGGCGCGATGATCGGCTTTGCCGAGAACACCATCATCTACCCCTACTGGCGCCTTGTGTATTTCTGCTTTGCGGCCGTCATCATCGGCGCGGTGTTTGCCTTCCTGCAGTTCACCACCTTCGGGATGGTCGTGCGCGCCGGCATGGCGGACCGTGAAACGGTGGGCCTGCTGGGCATCAACATCGACAAGCGCTTTACCATCATGTTCGGCCTGGCCGCCGCCGTCGCGGGGCTTGCGGGCGTGATGTATGTGCCGATCAACCCGCCCAACTATCACATGGGCATGGACTTCCTTGTGCTGTCCTTCGTGGTGGTCGTGGTCGGCGGCATGGGCTCGCTGCCCGGCGCCGTGCTCGCGGGCTTCCTGCTCGGCATTCTCGAAAGCTTCGCCTCCATGCGCGAAGTCATCGACCTCATCCCCGGCATCAACCAGGTCATCATCTATCTGGTCGCCATCATCGTGATTCTCACCCGTCCGCGGGGCCTGATGGGCCGCAAGGGCGTGATGGAGGACTGATCCATGTTCGGACTTGAAAAGAAAGACGCATCCCTGCTGATCGTCGTGGCGGTGCTGACGATGTTCGCACCCTTCCTCCTCAACCCCTTCCCCGAAGGCTCGGCGATGGCGCAGTTCAACGCCGGCTACCCGGACCTGATGCAGCGGTTCGTGATCTTCGGCATCTTCGCGATCGGGTTCAACATCCTGTTCGGCCTTACGGGCTACCTCTCCTTCGGCCATGCGGCCTTCCTGGGGATCGGCTCCTACTCGGCGGTGTGGATGTTCAAGCTGCTGAGCATGAACGTCCTGCCGGCGATCCTGCTGGCGGTGGTGACCTCTGGCCTGTTTGCCTTGCTGATCGGCTATATCAGCCTGCGGCGGTCGGGCATCTACTTCTCCATCCTGACGCTGGCCTTTGCCATGATGTCCTATCAGCTGGCCTATTCGGACCTGTTCGGGCAGCTGTTCGGCGGCCTGCTGACGGGCGGTGAAACGGGCCTGCAGCTGGCCCTGTCCGATCCGCGCATCCTGGACGGCGCGGCGCAGTCGGGCAACCTGCCGGTGCCGGGGCTGTTCGGGCTGGAAATGCGCGGCGCCACGCAGCTGGAGCTTGGGGCCTGGGTGTTCACCTTCTCCACGGGCTACTACTTCTGCGCGGCGATCATGCTGCTGTCCTTCTACCTCGCCATCCGCATCTTCCGCTCTCCCTTCGGGATGATGCTGCGCGCGGTGAAATCCAACCAGCAGCGCCTGCGCTACACCGGCCTGAACCCGCGCCCCTACACGCTGGCCGCCTTCGTCATCTCCGGCATGTATGCCGGTCTGGCAGGCGGGCTGATGGCATCGATGGACCCGCTGGCCGGGGCCGAGCGGATGTTCTGGACAGCCTCCGGCGAGGTGGTTCTGATGACCATCCTGGGCGGCGTCGGCACGTTGATCGGCCCGGTTCTGGGTGCCGGCCTGATCAAGTACATGGAAAACATCCTGTCCAAGATCAACGGCGACATCCTGCACCAGTGGTTTGCATTCCTGCCCGACGGGCTGGAGGATTTCATCGTCACGGTCCTCTACCCCTTCGTGGGCAAGGGCTGGCACCTGACGCTGGGCCTGATGTTCATGGCAGTCGTGATCTTCCTGCCCGGCGGTCTTGTTGAACTGGGTCAGCGCATCGGGCGCGTCCTGTCCCGCAAGAAGTCCCGCGACGCCACCGGCGCCAAGACCGAACCCGCAGAATAAGGAACAAGACCATGGGAATTCTTGAAGTCAAGGACGTGGGCAAACGGTTCGGCGGGTTGAAGGCGCTGAGCGACGTGAACCTCAGCGTGCGGGAAAACACCTGCCACGCCATCATCGGCCCCAACGGCGCCGGCAAATCCACCCTGCTGAACTGCCTGGTGGGCAAGCTGATCCCGGACACCGGATCCGTCATGTTCAACGGGGAATCCGTGCTGGGCCGCGCCCCGCACCAGATCAACCAGATGGGCATTTCCCGCGTGTTCCAGACGCCGGAGATCTTCGCTGATCTGACGGTGATGGAAAACATGATGATCCCCCTGTTCGCCAAGCGCGACGGGTCGTTCCGCATGCACGCCATTGAATCCGTGTTCTCCGAACGCAGCCTGCGCGAGGAAGCGGAGCGGATGCTGGAGGAGGTCAACATGCTGGACAAGCGCCACATGCACTCCGCCTCCATGTCGCGCGGGGACAAGCGGCGCCTGGAGATGGCCATGTGCCTGGTCCAGGATCCGCGCCTGCTGCTGCTGGACGAACCCACCGCCGGCATGGCGCGCGCCGACACCAACAACACCATCGATCTGCTCAAGCAGATCAAGGAGCAGCGCGACATCACCATCGCCATCATCGAACATGACATGCATGTGGTGTTCTCCCTGGCGGATCGGATCACCGTTCTGGCCCAGGGCACCCCGCTGGTGGAGGACGTGCCGGAAAACATCAAGGGTCACCCCAAGGTGCAGGAAGCCTACCTGGGCGAAGCGCACTGACCCGACACCGGGCGCGCGGCCCTGGCTTGCGCGCCCCTGCCCCATCGCATCGGCGCACCGCCCGGGCCACGCCCTGAGGCCGCGCAAGCCAAGAGGACACGTCCATGAACGTCCGCCCCGATTTTTCCAAGAACGCCAATATGGCCGAAACGGCCCCCGCCTTCCTCTCTGTCTGGGACATGCACGCCTATTACGGCGAAAGCTACATCGTGCAGGGCATCAGCTTTAACGTGCACGAGGGCGAGATCCTGGCGCTGCTGGGCCGCAACGGCGCCGGCAAGACGACCACGCTGCGCTCCATCGCGCGGCTGGACAGCCCCCAGGTCAACCATGGCGAGATCTGGCTGGATCACCAGCCGCTGCACAACATGACCTCTTACGAGGCCGCGACCGTGGGCCTGGGCCTGGTGCCCGAGGATCGCCGCATCATCCCCGGCCTGACGGTCGAGGAAAACCTGCAACTGGCCCAGATCGCCCCGCCCATCGGCTGGTCTCTGGACCGTCTGTATGACCTGTTCCCCCGCCTGGGCGAGCGCCGCAAGCAAGAGGGCACCACCCTGTCCGGCGGCGAACAGCAGATGCTGGCCATCGCCCGCGCGCTGGCGCGGGACATCAAGGTGCTGCTGCTGGACGAACCCTATGAAGGCCTGGCGCCCGTGATCGTGGACGAGATCGAAAAGACCCTGCGCCACATCAAGGAACAGGGCATGACCACGATCATCGTTGAACAGAACGCCGTGCGCGCGCTGCAACTGGCCGACCGCGCCGTGATCCTGGACACGGGCTCCATCGTCTTTGACGGCTCCGCCGAAGAAGTGCTGGAAAACGAAAGCCTGCGCGCCGAATACCTGGCGATCTGATCGCGCCAGCCCCAAAGGGGGGGCGTCTGCCGGCGGCCCCCCTGCCCCTTTTGCCAATTCTTGTGACCCGAATGCAGCGCCGCGCCTGCCGCGGACGGAGAAGGACGAATGAGCAACACCTACGCACCCTCTGAGCAGATCGTGAAAAACGCCCATGTTGACGCGTCTCTTTACGAAGAGATGTATGCGCGTTCGGTATCGGACCCGGACGGGTTCTGGGCGGAGCAGGCCGGGCGTCTGGACTGGATCAAGGCGCCGACGCAGGTCAGCAACGTCGATTTCACCCTGGGCCAGGTCAAGATCGAATGGTTCGCCGATGGCACGCTGAACGTCGCGGCCAACTGCATCGACCGGCACCTGGACACCCGCGGCGACCAGACCGCCATCATCTTCGAACCCGACAGCCCCGAAGACCCCGCGCGCCACATCACCTATCGTGAGCTGCACGGCGAAGTCTGCCGCATGGCCAACATCCTCGAAGAGCTCGGCGTGCGCCGCGGCGACCGCGTCATCCTCTATCTCCCCATGATCCCCGAAGCCGCCTATGCCATGCTGGCCTGCGCGCGCATCGGCGCCATCCATTCCATCGTCTTCGCCGGCTTCTCCCCCGATGCGCTCTCCGCGCGCATCAACGGCTGCGACGCCAAGCTGGTCATCACCGCCGATCACGCCCCCCGCGGCGGCCGCGTCACGCCGCTCAAGGCCAATGCCGATGCCGCCCTGCTGCATTGCAAGGACACGGTCAAATGCCTGGTGGTCAAGCGCACCGGCGGCCAGACAACCTGGATCGACGGCCGCGATTTTGATTACAACGAGATGCGCCTGGAAGCCTCCGAGGTCAGCCAGCCCGCGGAGATGAACGCCGAAGACCCGCTGTTCATCCTCTATACCTCCGGCTCCACCGGCCAGCCCAAGGGCGTGGTGCATTCCTCCGGCGGCTATCTGCTTTATGCCGCGATGACCCAGCAGATCACCTTCGATTACCACGAAGGCGACGTCTACTGGTGCACCGCCGATGTCGGCTGGGTCACCGGCCACAGCTATATCGTCTATGGCCCGCTGGCCAATGGCGCCACCACGCTGATGTTCGAAGGCACCCCCACCTTCCCTGATGCCAGCCGCTTCTGGCAGGTCTGCGACAAGCACAAGGTCACCCAGTTCTACACCGCCCCCACCGCCATCCGCGCGCTGATGGGCCAGGGCGATGCCTTCGTCGAGGCCGCGGACCTCGGCAGCCTGCGCATCCTGGGCACCGTGGGCGAGCCCATCAACCCCGAGGCCTGGAACTGGTACAATGACAAGGTCGGCAAGGGCCGCTGCCCCATCGTCGACACCTGGTGGCAGACCGAAACCGGCGGCCACCTGCTGACCCCCCTGCCCGGCGCCCATGCCACCAAGCCCGGCGCCGCGATGAAGCCGTTCTTCGGCGTGCAGCCCGCCGTGCTGGACCCCCAGTCGGGCGAGGAAATCCACGCCACCCCCACCGAGGGCGTGCTGGTGCTCAAGGGCAGCTGGCCGGGCCAGATGCGCACCGTCTGGGGCGACCACGACCGCTTCGAGAAGACGTATTTCTCCGACTACAAGGGCTATTACTTCTCCGGTGACGGCTGCCGCCGCGATGCCGATGGCGATTACTGGATCACCGGCCGCGTCGATGACGTCATCAACGTCTCCGGCCACCGCATGGGCACCGCCGAGGTCGAAAGCGCGCTCGTCGCCCATGCCAAGGTCGCCGAGGCCGCCGTGGTGGGCTATCCCCATCCCGTCAAGGGCCAGGGCATCTACTGCTATGTCACCCTGATGAACGATGTGGAGCCCAGCGAGGAGCTGCGCAAGGAGTTGCGCGCCTGGGTCCGCACCGAGATCGGCCCCATCGCCAGCCCCGACCTCATCCAGTGGGCGCCGGGCCTGCCCAAGACACGCTCCGGCAAGATCATGCGCCGCATCCTGCGCAAGATCGCTGAAAATGACTTCGGATCCCTGGGCGACACCTCAACACTCGCCGAACCCGCCGTCGTCGACGACCTCATCGAAAACAGAATGAACAAGGCGTGATCCGATGATGGACGGAAGCAAAACACCCAATGCCGCCCCGGTTCTGATCCTGCTTGGCCCTCCGGGCGCGGGCAAGGGCACCCAGGCGCGGATGCTGCAGGACGCCTTCGGCCTTGTGCAGCTGTCCACCGGCGATCTGCTGCGCGCGGCCGTCGCCGCGGGCACCGAGGCCGGCCAGCAGGCCAAGGCTGTCATGGAGGCCGGCGGGCTGGTCAGCGATGAGATCGTCATCGCCATCCTGCGTGACAGGCTGGCCGATGCCGATTGCGCCGCGGGCGTGATCCTGGACGGCTTCCCCCGCACCACCGTGCAGGCCGAAGCCCTGGACGATCTGCTGGCCAGCACCGGCCAGCGGATCAATGCCGCTGTCAGCCTGGAGGTCGACGATGCCGCGATGGTGGAACGGATCTCTGGCCGCTACACCTGCGCGGGCTGCGGCGAAGGCTGGCACGACAGCTTCAAGCAGCCGAAGATCGCCGGTGTCTGCGACAATTGCAGCAGCACGGAGTTCAAGCGCCGCGCCGATGACTGCGCCGAAACGGTGGCCAGCCGCCTGGAGGCCTATCACGCCCAGACCGCACCGCTGATCGACTACTACGCCCAGCGTGGCGCGCTTCGCAGCATCGATGCGATGGGCGCAATCGAAGGGATCGCGGCCGACCTGTCCGCGATCGTCAAGGAGGCCACGGCCTGAGCGCCGCAGCCTGAATCGTTCCCCGCAAGGGGTTTCTGGAGGAAGAGGAGGTCCCGCGTCATGGCGGATCAAACATCACAAGGCGCCGCAGCGCAGGCCGAAGCCGACAAGGGCTATTGGGCTGCAAACGTGCGTATCATTCTCATCAGCCTGGTCATCTGGGCCGTGGTCAGCTTCGGCTTCGGCATCCTGCTGCGCCCGCTGCTGTCCGGCATTGCCGTCGGCGGCACGGACCTGGGGTTCTGGTTTGCCCAGCAGGGGTCCATCATCGTCTTTCTGGCGCTGATTTTCTTTTACGCGTTCCGCATGAACAAGCTGGATCGTGAATACGGCGTCGAGGAGGAGTGATCATGGATCAGTTTACCATCAACCTGCTGTTTGTGGGCGCGTCCTTCGCGCTGTACATCGGCATCGCGATCTGGGCCCGCGCCGGTTCCACATCGGAATTCTATGCCGCCGGTCGCGGCGTGCATCCCGTCACCAACGGGATGGCCACCGCGGCGGACTGGATGTCCGCGGCCTCCTTCATCTCCATGGCCGGCCTGATCGCTTTCACCGGCTATGACAACTCCACCTTCCTGATGGGCTGGACGGGCGGTTATGTGCTGCTGGCCCTGCTGCTGGCGCCCTACCTGCGCAAGTTCGGCAAGTTCACGGTGTCCGAATTCATCGGCGACCGCTTCTACTCCCCCACGGCGCGTCTGGTGGCCGTGATCTGCCTGATCGTCGCCTCCGTGACCTATGTGATCGGCCAGATGACCGGTGTGGGCGTGGCCTTCGGCCGCTTCCTGGAGGTGTCCAACACCACCGGCCTGCTGATCGGCGCGGTTGTCGTGTTCGCTTATGCGGTGTTCGGCGGCATGAAGGGCGTGACCTATACGCAGGTGGCACAGTATTGCGTGCTGATCCTGGCCTACACGATCCCTG
>CBFHYV010000103.1:0-10102 GCA_965660085.1 uncultured Paracoccaceae bacterium
AGGGCGGGGCTATATCATGCCCGGACCGAAAGGAAAGCGCGATGACCCAAGACACCGACCCCAAGAACAGCGCCCCCCCTTTGCCGGAGGCCGCACAACGCGCCCTGGCCGAGGCCGCAGAGCGCCGCGCCGCCATGGCAGCCGAGGACGCCGCCCGCCCCAAGGAGCTGGGCGGCCGCGACGGGCCGGACCCCGTGCGCTATGGCGATTGGGAAAAGGGTGGGCTGGCGATCGATTTCTGATCGCCGGAACGTGCGTGCTCTGCACGGGTTGGATGCCCGGCGCGGGGCCGGGCCTGGGGGCGGCCATATCGCCGCCTCCGTATCACCGCCCGTGTCACGCAGTGTCAGCGCAGGCGGAACTCCGCATGTTCGCCTTCGCCCCGGTCAGAGGTGAAGCGCAAACGATCGCCATTCACGCTGACCTGCTGGCAGTTATAGCCCAGCGCATCATTGCCCCAATACAGGTCACGGCAGAAGAACTGGCCATCCCAGCTCCAGTTGCCGCTGACGTCGATGCCCGCGCCATGCCCGTCGATGGAGCCGTCGGGCAAGACGTTCAGCCGCACCAGCGGCCGCGCCAATGTGCGGCCTTCGATGATCCGCAAGAATTGATCACGGTCCTGCACCACAGCCGTTTCCGAAATGGCCATGGCGGGGGAGATTGTCAGAACAGCGGCCAAAACAGCCACCACGCGCCTGAACCCGGTCCTCTGCGTCATTGTGAAACCTCGCTCTCCAATGCCTACACGATACGCGCGGCACCCTAGGCGGGTTCAGTCAACTAATCGTGAAAGCCCCAGCACATCCAGCATGTCGTATTCGCCCGGCGCCTGATCCTGGCCCCACAGGGCGGCCCGCAGCGCGCCGCGCGCAAACAGCGCCCGGTCCGATGCCACATGGCGCAGCACGATCCGTTCCCCCGCCCCAGCGAAGATCACGTCATGCTCGCCCACGATATCGCCACCGCGAATCACCGAAAACCCGATGTCACCGCGTTTGCGCGCCCCGGTGATGCCATCCCGCCCCCGGTCCGAGACATCCTCCAGCGCCACGCCGCGGCCCTTGGCAGCAGCCTCGCCCAGCATCAGCGCCGTGCCGGAGGGCGCGTCCACCTTCTGGTTATGATGGGCCTCCACGATCTCGATGTCATAATCCTCATCCAGCGCCGCGGCCACTTGCCGGGCCAGCACGGTCAGCAGATTGACGCCAAGGCTCATGTTGCCCGCGCGCACGATCACCGCGTGGCGCGCCGCGGCGCGGATGCGGGTCAGGTGGCTTTCGGCCAGGCCCGTGGTGCCGATCACATGCACGGCGCGGGCCTGGGCGGCCAGTTCGGCAAATTCCGCGGTGGCCTCCGGCGCGGTGAAATCGATCACCGCCTGCGCGCGGGCAAACTGCTCCAGCGGATCATCGCTGACCAACAGGCCCAGCGGCGCGCCCCCCAGGGCCAGGCCCAGATCCTGCCCCACCCAGGGGTGGCCAGGCCGTTCCAGCGCCCCGGCCAGCTGCAGGCGCCCCCCCGCCTGAACCTGTTCCACCAGCATCCGGCCCATGCGGCCGGACACGCCTGTAATCACCACGCCGGGCTTGTCTGTCATCGCCTGTCCCCTTTTTCGCTGGCGCCCTTCCTAGCGTGGGTTCCGGCGCTTGGCAAAGCCGCTTGGCGGGCGTATGTCCAAGGCATGTCAAGAAACCGATATACCGAAGGGGGCGAACCCAGTCAGCGCCAGCTGCGCGTGGGCGAGCTGATCCGCAGAACGCTGTCTGATGTGCTCAACCGTGGCGACATTCACGACCCGGAGCTGAACCGCCTGTCCATCACCGTGGGCGAGGTGCGCACCTCGCCTGACCTCAAGGTGGCGACGGCCTATGTGATGCCGCTGGGCGGCACCGGCAAGGATGACGTGATCGCCCTGCTGGCCCGCAACAAGGCCGAGCTGCGCCGCGCCGTCGCCAAGAACCTGACGCTGAAATTCTCGCCCGAGCTGCGCTTTCGCCTCGATCAGACCTTCGACCAGATGGATGAGACACGGCGGCTGTTTTCGCGCGAGGACGTGCGCCGCGACGTGGAGGACTGACCTTGCGCGCGGCTGTCGCGGCGCTGCTGAGCTGGCTGGGGCTTGCCGCCGCGGCCCAGGCCGTGGATTGCCGCGAGGCGCGCTTTGACGGCACCCGATACAGCCTGTGCCAGGTGGACATGCAGCAAGATGACCTGCGGCTGTTCCTAAATGATCCCAACGGGCGGCCCTTTGGCCATTTCCAAAGCCTTCAGGCCCATCTGGCGCAACAGGGGCTGGCGCTGGAATTCGCCATGAACGGCGGCATGTATCACGCCGACCGCAGCCCCGTGGGCATGTATGTGGAAGATGGCGCGCAGATCATGCGGCTGGTGCCCAATGCCGGGCCGGGCAATTTCGGCCTGCTGCCCAATGGTGTCTTGTGCATCGGCGCGCAGACCGTGCAGGTGATTGAAAGCCTGCGCTTCCGCGACGCGGCCCCGGACTGCCGCTTTGCGTCCCAATCCGGGCCGATGCTGGTGATCGACGGCGCCTTGCACCCGGCGTTTCTGCAGGACGGGACCTCCCGGCTGATCCGCAACGGCGTGGGCACCAGCGCCGATGGCCGCCTGGCCACATTCGTCATGGCGGAAAACCCTGTGAACTTTTTCGAGTTTGCGACGTTCTTTCGACAGGGGTTGGGCCTGGAACAGGCGTTGTTCATTGATGGCAACGTCTCTCGACTGTTTGCGCCATCCCTGGGGCGCGCCGATTTCGGGCGGCCCATGGGACCTATCGTGGGCGTTGTGCGCCCCGGCCCCTGACCCGCCGCCGGGACACGCGTGAATTGACAGGGCAGACCTGCTGCTCTACGCGCCCCTCCTTGGCAAAGAGCAGACGTTAATCAAAGAGAGGCCGCATGGGACGCAGACGCAAGGGACGCGCCATATCTGGCTGGCTGGTGGTGGACAAACCCGCCGGCATCACATCCACATCCGTGGTCAACAAAGTGCGCTGGGCCTTCGGCGCGGCCAAGGCGGGCCATGCCGGCACGCTGGACCCCGATGCCACGGGTGTGCTGGCCGTGGCCCTGGGCGAGGCGACCAAGACCGTGCCCTATATCACCGATGCGCTGAAGGCCTACCGTTTCACCGTGCGCTTCGGCAGCGCCACCAACACCGACGATGCCGAGGGTGAGGTCATTGCCACATCCGATCTGCGCCCGACGGATGAGGCCATCAAGGACGCGCTGGGTGCCTTTGTAGGTGATATCACCCAGGTGCCGCCGAAATACTCCGCCGTCAAGGTGGACGGCCAGCGCGCCTATGCCCTGGCCCGCGCCGGTGAGGACGTGACGCTGGAAGGCCGCGCGCTGTGGGTAGAGGAATTGCTGCTGATCGACCGCCCGGACCCGGACCATGCGGTTCTGGAAATGGTCTGCGGCAAGGGCGGCTATGTGCGCTCCATCGCGCGGGATCTGGGGGCGCGGCTGGGCTGCCTTGGCCATGTGCGCGAACTACGCCGCATCTGGTCCGGCCCGTTCGAGGCCGAGGACGGCATCACCCTTGAGGAGGTCGAGCGCCTGGCCGGCACGCCGGAACTGGACACCCACCTGCGCCCGCTGGAAGACGGGCTGGCCGAGGTGCCGGAACTGCGCTGCTCCGCCACCTCGGCGGCGCGGCTGCGCAACGGCAATCCCGCGCCCGTGATCGCGGCGGATATCGATTTCGGCGAAACCTGCTGGGCGTCCCACCAGGGCGCAGCGGTGGCGGTGGGCTCCTACCGCGCCGGCATGTTGCATCCCGTCCGCGTCTTCGCCGCCCCGGCGCAGACATTCGCGGATCAGGCTGCGGATCAGGCCGGCGACGACCCCGCGCCATGACAGGCCAGCCCCTGCGGCTGCGCCGGCATGTGGCGGGGGACACGCGGTCAGAGGCGCTGTATTCCCCCTGCGATGGCCACCGCTATCGGCTGACCCGCCGCTGGGGCGAAGGCGCGGCGCTGGCCTTCGTGATGCTCAACCCCTCCACAGCGACAGAGGCGCAGAACGATCCCACGATCGAACGCTGCGAACGCCGGGCGCGGGCCATGGGCTTTGCCGCGCTGGATATCGTGAACCTGTTTTCCTGGCGCGCCACCCGGCCCGCCGACCTGCGCCGCGCCACGGCGCCTTGGGATGCGCAGACCGATGTCATCCTGGCGCAGGCCGCGCGGCAGGCGGGCATGGTGGTGGCGGCCTGGGGCGTGCATGGTGCCCATCTGGGCCGCAACCGGGCGGTTTTGCCCCTGCTGGACGCGCCGCTTCACCACCTGGGGTTGACACGCGACGGCCACCCGCGCCACCCCCTGTATGTGCCCTATTCCGTTTTGCCCCAGATCTGGTGCCCCGCATGACCGCCCCTGATGACAAGGACATCCGCCGCCTTTCCGCAGCGCTGGAGGAGCTGGCCGCGCATCGGTTCGTGCAGATCCACAACTCCACCCTGCGGTTGGTGTGGTATCAGTTCCTGCGCGGGCTGGCCTTTGGCTTTGGCACGGTGGTGGGGGCCTCGGCGCTGGTGTCCATCGTGGTGGTGGTGCTCTCGCAGATCGAACTGGTGCCCGTGATCGGCAGCCTGGCCACGGAGATCATCCGCGAAATCGAGGATACGCGGCCCTGACCCCTTCCCTCGGGCGGCGAATCAGGCTAACCGGCGCGCTCTGCGGTCATTCGGGCCGCAGTCCTCTATGGGCCCTGCTGGACGACATCCCGGCTTGCGCCATGACCCTTTGACCCAAGGAGATCCCGATGTCGATCACCGCCGAAGAAAAAGCACGCATCCTGAAAGAATATGGCACCAAGGAAGGCGACACCGGCTCCCCCGAGGTGCAGGTGGCCATTCTGTCCAGCCGGATCGCGACGCTGACGGAACATTTCAAGACCCACAAGAAAGACAACCACTCCCGCCGTGGTCTGTTGATGATGGTGGCCCAGCGCCGCAAGCTGCTGGACTACGTCAAGGGCAAGGACGAAGAGCGCTATCGCTCGCTGATCCAGCGCCTCGGCCTGCGCCGCTAAGCGCGCGCACACCGGGCACGCGCCGGGACCAGACCGTTTCAGGGCCGCTCCGTTCATCGGGGCGGCCTTTTGCATGCGGGGCTGTTGCCCCGTGCCGCCCGCCCCGGCAGACGGACGGCGGCGGCCGCCAGTAAGGAAATGGCAAGACAACGGCGTTGTGAATGCAAAACCGGCTCAGATCGCTATGCTGGCCCCGAACCCACGGCGAACCCCACTAAAGGAGCCGACATGATCAAGATCACCCTTCGCGCCGTCGCACTGATCTGTGCCGCGCTTTCGCTCGCCGCCCCGGCCGCGGCAACAGAATTCAAGAGCGCCGACTGGACCCACACATTCTATGACAACTGCGGCCTGCCGGTGCCCACGGCCACGGCGGACCGCCCGGCCTCGGCACAGTGGGTGTCGGTCTCGGGCGATTCAAAGATGTATTTCTACCTGGAACCCGGGGACATGGGCGGCTGCGGCTCAGACGATTCCCGCCGCGATGGCGCCGCCTATTGGGAACGGGTGGAGATGAAACAGGCCGATACCCTGCCCCGGGGCCGCCTGTATGACATCAGCCTTCAGGCCACCTTCCTGCAGGGCTTCACCGGCGAGAACGAAGCCTTCATGCAGCTGCAAAGCTGGGAATCCGAGTGCCGCGCCGCGCCGTTGCTGATGATGCAGTTCGACAGGGGCGAGCTGGCGGTCAAGATCCTGAAACCGCGCCCCGCCCTGTTTGGCATCAACACCCGCAAGACCACGCGCGGCGATGTCAAGACCGTGATCTACAACGGATCGACCCCCAAGATCGGGCCGCTGATCGGCCAGCCGCAGAATTTCCGCGTGATGCTGGACCTGCGCGATGAGCCCTATCGCATGTCCGTGTTCATGAACGGCCGCGCGCTGGTGGAGAACGATATCGTCTTTCTGCAGGACTGTTCGGAACCCTACCTGAAATTCGGCATCTATCGCCCCGGCGGGCGGCTGAACAACCCGGATACATCGCGCCTGCTGGTGGATGATGTCCGCATCCTGAGCCAGCGCTGAGCGCCGGCGCAGCGCACGGCCCAACGGCCGGACACCCGCACCCTGCCCCGGCGCGGTGCGGGCGGAACTGTCCTGTTTCAATGTGCCGCGTTCTAGGATAAGGCGGGCACATCTGAGACGTGGTGCCCGGGCCCCGGCGCCGTGAAGGATTGATGATGGGGTCGGCGGCAATGGGGCCGCCATGCAAACGGGAGACCCGGGAAGGCCTGGGTGTGCTCCCTCACAGGATACGCTGATGTTCAACGTTACTAAGAAATCGATGCAGTGGGGCGAAGAAACGCTCACGCTGGAAACAGGCAAGGTCGCGCGTCAGGCCGACGGCACGGTGATCGCCACGCTGGGCGAAACCTCCGTCATGGCCAACGTGACCTTCGCAAAGGAACAGAAGCCGGGGCAGGATTTCTTCCCGCTGACCGTGCACTACCAGGAAAAATACTACGCTGCGGGCAAGGTGCCCGGCGGCTTCTTCAAGCGCGAGGCGCGCCCGACCGAGAAAGAGACGCTGACCGCGCGCCTGATCGACCGCCCGATCCGCCCGCTGTTCGTCCCCGGCTTCAAGAACGAAGTGCTGGTGATGTGCACCGTGCTGTCCCACGATCTGGTCAATGACCCCGATATCGTGGCCATGATCGCGGCCTCCGCCGCGCTGACCCTGTCCGGCGCGCCCTTCATGGGGCCGATCGCGGGCTGCCGCGTGGGCTTTGTGGATGGCGAATACATCCTCAACCCCGAGGTCGAGGATATGGACCAGCTGCGCACCAAGCCCGACCAGCGCCTGGACCTGGTGGTTGCCGGCACCCGCGATGCGGTGATGATGGTGGAATCCGAGGCCTATGAACTGACCGAGGAAGAGATGCTGGGCGCGGTGACCTTCGCGCATGAGCAGATCCAGCCGGTGGTGGACCTGATCATCGCGCTGGCCGAAGAGGCCGCACGCGAGCCCTTCGCCTTTGAACTGCCGGATTACTCCGCGCTGTATGAGGCCGTGAAGACCCTGGGCGAGGCGCAGATGCGCGACGCCTATGCAATCACGGACAAGCAGGCCCGCGTGGCCGCCGTGGCCGCCGCGAAAGAGGCCATCAAGGCACAGCTGAGCGAAGAACAGCTGGCCGACGCCAACCTCGGCGCCGCGATCAAGAAGCTGGAATCCGTGGTGCTGCGGTCTGACGTGGTGCGCAACGGCCGCCGCATCGACGGCCGCGCGCTGGACCAGGTCCGCGCCATCGAGGCAGAGACCTCCATCCTGCCGCGCACCCATGGCTCCGCCCTGTTCACCCGCGGCGAAACCCAGGCGCTGGTCGTGACCACGCTGGGCACCGGCGATGACGAACAGATCATCGACGCGCTGCATGGCAATTTCCGCGCCAACTTCATGCTGCACTATAACTTCCCGCCCTATTCGGTCGGCGAAGTGGGCCGCGTGGGCAGCCCCGGCCGCCGCGAAATCGGCCACGGCAAGCTGGCATGGCGCGCGCTGCAGGCTGTTCTGCCCGCGCCCACGGATTTCCCCTACACCATCCGCGTGGTGTCGGAGATCACGGAATCCAACGGCTCTTCCTCCATGGCGTCCGTCTGTGGCGGATCCCTGTCCATGATGGATGCCGGCGTGCCGCTGAAGGCGCCGGTGGCCGGTGTGGCCATGGGCCTGGTGCTGGAAGAGGACGGCTCCTTCGCGGTGCTGACCGACATCCTGGGCGATGAGGATCACCTCGGCGACATGGACTTCAAGGTGGCGGGCACCGAAAACGGCATCACCAGCCTGCAGATGGACATCAAGGTCGCCGGGATCACCCCGGAAATCATGCGCCAGGCGCTGGCACAGGCCAAGGAAGGCCGCCTGCACATCCTGAACGAGATGAACAAGGCCCTGTCCGAGGTTGGCAGCTTCTCCGTTCATGCGCCGCGCATCGAGACGATGAACATCCCCACCGACAAGATCCGCGAAGTCATCGGATCTGGCGGCAAGGTCATCCGCGAGATCGTGGAAACCTCCGGCGCGAAGGTGGACATCAACGACGACGGCGTGATCAAGATCGCATCGCCCAACGGCGAAGCCATCAAGAAGGCCTATGACATGATCTATTCGATCGTGGCAGAGCCGGAAGAGGGCAAGATCTATGATGGCAAGGTCGTCAAGATCGTCGATTTCGGGGCCTTCGTGAACTTCTTTGGCAAGCGTGACGGGCTGGTGCATGTCAGCCAGATCATGAACAAGCGCCTGAACCACCCCAATGAGGTGCTGAAGGAAGGCCAGGACGTGAAGGTCAAACTGCTGGGCTTCGACGATCGCGGCAAGGTGCGCCTGGCCATGAAGATGGTGGATCAGGAAACCGGCGAGGAACTGCCGCCTGAGCCGCGCCAGAAGAAGGAAGACGCGGAATAATCTGCCGCCGTCATCCATGAATTCGAAACGCCCAAAGCCACCTGCGCTTTGGGCGTTTTTTTATGCCGCCGCGCGTCGCGCGCCACGGGCGGGTTACACCACCCGGATCACCCCGGCATCGATGGCCAGCACATAGCCGCGCCGCGCGATCGTCTTGACCAGCAGCGCGCTGACCATCTGATTGCCCAGCGCGTCGCGCAGCCGTTTGATGCGCATGGCCCCGGCGGCCTCGTCACAATCGGCGGCATCGCGGCCAGAGATCAGCGCCTCCAGCTCTGCCCCGCTGAGGATATCCTCATCCAGCCGCGCCTCTGCCAGCACGCACAGGGTTTCCATCGCGGCCTCGGTCAGCTTGAATTCCATCTCATTGAGGTAAACCGCCCGCTCCTCACGCGACACGATCAGCGAATTGACCCGGATGCCCGCGCGCTCCAGTTGTTTCAGCCGCGCATTGGTCACCGCCAGCAGCACCAGCAGCACCAGCGCCAGCAATAGGATGGTGCAGGCAAAGACCAGCAGCACCACGATCATCACCCGATAGCCCGCCAGCGTATCGGCAAAGGCCGTGCCGGACTGGGCCAGGATCTCCAGCAGCTTGATCTCCGATTGCGCGGTCAGGTCGGCGTTCTCGACAAAAATCCGCTCCACCCGCGCATTGAAGGCATTGGCATCGGGCAGCGCCAGCAACAGCGCCGCCGCACTGCCAGCCAGCAGCAGGACGATGCCCACCACCCCAAACGCCGCCACACGCCCCGCCGCGGTGGCCCGGTGCCAGGCCTCAATACGCAAGGAAATGCCCCCCGGCGCTGTCTTCGCGCTCTGCCAGGCCCTCGGGGCCAAAGACGGACATGACCGTCAGCAGAACCCAGCCCGAAGCCTCCAGCCGCGGGGCCAGCTCTGCCTCCGCCGCGGCGGTGGAACAGCCGCCATAGAGTTCGGCCACGCCGTAATGCAGCCGCAGGGGATCATCCTGCTTGGCCTTGTAATCGGCATAACAGGCGGCCTGCGCCCCAACGGGGGCGAGCGCCAGCAACAGCGCAAGCGCAAGGCCGGAGGCCAGGCGCAGGGGCGGCGGGGGGACAGGGTATCTGGTCATGGCACGAGTCTGCGCGCAGAGCCGCCGTCAGGCAATAACACGGGCGGTGTTATCGCCTCACAACCGCGCGTTATTGCCCGGCACCGCCCCCCTGGCCGAGGCAGGACAGGCCAAACGGCACATCCATTCATCCCCGATCAGGAGACACAGAGATGAAGATCAAGGCCATTCCCGCCATCCTCGCCACCGCGCTCGCCCTGGCGCTGCCCCCGGCCCCGGCCCGCGCCGATGAGGGCGAGGCCATCGCCCAGGCGCTTGCGGCGCTGACCGCGCTGTTCATCCTCGGCAAGGCGCTGGACCTTGACGAGCTTGAGCCCGCGCACCCCAACCACAGGCCCGGCCATTCCGCAGGCCGCGCACCGGATCATGGGCCGCGCGGGCATCTGCGCGCGGCATCCACCCGCATCCCGCAAAAATGCCTGATCCCGGCAACGCCCGGCACCGGCACCCGATACCAGGTGCGCCACCGCTGCGTGGCGCAGGCCACGGATGGCGCGGCCACGCCGCTGCCGGCTGTCTGCCGCATGGCGGCGGAGG
>CBFHYV010000104.1:0-9845 GCA_965660085.1 uncultured Paracoccaceae bacterium
CCTTCCATGAACTGGACAGACATCGCCACCGATTGGGGCCGCCCTTTGCCGCGGTTGCAGCGCGTCTTTCCACGTGTGGACAAAGAGCTGTTCAGCCATCCCCCGCAGGATGCAGAGCTGTTGGCGCGCCGTCTGGCCGAGCAGAATGACCTGACCTTTGGTGAGGCCAATGAGCAGCTGAGCGCCCTGATGCAGGTGGAGCGTCTGGCACGCACCACGGCGGACATCCGCGCGGACTAAGCCAACAAGGGGCCGCCGCACCGCGGCCTGCGGTGATTTGCGTGGTTTGGCCGGCGTGTCACCCGGCCTCACAACGCGCCGCCCGGCATGACCCCGGCGCGGCGCAGTGTGCTGACCGGCGGCCTAGCCCACCACCTTGGTATAGGTGCCCTGCCCCGCCAGAATCGTGCGGAACCCGCCCGGTTCATCCAGCGAGAACACGATGATCGGCAGGTTGTTGTCCCGCGCCAGAGCGATGGCGCTGGCGTCCATCACCGCCAGATGTTTGGCCAGCACCTCGTCATAGGTCACGGTGTCATAGCGCAGGGCATCGGCATGTTTCACCGGGTCCTTGTCATAGACGCCATCGACCTTGGTGCCCTTGAAAATCGCCTGGCAGGCCATTTCATTGGCGCGCAGCGTGGCCGCGGTGTCCGTGGTGAAATAGGGATTGCCCGTGCCGGCGGCAAAGATGCAGACGCGTTTCTTTTCCAGGTGGCGCACGGCGCGGCGGCGGATGTAGGGCTCGCACACCTGGTCCATGGGAATGGCCGAGATCACGCGGGTGAACACGCCCAACGCCTCCAGCGAGGCCTGCATGGCCAGCGCGTTCATCACCGTGGCCAGCATCCCCATGTAATCGGCGGTGGTGCGCTCCATCCCCTGGGCACTGCCCTGCAACCCGCGAAAGATGTTGCCGCCACCGATCACCATGCAGATCTCAACCCCCAGATCATGCACGGATTTCACCTCCTCGGCGATGCGCTGGACGGTGGGCGGATGCAGCCCATAGCCCTGCGGCCCCATCAGGGCCTCGCCAGAGATCTTCAGCATCACGCGGGTGAACTGGGTGGCGGGGGCGGATTGCGAAGCGGTGGGGGCCTGTGTCATGGTGGCGTCCTTGTCAGCGGGCAGAGGGTCCGCGCGCAACCTGTCCCAAAACGCCGCCTTATACAATGCGGCGCGCCATCAAATCCGTCCGCCCCGCGCAATGAGATCCGCCATGCTTTCTGACCTGCCCCCGCTGGACCCGGACCGCCCGGTGTTGCTGGCCGGGCCCACGGCCAGCGGCAAGAGCGCCCTGGCCCTGGCCATCGCAGAGGCACAGGGCCGCGCGGTGGTCAATGCCGATGCGCTGCAGGTCTATGCCAACTGGCGGGTCCTGTCGGCCAGGCCGGATGCGCAGGACTGTGCCCGCGCGCCGCATCTGCTGTATGGGCATGTGGGTGCCGACCAGCCCTATTCCGCCGGGCATTGGCTGCGAGAGGTCGCCGCGCATATCGCCGCGCGGCCCGCGCCCGTGATCGTGGGCGGCACGGGCCTGTATTTCACCGCGCTGACAGCTGGGCTGGCGCAAATCCCCGATATCCCGTCCGAGATCCGCGCAGAGGGCAACGCCCGGATGCAAGCCGAAGGCCGCGCGGCACTGCTGGCAGAGCTGGACGCCGCCACTGCTGCGCGAATCGATTCGCTCAACCCGGCCCGGGTCCAGCGCGCCTGGGAGGTTCTGCGCGCCACCGGCCGGGGGCTGGCGCATTGGCAGGATGACACCCCGCCCCCGATCCTGCCGCCGGACGCCTGCCACCGCTTCGTGATCGACGCGCCCAAACCCTGGCTGACACCGCGGATCGAGGCGCGCTTTGACCAGATGCTGCAGGCAGGCGCCCTGGACGAGGCCCGGCAGAACCTGGCGCGCTGGGACCCGGCGCGGCCTGCCTCCCGCGCCATCGGCGCGCCGGAGCTGATTGCCCATCTGCGCGGCGAGATCGACCTGCCGGAAGCCAGCCGCCGCGCCACCATTGCCACCGTGCAATATGCCAAACGCCAGCGCACCTGGTTCAAGGCCCGCATGGGGGATTGGACTGCGCTTCAACCGCGCTAGTTCGTTGCGGCTGTCGCCCACTGGGCGAAAGATTCTTGTTCTGGCTCACGGCTTTTTCGGTTGCATCCCAAGCCGTGTCGCTTTTCTATCCGGCACATGTCGTTTTTTGGTGCTGAAGGGACGATCCTGTCCATTGACGCCGCGTTGCTTTCCGTGCCGAATGCCCGGACACGGCGCGCCCGCTGCCCTGAACGGGGGGCGATGCAGCAGCCGGATAACGAACGCTCAAGAATAAACGTGTCACAGGGAGTACACAGATCATGACGCAACGCAGCGAAGCGACGCGCATCCACCCCGCAGCGGAGATGTATGCCAAGGAATTCAAGGCCGGCCAGCTGAGCCGCCGCGAGTTCCTCGCCCGCACCACCGCGCTGGGTGTCAGCGCCGCAGCGGCCTACACGCTGGGTGGCCTTGGCACGCCGGCGAAGGCAGGCGGCCACATGCAGAAAGGCGGCACCATCCGCCTGCAATCCGAAGTGCGCGCGCACAAGGACACGCGGACCTATGACTGGACGCAGATTGCCTATGTCACGCATGGCACGATCGAATATCTGATCGAATACAACTCTGACGGCTCCTTCCGCGGCATGCTGGTGGAAAGCTGGACCGCGAACGAAGACGCCACGGAATACACGCTGAACGTGCGCCAGGGCATCAAGTGGAACAACGGTGACGACTTCACCGCCGCCGACGTGGCCCGCAACATCACCCGCTGGTGTGACAGCAGCGTTGAAGGCAACTCCATGGCCGCGCGCATGGCCTCCCTGATTGACGAAGCCACCGGCAAGGCCGCCGACGGCGCCATCACCGTGGTGGATGACCACACCGTGGTTCTGCGTGCCAAGCAGCCTGACATCACGCTGATCCCCGGCATGGCGGACTATCCCGCGCCCATCGTGCACGAAAGCTATGACCCCAACGCGGACCTGTCCGAACTGGTCGGCACCGGCCCGATGAAGATCGTGCAGAACGATGTGGGCGTGAAGGCGGTTCTGGAAAAGTCCGGCCATCCGTGGTGGGGCGATGAGGCCTTTGAAGAAGGCGGCTGGCACATCGACCGCCTGGAAATCATCGACTACGGTCAGGACCCGGCATCCTGGGTGGCCGCGGCCGAGGCTGAGGAAGTGGACGTGTTCTATGAAACCGTCGGCGATTTCATCGAGATCATGGACGCCATCGGCTGGACCAAGTCCGAGGTCGCGACCGGCTCCACCATCGTGATCCGCCCCAACCAGCTGGCCGTGGATTCCGATGGCAACACCATCTACGGCGACAAGCGCGTGCGCCAGGCCCTGTCCATGGCCGTCAACAACGCGGTCTGCCTGGAACTGGGCTATGCCAATAACGGCGTCGAGGCGGACAACTGCCACGTCGGCCCGGTGCACCCGGAATACGACCCCTCCGTGACGCGCCTGCCGTTTGATCCGGCCAAGGCCCGCGCCCTGATGGAAGAAGCCGGCATGGCCGATTTCGAGCACGAAGTGCAGTCCATCGACGATGACTGGCGCAAGAACACCACCGCAGCCGTGGTGGCCCAGCTGAACGACGCCGGCATCAAGGCCTATCACACGATCCTGCCCGGCTCGACCTTCTGGAACGACTGGACGAAATACGCCTTCAGCTCCACCAACTGGAACCACCGCCCGCTGGGCACGCAGGTTCTGGGCCTGGCCTATCGCTCTGGTGTGGCGTGGAACGAGTTTGGCTTCGCCAATGCCGAGTTCGACGCGCTGCTGGATCAGGCGAACTCCATCGCCGATGCGGATACCCGCCGCGAGGTGATGGGCAAGCTGCAGGCCATCGTCATCGACGAAGGCGTGACCATCCAGCCCTACTGGCGTTCGCTCTACCGTCACTCCTCCCCCAATGTGGTGGGTGCGGAGATGCACATCGCGTATCTGCCCCAGGCCTACAAGTGGGCGGTTGCCTCCTGATCGGGGCATGATCGCGGGGCCGTGCCGTCTTGGCGCGGCCCCATTCCTTTCTGAACCGGCCATGACCGGACAGAGCGACGGCCCAGCGGGGCCTGCGCCCAAATTCTGACAGGGGCAGAGATGGGACTTTTCATTCTCAGGCGTGTCGGGGTGATGATCCTGACAGCGCTTTGTCTGACCTTCGTGGTCTTCTACCTGACAAACCTATATCCGAACCTCGAAAAACTCGCCAAGACACAGGGCAACTTCCGCATGTCCGAGGCCGAGGTGGCCTCCTGGCTGGAAAAGGGCGGCTATCTGCAGCCGGTGCCGGTGAAATATGGCGAATGGCTGGGCGTCCTGCCCTCCTTCCGCAATACGGACGCCGAGGGCGTGACGCGCGGCCGCTGCATCCTGCCCGGACAGGACCCGGCAGAGGCGCCCCAGTATTGCGGCATTCTGCAGGGCTATTGGGGCTATTCCTCCGTGTTCAAGGAACCGGTGAACGAGATCATCTCGATCAGGCTGGGGCTGACGGGCACGTTGATGCTGTGGGTCATGCTGCTGATGGTGCCATCGGCGCTGATCATCGGCGTGCTGGCGGGCATGAAGGAAGGCTCGGCGACGGACCGATCGCTCTCGACCGTGGCGATCACCACCACCGCGACGCCTGAATATGTCTCCGGCGTTCTGTTCATCGCGGTCTTTGCCAGTTCGGCCGTGGGGCTGAAATGGTTCAAGGGCACCGCGACCTCCGCCATGGACAGCCCGAATTTCGAGAACTTCTTTCTGCCCGTGCTGACCATCGCGCTGTATGGCATGGGCTATATCGCCCGGATGACCCGCGCCTCCATGGCTGAGGTGATGACGGCGCAATACATCCGCACCGCGCGGCTGAAGGGTGTGAATTTCCGCAGCATCGTGTTGAAACACGCGCTGCGCAATGCGCTGATCGCGCCGTTCACTGTCATCATGCTGCAGTTTCCCTGGCTGTTGAACGGCGTGGTGATCGTGGAAAGCCTGTTCAATTACAAAGGCTTCGGCTGGACGCTTGTTCAGGCCGCCGGCAACAATGACATCGAATTGCTGCTGGGCGTTTCGGTGGTCTCCGTCATCGTGGTGCTGGTGACGCAGTTGGTGTCTGACATCGGCTACGTCTATCTGAACCCGCGTATCAGCGTGACCTGAGGAGGGGCTTATGCAGTCTTTGACATGGACGGGCGCGCTGGGCGCCGTTCTGGATCCGATCCTGATGCTGGTGGTCGTGCTGTTCGCGGCATCGCTGGTGCTGCGCATGGTCTTGTCACCGTTCGAGCCTGACACTGGCACGCAGGCCAATGCCGATGGCACGCTGGTGCAGTCCGGTGGCATCTGGCGGCTGGCGCGGTTGTCCAGCAATGCGCTGGGGCTGGCCGTGCTGGCGGTGGTGCTGGGCTACCTGCTGGGCGGTGTCGTCATGGGCACGGGCGC
The DNA here is from genome assembly GCA_965660085.1 of uncultured Paracoccaceae bacterium. Lineage (GTDB taxonomy): Bacteria > Pseudomonadota > Alphaproteobacteria > Rhodobacterales > Rhodobacteraceae > CBFHYV01. The sequence continues at coordinate 5,485 of CBFHYV010000104.1, forward strand.
GGGCATCGTCGGTGCGATCTTTCAGCAATTCCTGCCGGTCTGGGTTGCGCTGGTGATCACTTTTGCGGTCTCCATCCGCTACAAGCGCAAACTGGGCCTGTACGGCAAGCTGTTTGACAGCACCATCGGCATGATCGGCTTTGGCATCGTGATGTTCTGGGTGTTCACCGCCTTTTTTGCGGGGGTGTTCGACCTGATCGTGACGCATGATCCGCTGTCGCAGGTGTCCGGCATGAAGAACAAGGTGCCCGGCACGCCGCTGCGCGGGGCCGAGGAGGGCGAGTTCCTGTGGTATCTGCTGGGCGGTGACAACCTGGCGCGTGACGTGTTTTCCCGCGTTGTCATGGGCAGCACGGTAGTGATCCAGATCGCGCCTCTGACGACGCTGTTTGCCTTCATGGTTGGCATCACGCTGGGCCTTCCGGCGGGCTATTATGGCGGCACGCTGGACACGGTGCTGAGCTTTCTGGCCAACCTGATCCTGGCTTTCCCGGTGATCTTGCTGTTCTACCTGCTGGTCACGCCGGAAATCGTGCTGACGGGCCTGCCGCAGTTCATGGGGGTGGTGCTGTTCCTCTTCCCGCTGATCTTCGCGGGGGTGCTGATCCATTCGCGCTATCGCACACAGCCCAGCAAGAACATGCTGTATCTGGCGGTGGTGCTGGTGCCCATGGCGCTGATCTACCTGTCGCTGATCAATGCCGAAGGATCGAAGATCACGTTCTGGCCGCTGGACCTGTTCGATGTTCCTTCGGGGATCCTGGTGGTTTTCGTGTCGGTGGTGTTCGTGAACGCGCCCACGGTTTTCCGGATTGTCCGGGGCCTGGCGCTGGACATCAAGACACGCGACTATGTGGCCGCGGCGCAGACCCGGGGCGAGCGTCCGTGGTATATCATGCTGTGGGAGATCCTGCCCAATGCGCGCGGGCCGCTGATCGTCGATTTTTGCCTGCGGATCGGCTATACGACGATCCTGCTGGGCACGCTGGGCTTCTTTGGCCTGGGCCTGCCACCGGAGAGCCCGGATTGGGGATCCACGATCAACGAAGGGCGCAAGCTGCTGTCCATCTATCTGCACCCTGCCCTGCCGCCGGCCATTGCGCTGTTGAGCCTGGTGCTTGGCCTGAACCTGTTGGCGGACGGGCTGCGGGAAGAGAGCCTGCGCGATTGATCGGGCGATGGGACCGGGGGGCCAGCCCCCCGGTCCCCCCGGAGTTTATTCAGAAAGATGAAGAGAGAGGGTCAGAACCCTCCGTCCCCAGCGGGAGAGCGAGATGACAGACAGTTATGACGGGCCGATCCTGGAGATCGACAATCTTTCGATTTCCTTTTTCACGCGGTTGCGTGAAATTCCGGCAGTGATGGATTTCTCCGTGGTGGTGCAGCCGGGCGAGGCGGTGGGCCTTGTGGGGGAATCCGGCTGCGGGAAATCGACCGTGGCGCTTGGCGTGATGCAGGATCTGGGCGTGAATGGCCGGATTGTCGGCGGCTCCATCCGGTTCAAGGGCCGGGATCTGAACAAGATGACGGCGGAGGAGCTGCGCGACATTCGCGGCAATGAGATCGCCATGATCTATCAGGAACCCATGGCGAGCCTGAACCCGGCCATGAAGATCGGCAAGCAGCTGATGGAAGTGCCGATGATCCATGAGGGCGTCAGCGAGGAGGAAGCCCGCAAGCGCGCGCTGGAAGTGGTGACCGATGTGAAACTGCCGGACCCCGAGCGGATCCTGCGCAGCTATCCGCACCAGCTGTCCGGCGGGCAGCAGCAGCGGATCGTGATTGCCATGGCGCTGATGTCCAAGCCGGCGCTGTTGATCCTGGATGAGCCGACCACGGCACTGGACGTGACCGTTGAGGCCGCTGTTGTAGATCTGGTCAAGGATCTGGGTAAGAAATACGGCACGTCCATGCTGTTCATCAGCCACAACCTCGGGCTGGTGCTGGAGACCTGTGACCGGATTTGCGTGATGTATTCCGGTGAGGCGGTCGAGACAGGCTCCATCGAGGAAGTCTTTGACGACATGCGTCATCCCTATACGCAGGCGCTGTTCCGGTCCATTCCGCTGCCGGGGGCGGACAAGAACGCGCGGCCGTTGCGGGCGATTCCGGGCAACTTCCCGCTGCCGCATGAACGGCCGCCGGGCTGCAACTTTGGCCCGCGCTGCGATTATTTCGAGGCCGGGCGCTGTGATGCCCAGGCCATTCCCATGGCAACGGTACAGGGCGCGGATCGGCATGGCTCTCGCTGTCTGAAGTTCCAGGAGATCGACTGGAACGCGCCGATGGAGCTGATGAAGACCAAGGCCAAGGGCGAGGTGGGCGATGTCGTCCTGCGGATCGACAACCTCAAGAAATACTATGAGGTCGCCGCGAATGCGCTGTTTGGCGGCGGCAGCAAGAAGGTTGTGAAGGCCAACGAGACGCTGAGCTTCGAGGCGCGCGAATCCGAGACGCTGGCCATCGTGGGCGAATCCGGTTGCGGCAAATCCACCTTCGCCAAGGTTTTGATGGGGTTGGAAACCGCGACCGAGGGGCAGATCCTGCTGGACAATCGCAATATAGAATCCACACCCATTGACCGCCGGGATACGAAGACGATCGCGGATGTGCAGATGGTGTTCCAGAACCCGTTTGACACGCTGAACCCGTCCATGACCGTGGGGCGGCAGATCATCCGGGCGCTGGAAATCTTCGGCGTTGGCGACAATGACGAGGCCCGCCGCCAGCGGATGCTGGAACTGCTGGACCTGGTCAAGCTGCCGCGCGCCTTTGCCGACCGGATGCCGCGTCAGCTGTCCGGCGGGCAGAAGCAGCGGGTGGGGATTGCCCGTGCCTTTGCCGGCGATGCGCGGATCGTTGTGGCGGATGAGCCTGTCTCGGCGCTGGATGTGTCGGTTCAGGCGGCGGTGACGGATCTGTTGATGGAGATCCAGCGCGAGCAGAAGACCACGCTGTTGTTCATCAGCCATGACCTGTCCATCGTGCGCTATCTGTCTGACCGGGTTATGGTGATGTATCTGGGCCATGTGGTGGAACTCGGCACCACGGACCAGGTCTTCTCCCCGCCCTATCACCCCTATACCGAGGCGCTGCTGTCCGCAGTGCCAATTGCCGATACCAGTGTGCAGAAACAGCACATCGTGCTGGAGGGGGACATTCCGTCGGCGATGAACCCGCCATCGGGCTGCCCGTTCCAGACGCGCTGCCGCTGGAAAAACCAGGTGCCCGGCGGGCTGTGTGAGAAAGAGGTGCCGCCCGTGCGTCACCTTGCCGAAGGCCATCAGGTCAAGTGCCATCTGTCCGACGAGATCCTTGACGAGATGGAACCGGTCATCAAGATCGCGGCGGAATAACACGCGCCTGCGGCCCCTGCCCGGCGGGGGCCGCAGGTGGGCTTATGAGCCCAGGATCGCCCGCAGATAGGCGCGCGTTTCATCGAACGGGGGCACGCCACCGTATCGGCGCACGGCCTCTGGCCCGGCGTTATAGGCCGCCAGCGCCAACCGCCAGGACCCGAACGCACGGTATTGCGCGCGCAGATAGCGCGCCCCGCCATCCAGGTTCTGCGCCGGGTCCAACGGGTCCACGCCCAGCTCTCGTGCCGTGTCGGGCAACAGTTGCGCCAGCCCCAATGCGCCCTTGTGTGAGACCGCGTTCGGGTCCCAGTTGGATTCGCGCTGAACCAGCCGCAGGAACAGCCCCTGGGGCAGGCCGTGACGCAGCGCCGCCTGCCGGGCCAGCGCGGCGTGGTCCGTTGCATGAGGCGGGATCGGGGGCGGGGCCACCATCCCCTCGGCCCTTGGCGGCGCGAAGCGGTCCGCACGGGAATACTGCTGTGCCGCGCGGCCTTGCAGCAGGCGCTTTTGCGTATCCAGGATCGCGGCGCGGCCCGTGGGCGGCGTCTCTGCCCATCCCGGCGTCGCGGCACATGCCATGCCAATGACCAGGCAAGCCACTGCGCGTGCGGGGGCACGGCTGCTCCTCAGGTCAGGCATGATGCGCATCTCTCCTCCGCCTTGGTCCGGGCTGGCGGCAGCATACAGATCAAATTCTGCGCAAACCAGCCCCGCCCCCTCACCTTGGCGTGGACGGCGCCAGCGCCAGCAGGTATTGCGAAGGTCGAGGCAGAGAAGGAGAGGCGCGATGGCTGGATCGGTCAACAAGGTCATTATCGTGGGCAATCTTGGGCGTGACCCGGAGGTGCGCACATTCCAGAACGGCGGCAAGGTCTGCAACCTGCGCATCGCCACGTCCGAGACATGGAAAGACCGCAACACGGGCGAGCGCCGCGAGCGCACCGAATGGCATAGCGTTGCGATCTTTTCGGAGCCGCTGGCCAATACGGCCGAACGCTTCCT
>CBFHYV010000105.1:0-9791 GCA_965660085.1 uncultured Paracoccaceae bacterium
TCTCGATCTCATACAGGCCGCCGGCAAACTCCGCGCTGGCGGAGGTGGGCGCATCGCCGCGCGGGCCGGCGTGGCGCATGAAATCCTCACCCGCGATGCGCAGGGCAAAGCCGTCATCCGAACGCACGGTGAATTCATGCCGGCCTTCGGGGATCCAGATATGGCCCGCCAGACGCATCCCGATGGTCTCCATCGCGGCGCCGGCGTCACCGGCCGTGACGCTGCCGTTTTCGCCCAGGAATTGCGCCAGGCTTTCCGCCCCGCGGCCGCTATAGTCAATCTGCGTGGCGTCGAATTCATGGGTGGCCTGCAGGCTGCCGTTTTCAATGGCAGAGATCAGCTGCTGCACATCGCTGTAGCCCCGGCTGCCATCGAACGCCTGGCCGCGCAGGCCGTTGCCTTGGGTCATCTGCGCGTCCTCGGCGGACACCTCCGGCGCGGCAAAGGGCACATAGTCCGCGGCGGCGTCAAACTCCGCCCGGCTGGTGAACAGATCCCGTCCGGAGACGATGGCCCCATCCACCAGCAGGGACAGCGACTGCCCGCCCCAGTTTTCATAGTAGAACAGGTCCAGCGCATAGAGGCCGCCGTCCACCGTGACCTCCGCCGTGGTGGGGGCGTCGCCGCGCGGGGTGGCAAAGCGCATCAAGTCCTGACCGCCCAGCCGCATGGCAAAGCCATCGTCCGACCGCACGGTGATGTCATGGGTGCCTTCGTCCAGCCAGATGAAGCCGGTCAGCCGCAGCCCCATGGTGGTCATCTCTGCGCTGGCATCCCCGCTGGTCAGGGTGCTGTGCGCGCCCAGGAAATCGGCGATGGACTGCGCGCCATCCCCGCGGAAGGCCAGCGCGCCGGTGGTGAACGCGTGCGTCTGGGCCAGCGCGCCACTGTCGATATCATCGATCATCTGCTGCACATCGGCATAGCCGCGCGGCAGATCAAAGGCCGCGCCCATCAGCCCGCTGCCGCTGCGCCGCGCGGCGTCAGCGGCGGACACCTCCGCCGTGGCGAAGACATCTGGCACCAGGTCCGGGTTTTCCAGGCTGCCATCGGCCAGTTCGGCGGCCAGCAGGGTTTCCAGGTAATCGGCCGCCTCGCTCGCGCGGCCGACCCAGCGGCCATCGACATCCAGGATGCCATCGCCGCGCATCCCGTGGCCCAGGCTGTAGAGCATCCGCGCCACGTGATCGATGGTGCGCCCTTCGGTGACCTGTGTGACCGCACCTTCCCATTGCAGCGCGCGGAACCCGTCATCGGCGCGGTTATCCAGCCCGTTCAGCGCATCGACCTGCGCCAGCCGGTTGGCGGCGATCCAGTCGTTGATGGCGGCGATGTCATTGTCATCGAACCGGCCATTGTTGGCCGCGCCCGTGGCGTGGATGGCCTCCAGCAGGATGGCGTTCAGCCCGTCCGCGCTCTGCGCGGCCTCCACAAGGCGGGAGGTGGCGAATGTCCGCTCCAGCGCGGCATCCTCAACAACCGATTGCGCAATGGCGTCCAGCCCGGTGCCCGTGCCGCCCACGGCATAGGGCGATGCCCCCGCGCCAAGGACCCCGCCAGAGAGGTCATCTGCCAGGAGTTCAGTCAGCCAATAGGCCACATCGGTCAGCTGGGCATTGCGGTTGCCGTCCTCGTTGATCAGGTTGTGGCCCGCGTAGCCGAAGCCCAGGTGATACAGCCCGTCAGCCACGGTGTTCACGGCGTTTTCGCCGAACAGGCGCGTCACGGCGCCATCGTTCTGGACAAGGTGAAAGCCCGTCTCGATCCCGGCTTCGTCATCGCCGTGCAGCTCGATCCAGTCCGCCTGGCGGTTGGCCACGATCCAGTCTGACAGATCGCGCACATCGCCTGCGCTGAAACGGCCATTGGCGGCCACGCCCGTGGCGTCGATGGCTTCGAGGATGATGGCGTTCATGCCGGCGGCGGCCTCTGCCCCGGCGCGGATCTCGGCGCCCGGGCGGCCCGTGGTCAGGCCGTAATCCTGTTCGATGATCTCGATCAGCTGGTCCAGCCCGCTGGTGGGGGCCGCGGCGGGTGCGGCAGCAGCCTCGGCGGCCCATTCCGCCAGATCGTCCGCCAGCAGATCCGACAGCCAGTAGGCCACCTCCTCCACGCGGGCGTTGCGGTTGCCATCCTCATTGATCAGCCGGTCCCGGTCATAGCCGAAGACCAGGTGATAGATGCCATCGGCCACGGTGTTCACGGCATTGCGGCCGAACAGCTGCGTTTCCGCACCATCGTTCTGCACAAGGTGAAAGCCGGTTTCGACCCCGTTTTCATCATCGCCATGCGCGGCGATGAAGGCTTCTCCATAGTTGGCGGCGATATGGTCGGACAGGTCATAGACCTCCGACGGGCGCAGCAGCCCGTCATCGCCCAGGCTCAGCGCCTCCATCGAGGCGACGATGATGTGATTCATCATGTCCGCCGCCGCGGCGCCGCCCAGCTGTTCATGCAGCGGCAGGCGCAGTTGCAGCCCGGGATCGTCATTGATGATGGCCACCAGCGCGTCCAGCCCGGTGCCGGTGCTGCCCGCCGGGCGGGGTGTGACGGCGGCATTGGCCAGATCTTCGAAATCATCCGCAAGCAGGGTGTTCAGCCAGTGGGCCACTTCCTCCACGCGGGCGTTGCGGTTGCCATCCTCATTGATCAGGCGGTCCCGGTCATAGCCGAACACCAGGTGATAGATGCCATCGGCCACAGTGTTCACGGCATTGTCACCGAACAAACGCGTCAGCGCGCCATCGTTCTGCACAAGGTGAAAGCCCGTCTCCGTCCCGTTTTCATCATCGCCATGGGCGGCGATGAAGGCATCTGCGTAGTGGGTGCCGATATGGTCGGCCAGGCCAAACACATCGCCCGCGCTGAGCGCGCCGTTGTTGGCCAGCCCCATGTCGATTATGGATTGCACGATGATCGTGTTCATCACATTGGCCGCCGCCGCCCCGGCGTGGATCTCTTGCAGCGGCACGCGGGCCAACAGCCCCTCATCCGCCAGGATGGTGTCAATCAGCGCGTCAAGGCCCGTGCCCGTGGTGGCAAGATCCGGCAGGGCAAACCCGTCCGGGGTCAGCGCGCCGCTGGCCAGGTCATCCTCCAGAAGGGTGTCCAGCCAGAAGGCGACATCCTCAACCCGGGCATTGCGGTTGCCATCTTCATTGATCAGCCGGTCCCGGTCATAGCCGAACACCAGGTGATAGATGCCATCGGCCACGGTGTTCAGCGCATTGTTGCCCATGATCTGCGTGGTGGCGCCGTCGTTCTGGACCAGGTGGAACCCGGTTTCGACGCCGCGCTCATCATCGCCATGCGCGGTGATGAAGGCCGCCGCCTGCGCGCCCTGCGCGATGGTCTGCGCCAGCAGGAAGGTTTCCGCCGTGGAGATATGCCCATCCAGGCCCAGCCCAAGGTCAAACACCGCCTCGATGATGATGCCGTTCATTGTGGCCATGGCCTGCATGGCCTGCTGCACCTCCCCCTCGGGGACGCGGGCGTTCAGGCCCTGATCCGTGGCGGCGATGTCCAGCAGCACGTCCAGCCCCGTGCCGGAGCGATTCAGCGAATCAGGCGAATCAGCGTGGTCCGTGTTGGGGGTGGGGGTAGGAGTATAGTCCAGATGAGTCGGCAGGGTCATGTCAGCTATCCTGAGCGCGGTAATTTTTGTGGGGAAAAACATGCCGGCCATGGCCGACGCTGGATAAATTTCGGGAACCAGCCCTTGGTCACTAGCGTTTGCGTATCGACGCATTGCGGCGATTTCTTGTCCAAATGGCACTCATATTCTCAAAAGTATAGGTGTATTTATGCTTTTGGTTTTTCGCCCACGCGCAGGTTTTGCGCTTGCGCACCGCTGCTGCCGCAATAGCGTGGAACAAGAGCGCAGCAGGGAGGATGAATGCGATGGGTTGGTTGCCAGATGAAACCGGGCTGGACAAATGCGCCGCCAATCATGTGCCGCTGACGCCGCTGTCGTTCCTGCGCCGCGCGCTGGACATCTGGCCCGACCACATGGCCGTGGTCTATGGCCCCCATCGCAAGACCTACCGCGACTACGCCGAACGGGTCACGCGGCTGGCCTCGGCGCTGGCGGGGCTGGGCGTGCGGCCGGGCGATGTGGTGGCCACCATGCTGCCCAACATCCCCGCCCATGCAGAGGCGCATTTTGCCGTGCCCGCCTGTGGCGCAGTGCTGAACGCCATCAACACCCGGCTGGATGTGGACACCGTGGCCTATATCCTGAACCACGGCGGCGCCAAGGTGGCGCTGGTGGACCCGCAGTTCCTGCCCGTCTTCGCCGAAGCCGTGGAACAGATGGACGGCCCCGCCCCCATCATCATCGAGGTCGCGGATGACCACGCCGGCGTCCATGCCCATGGCCACTATACGGAATATGAGGCGCTGCTGGCCTCCGGCGATCCGTCCTTCGCCTGGATCATGCCGCAGGATGAATGGGAAAGCCTGGCGCTGAACTACACCTCCGGCACCACCGGGCGGCCCAAGGGTGTCGTCTATCACCACCGCGGCGCCTATCTGAACGCCATGGGCCAGGTGCTGAGCTGGCGCATGGTGCTGAACCCGGTCTATCTGACCATCGTGCCGCTGTTTCACTGCAACGGCTGGTGCCACACTTGGATGATGCCGGCGGTGGGTGGCACGGTGGTCTGCTGCCGCGATATCCGCGCGCAGGCCATCTTTGATGCCATCGCCGATGAGGGCGTAACCCATTTCGGCGGCGCGCCCATCGTGCTCAATACCCTCATCAACGCGCCGGAGGCCGAGCGCCGCGCGTTTTCCCAGACCGTTGAGGTGTTCACCGCCGGCGCGCCGCCCGCGCCCTCCACCCTCGCACGGATCGAGCCGATGGGGTTCAATATCACCCATGTCTACGGGCTGACGGAAACCTATGGCCCCGCCACGGAATGCACCTGGCAAAGCCGCTGGGATCACCTGCAGGGCGATGAACGCGCCGCGGTGAAATCACGGCAGGGCGTGGCCATGCCCTTCATGGAGCCGATGGACGTGCGCGATTCCGAAGGCCAGCCCATCCCGCGGGACGGGGTTGCCACGGGCGAGATCGTGTTTCACGGCAACGGGGTAATGAAAGGCTATTACAAGAACCCCGAAGCCACGGCCGAGGCCTTCAAGACGGGCGTGTTCCACAGCGGCGACATCGCGCTGATGCACCCCGACAACTACCTGCAGATCGCCGACCGGGCCAAGGACATCATCATCTCCGGCGGCGAGAACATCTCCAGCGTCGAGGTCGAATCCGTGATGATGGCGCATGACTCCGTGCTGTTGTGCGCTGTCGTGGCCAAGCCCGATGACACCTGGGGCGAGGTGCCCTGCGCTTTCGTGGAGCTGAAAGACGGCCATGACACCACGGAGGCGGATCTGATCGCCTTTGCCCGCCAGCGTCTGGCGGGGTTCAAGACGCCCAAGAAAGTGGTGTTCGAGGAATTGCCAAAGACATCAACCGGCAAGATCCAGAAGTTCGAGTTGCGCAAGAAGGCCCGCAGCATGTAAACCTAGGGCCCAGCTACGGAGAGCGCGATGACCGCCTTGGAAGACTTTCAACGCCTTGAATGCGGCGGGTCTTGGCAGCGTGACCGGAATGCCGGGGCGGTGGAGGCCATCGTGTCCCTGGGCGAGGCAACGCTGACCATCACGGACCTGCGCGAAAACGTGCTCGCGCATTGGTCGCTGGCGGCGGTATCGCGGGCCAATGGAACCACTGTGCCCGCGGTCTATCACCCCTATGGTGATCCGGGCGAGACGCTGACCCTGCAGGACGACGCCACCGAGATGATCGACGGAATCGAACGCGTGCGCCGCGCCATTGCCCGCCGCCGGCCGCACCACGGGCGGCTGCGCGTCTGGCTGACCACGGTTGCCGTGATCATAGCCACCCTGGGGCTGGCCCTCTGGGCGCCAGGGGCGCTGCTGCGCCATACCGCGCAGGTGCTGCCCGATGTGCAGCGCGCCCAGCTTGGCAGCGCCCTGCTGCATGAGTTGACCGCCGTAACCGGCCCCGCCTGCCAGGAAGAACAGGGCGCCATCGCGCTGGACCGCCTGTCCTTGCGGCTGCTGGACAGGCCGCAAGCGCTGGTCATCCTGCCGGAAGGGGACATCGAGACAGGCAACCTCCCCGGCGGCCTGATCGTCATCAGCGCACGGCTTCTGGACAGCGGGCGCGAACCCGCCGCGCTGGCCGGTCATATCCTGGCGGAGACCCTGCGCAGCGAACAGGAAAGCTCGCTTCTGACCCTTCTTGAGGAAGCCGGCCTGGTGGCCAGCCTGCGGCTGCTGACCTCTGGCCGGCTGCCTGAAAGCGCCCTGCGCGCCCAGACCGCGGCATTGCTGGACAGCCCGCCCCTGCCGGTGGATGCCGCTGCGCTGTTGGACAGGTTCGCCGCGCGCGACGTGCCGCCGCGCCCCTTCATCGACGCGCTGAACCCCGCCACCCCGCTGGCCGCGCAGCTGAATGCGGAACTGGCACGCAGGCAGGCGAATGGCGTGCAGATGCCCGCCCGCACCGTGCTGCGTGACGGGGACTGGGTGCGGCTGCTGGGCATCTGCACGCGCTGATCCCCGCACGCAGCTGCGCCGTGAAGGCCCAGCGAGCGCCTATTGCGTGCCGAACATCCGGTCCCCGGCATCGCCCAGACCGGGGACAATATAGCCCTTCTCATTCAGGTGGCTGTCCACCGCCGCCGTGACGATGCCCACATCGGGGTGGGCCTCCTGCATCCGGGCGATGCCTTCGGGCGCGGCCAGCAGGCACAGGAACCGGATGTTGCGGGCGCCAGCCTTCTTCAGCAGGTCAATCGCGGCGACAGAGCTGTTGCCCGTGGCCAGCATCGGGTCCACCGCGATCACCAGCCGGTCTTCCAGCTCTGGCGGCACCTTGAAGTAATACTGCACCGGCTGCAGCGTTTCTTCGTCCCGATACAGGCCCACAAACCCCACACGGGCCGAGGGCACCAGTTCCAGCACACCGTCCAGCAGCCCGTTGCCCGCGCGCAGGATGGAGATCAGCACCAGCTTCTTGCCCGCCAGAACCGGCGCATCCATCTGGGTCAGCGGTGTCTCGATCTCGCGCGTCTCCACGGGCAGATCGCGGGTCACCTCATAGGCCAGGAACTGGCTGATCTCTCTCAGCAGGCGGCGGAAAGACGCGGTGGATGTCTCCTTCTCCCGCATCAGAGTCAGTTTGTGCTGCACCAGCGGATGATCGACAACGGTCAGGGGGGCGGTCATGGGGCGGCGGGCTCCAGTTTCTTGAGGATGGTTTCTCGGGTGTCGGGCGTGCAGAAGGCCGCGCGGGCGGCCACGCGGTTCAGCTCTGTCAGGGTGTCCGCGCCCCAGCCGAAACACCGGGCGAGGTTTTCATATTCCAGCCGCATGTCGGTGTGGAAAAACGGCGGATCATCCGTGGACACGGTGACCGCCACACCGGCCTTGCGCAGGCGGTCGATGGGGTGATGGGCAAGGTCGGGATACAGCCCCAGGGCCACGTTTGAGCCGGGGCAGACCTCCAGCACGGTGCCGGTTGCGGCCAGATGATCCACCAGCGCGGAATCGTCGATGGCCTGCACGCCGTGGCCGATGCGCGCCACGCGCAGATCGCGCAGCGCCTCCTCCACGGACCGCGCCCCGCTCCATTCGCCGGCATGGGCCGTCAGGTGCAGGCCGGCCTCGCGCGCCATGTCAAAGGGATAGGCGAAATCGCGCGGGCGGCCGCGCGTCTCATCCCCCGCGATGCCAAACCCCACCAGCCAGTCCGAGGCCGTTTCCGCCGCGCACAGCGCGCTGCGCCGGGCCTGGTCCGGCCCGTTGTGGCGGATGCAGGTGACGATGCCGCGCATCTCTATGCCGTGGGCCAGGCGGGCGCGCCCGGCAGCCTCTTGCATGGCGTGCAGATATTCGCGCCAGGCCGACACATCGCCGCCCCCGCAGAAATCCGGTGACAGGAAGGCCTCGGTATAGATCACGCCCTGTTCGGCGCTTTGGGCCAGCACGGCAGACACAAGGCGGCCGAAATCATCGGGACTGCGCAGCGCCTGTGTCGCGGCCTCATAGACCTGCAGGAAATGGCCGAAATCCCGGAAGGCATAGCGGCCATCGGGGTCAAACACACCGGCCAGGGACAGGCCCTTTTCAGCGCCCAGCTCCCGGATGAACTCCGGCGGGGCGGCGCCCTCCAGATGCAGGTGCAGCTCGACCTTGGGCAGGGCGCGCGCGGTCTCGATCCGCTCGGCGCGCTCGTCTTCTGTTTCGGGGGCGTCGGGGTCGCGGGACGGGTTCATGACGGCAGGCTCATAACAAGGATCTCCCCTCCCCCTGTGCGGAGATGTTCAGATGCGCCGCGACCGTGGCCGCGACATCGACAAAGGCCACCTGCCCCATCGCCCCCTGCCCGGCCCCGGCCATCAGCACCGGCACCTGTTCACGGGTGTGGTCACTGCCCGGCCATGTGGGGTCGTTGCCATGATCGGCGGTGATGCACAACAGATCACCCGGCTGCATGGCGGCCAGAAACCGCCCCAGCGCGGCATCGAACCATTCCAGATGCGCGGCATAACCCGCCACGTCCCGCCGATGGCCATAGAGGCTGTCGAACTCCACGAAATTGGCGAAGGTCAGGCTGCCGTCCGGCGCGCTGGCCTGCGCCTGCATCAGGTGATCCATCAGGGCCGCATCCGGTCCCGTGGCCACCCGGTCAATCCCCTGCATGGAGAAGATGTCGCCGATCTTGCCGATGGCCCAGACCTGCCCGCCCGCCGCCTGCACCCATTGCGTCAGCACCGGCGCGGGGGGGCGCATGGCATAGTCATGGCGGTTTGCCGTGCGGAGGTAGCTGCCGGGCGCCCCCAGGAATGGCCGCGCGATCACCCGGCCCACGCGCATCTGGTGCAACCGCGGCGCGAGCGTGGCGCACAGCCGGTGCAACCTGTCCAGGCCAAAGCTTTCCTCATGCGCGGCGATCTGGAACACGCTGTCCGCCGAGGTATAGCAGATGGGCCAGCCCGTCTGCTGGTGGCGCGGGCCCAGCGCGTCAATGATGGCCGTGCCAGAGGCGTGGCAGTTGCCCAGGATCTGCGGCACATCGGCGGCCTCACACACGGCATGCACCAGATCGGGCGGGAAGCACGGCGTGCTGTCGGGGAAGTAATGCCAGGCCCAGGGCACCGGCACGCCGGCAAGCTCCCAATGGCCGGAGGGCGTGTCCTTGCCCTGGGATTGCTCTCTCGCCACGGCCCAGCGGCCCTGCGGGGCGGGCGCGCCGGGCCAGTCCAGGCCGCTGGACAGGCGCAGGGCCTCCGCCAGACCCAGGCTCAGCATGTTAGGCAGGTGCAGCGCCCCCTGCGGACGCGCGGCGCTGGCCTGGAGGATATGGCCCAGCGTGTTGGCGCCAGTGTCAGGCAGATCCCCGTTGAAATACTGTGCCGCGTCCGGCGCCCCGCCGATGCCCACGGAATCCAGCACCACCAGAAAGGCCCTCATGGCGCTACACTCCCTATCACCAGCGGGCCGGGCGCGGGGGCGGCCTGGCCCGGATCGGTGATCTGCACGGCCGCCTGAACCGCCGCGATAGCCGCCTGCGCGGCCGCCTCATCCGCCGCATGGACCTGCATCACCGGATCCCCCGCATTCAGCACCGTGCCACGCGGCGCCACCGCCGCCAGGCCCACGGATGGATCAATGACATCGCCCGGCTGCTGCCGCCCGCCGCCCAGCGCCACCACCACCCGGCCCAGCGCCACGCCATCCACGCCCGTCAGCACACC
>CBFHYV010000106.1:0-9761 GCA_965660085.1 uncultured Paracoccaceae bacterium
CGCGCCGAGGACCGCCCGCCGCCGCGATAGTCCCTGATGCCGTATTTCTGCCAATAGGTGATATCGGCATGGCCGGGGCGGAAGGTGCGCGCGATCTCGCCATAATCCTTGCTGCGCTGGTCGGTGTTTTCGATCATCAGCTGCACCGGCGTGCCGGTGGTGCGGCCCTCGAACACGCCGGACAGGATGCGCACGGCGTCCGGTTCCCGCCGCTGGGTGGTATAGCGGTTCTGGCCGGGCTTGCGCCGGTCCAGCCAATGCTGCAACGCGGCCTCATCCACGGGCACACCGGGCGGGCAGCCATCCACCGTCGCGCCCAGGGCCGGGCCGTGGCTTTCGCCCCAGGTGGTGACGCGGAACAGGTGGCCGAAGCTGTTGAGGCTCATGTGTGCTCTCCTTTTGCGCAGCGTCCTAGGCCAGCGGCGCGGGAGCCTCAAGGAATTTCGCTTGATGCCGCTGGGGCACGGCGCTAGCTTGCCCGATACCTCGGGGTGCCGCGCGACCTGATCCGCGGCTGAGATGCTGACGCGAACCCGTTGAACCTGAACCGGCTAACACCGGCGGAGGGAAGGTGATGGATACGCTCCAGTCTTGCCCTTTCGCCGCAAACCTGGAGGACACCATGAAGGCCCCCGTTTTTGCAGCGGCACTTTTGACCCTGACCACCGGCGCCGCGCTGGCACAGACGCCTGTGCTGACCGTTTACGCGCCTGACTACTTCACCTCGGAATGGGGCCCTGGCCCCGTGATCGAGGCGCGGTTCGAGGAGACCTGCGCCTGCGACCTGCAGTTCAAGCCCGGCGATCTGCTGCCCCGCCTGCTGCTGGAAGGGAACAGGACAGAGGCCGACGTGGTCATCGGGCTGAACACCGATGTCTCGCGCCGTGCGCGGGCCTCTGGCCTGTTTGCGCCGCATGGGCAGGACACCGGCGCGCTGACCCTGCCGCTGGACTGGCAGGATGACACCTTCCTGCCGTTCAACTGGTCCTATGTGTCCTTCGTCTATGACGAAACGCGGCTGGACGGTCCGGTGCCGCGCAGCTTTGCCGACCTGGCCGCCAACCCGGACGGGCCAAAGATCATCCTGCAGGATCCGCGCAGCTCGATCTCTGGCCTGGCGATGGTGCTGTGGGTCAAGGCCGCCTATGGCGCGCGCGCCGAACAGATCTGGCAGGGCATCGCCCCGCGCATCCTGACCGTGACGGGCGGCTGGTCAGAGGCCTATGGCCTGTTCACCGATGGCGAGGCGCCCATGGTGCTGAGCTTCTCGACCTCGCCCGCCTATCACATCGCCGCCGAGGGCGATGACACCAAGCGCGCCGCGATCTTCGACGAAGGCCACTACGCCTTTTTCGAGCTTGTGGCCAAGGTGGCGGACACGGATCAGCCGGACCTGGCCGATGCCTTCATGGCCTTCGTGCTGTCCCGCGCCTTCCAGAGCGCGATCCCGGAAACCAACTGGTCCTATCCTGCCGCACTGCCGCGCAGCGACTGGCCGCAGGTGTTCCGTGACCTGCCCCAGCCCGATCAGGCGCTGTTCCTGGACGAAGACCGCGCCGCGGCCCTGCGCGATGAAGCGATCGAGGAATGGCGGCGCGCGCTGTCCCGCTGATCGCGGCGGGGCTGCTGGCGCTGATGTCTGATCTTGCGCCGCACACTGCCGCGCTGCGCCAGGATCCGCGCTGCGCCGTGCTGATCGGTGAACCCGGGGAAAAGGGTGACCCGCTGACCCACCCGCGCCTGACGATCCACGCCCGCGCTGCGTTCTTGTCCCGGACAGCCCCGGACCATCCCGAGGCCCGCGCGCGCTTCCTGGCCGCGCAGCCCAAGGCCGCGCTGTATATCGATTTCGGGGATTTCCACCTTGTGCGGCTGGTCCCGCAGGGCGGGCTGCTGAATGCGGGGTTCGGGCGGGCGTATCAGCTGCAGGCCACGGAGCTGCGGCCGTGATCAGACGCTGAGGTCCGGTTCGCGCAGGAATTGCACCCCGCCGATGCGCCATTGCCCATCGACCTGCACCATCCGGTAATCCAGCGCGTGCAGGCGGCCTTCGGCATCCTGAACCAGCACCTTTTGCCACAGATCGCCGCCAATCTCGCGCAGCTCGCCAAAGCGGAAGCTGCGCGGCTGCCAGACCATCGGGTAGCCCTGTTGGACCATGGCGGCAAAATTGCCCGGCGTGCGGAACATCTGCTGGATCGAGGGGCTGGCGAACTGGAACGCCCCTTCGGCATCCTGCCGCTGAAAGGCCTGCATCTGCGATGTGATGGTGCCCTGGATCGGGGCCGCGGCATCGTCCTGCGCCGCAACGGGTGCGGCCAGGGCCAGCATCACGGCAAGAACAGGGGCAAGCAGCAGGGCAAAGCGGGGCATCAGGCGCATGGCGGGCTCCTTTGGGCGACTCAATGTGCGGTTGTAATTCAATTTAGCCCGCCGCGCGCGGAAGGCGACCACCGCGGCCCTGACCGCAGCCAGATATTGAGAACAATTATAGAACATCTATAGTCAGGGCATGACACTCGCCCGACTCACCCTGACACCCCAGGACGCCCGCGCGCGCCTGCCCTTTGTGGACGGGGCGGATCTGGCGCTGGCGCGGGTGCATGAATTCTGCGGCCCCGCGCGGCGCAGTCTTGCGCTGATGGCCGCGGCGCGGGTGCTGGCCGGGCAGGCGCGGCCCTTGGTGTGGATCTCTCCATCTTGGGGGATGGACCCGCTGAACCCCGACGGCATCCGCGAATTCCTGCCGCCGCAGCACATGCTGTTCCTGACCGCGCGGCGGCCAGAGGACCTGTTGTGGAGCATGGAGGAAGCCCTGCGCGCCGGGGTGGTACCCGTGGTGGTGGCGGATCTGCCCGCCCCCCCGGCCATGACCCCGGTGCGGCGGCTGCATCTGGCCGCCGAAACCGGCAGCGCCGAGGGCACCTGCACCCCGCTTGGGCTGCTGCTTTGCCCCGGTGAGGGCGGCGCGCCGGGCGTTGAAAGCCGCTGGCACATGGCGCCCTGCCATGGTCCCGGCATACGGGAATGGCGGCTTGAACGCCGCCGCGCCCGCATGGCCCCGCCCAAGGCTTGGCGTCTGCGCCATACAATCACCGGGCCAGAGGCCACACCGGCCCCGCCGCCACAGCTGTGATGCAAGATGCCCTGCCCGCCGCCGCAAGGCCAAACCTCAACGCGCCGAAACCTGGGGCCAGGCGGTCAGTGGCGGTCATCCTCCGACCGCGCCGCGGCGGCCTCAGCGGCGGCGGCGGCCTCTTCGGCATCTTCGGGATCAGTGGAGGGCAGCGCATAGTGGCCCGACATCCACTTGCCCAGATCAATATCCGCGCAGCGCCCGGAACAGAACGGGCGATAGCGGGCCACAACGGGTTTGCCGCAGATCGGGCAGATCATGCCAGAACCTCCGTCAGGGGCACGCGGTCGCGCTTGCGCTGTGCCTCGAACAGGCCAAGGGCCGTCCAGCCGGCAAAGGTCGTCTCAACAGGGCAGGCCCGGAAGGCCGCGCGCAGCACCTGCTCGACCGTGCGCCTGTCTTTCTTGGGCATGGGGGCGAAATCGATCACGATCTGCCCGCCCAGACCGCGCAGGCGCAACTGCCGCGGCAGGTCACGCGCCGCGGCGATATTGGCCTTCAGCCCCGCCGCGGGCGAGGTATCGCCGCCGGTGTTCACATCCACGGCCACCAGCGCGCGGGTGCCTTCAACCGCCATGCTGGCGCCGCCGCCCAACGGCACCTCCGGGCTGTGCAGCGCCTCCAGCGCGTCCAGCACGCCCAGCCGATCCAGGCTGCCTGCGTCGGAATCGACATCCGCCGGGTCTGCCCATTCCCGCCAGGCCAGCATATGCGGCCCGTCGCCCTCAACCAGCACCTCAGGGGTGGTGCCGGCTGCATCAGACAGCACCGCCCCCGCCAGATCACGCATGGCCAGAATGTCATCGGCCAGTTCATCCACCGGCGCCTCGGCCGCAGCGCTGCGCAGAATCAACCCATGCGGGCAACCCTGCATGGCGTCATGGGCAATTTCCAGCAACCCGTCGCGCAGTTCCTCATCCCGAATGGCGCGAGAGACATTGATGCCCGGCGCCTCTGGCGTGACGATGGCATAGCGGCTCTTGAACAGCAGCTTGGTGGTCACGGGCAGGGCCTTGCCCGGTTCCGCATGGCCCATGACCTGCACCAGCAAGGCCTGGCCAGGGGACACGCCCCGCACCTGCCGCAGGAACACCGGCCCATCGGGGGTGGACAGGAACATGCCCCCCTGCCCCTTCATCGGGCGGTCCGCGATGGCGCGATAGATGGTGCCCGGCCGCGCGCCATCCCCATCCAGCAGCAGATCCTGCAGCACACCATCCACGACAAGCGCCGCGGCCTCTCGTCCGTCCAGATGGTCCAGCGCGATGCTGCGGCCCTTCATGCCGGGGCTCCGTTCTGAAACAGCGGATAGCCCGCCGCGCGCAACAGGTTGGCCGTTTCGGCCAGCGGCAGGCCGACCACGGCGGTAAAGCTGCCGCTGATCCAGGGGATGAACGCCCCCGCCGGCCCCTGGATGCCATAGCCGCCCGCCTTGCCCTGCCAGTCACCAGTGCTGAGGTAAGCATTCAGCTCCGCGTCAGACAGCGGCTTCATCTTTACGGCAGTGACCACATCGCGTTCCCACAGCTGGCCGCCGCGCCGCACCGCCACGGCGGTGATCACACGGTGCCGCCGGCCGGACAGCGCCAGCAGGAACTGCGCGGCCTCGCCCGCATCCGCGGGCTTGCCCAGGATACGGCGGCCCAGCGCCACGGTGGTATCGGCACTGAGCACGATGTCACCATCCTCCGCCCGCACCGCCAACGCCTTTTCCCGCGCCATGCGGATGCAATAGGGGCGCGGCAATTCAGCTTTGGCCGGGGTTTCATCAATATCGGGGGGGCGGATGTCATCTGCCACCACGCCAAGCTGCGCCAGCAGCTCTCGCCTGCGCGGGCTGCCAGAGCCGAGAATCAGCGCCATGGGCGATCCGTTACTTGAACCGATAGTTGATCCGGCCCTTGGTCAGGTCATAGGGGGTCATCTCGACCTGCACCTTGTCCCCTGCCAGAACGCGGATCCGGTTCTTGCGCATCTTTCCTGCCGTATGTGCGATGATCTCATGGCCATTTTCAAGCTCGACCCGAAACGTCGCATTGGGCAGGAGTTCCTTCACGACACCGGGAAATTCGAGCGTATCTTCCTTGGCCATGGTCTCTCCTTCAAAAAACGCCCCGCCCGACTGCGGGACGGGCCATTAAATGCGCCCGACCGGCCGATTTATCAAGTGCGAATCACAGCAGCCTGTCCGGGACGGGGGGCGTGTCCCGGCCGGACTGGTCCGCCCAATGCGCGCGGTTGAGCACACCGCCCGCGCGCCGCACCTGCACCACCGCCGCCAGATCAACCTGCGCATAGGTCCAGCCCGGCTGGTTCAGCACCCCTTCGGCCAGCACACCGGTCGGGGGAAATCCGGCGTCCGGCGGGCCGAACACACCGCCGCGGCCCACGTTTTCATCCACGGCCGGGGACCAGTCACAGATCCCCACGGTAGAGGCCATGATGCCGATGCACTGCGCCTCCAGCGCGCGGGCCATGGTGCCGATGCGCACGCGCGAATAGCCCGCAAGCGCCTCCGTGCAGGACGGCACCAAGAGCAGATCCACCCCTGACAACGCCCGGCCCAGCAGCGGAAATTCACTGTCATAACAGATCAGCACGCCGATCCGGCCCAGCGCCGTGTCCCAGATGCGCAGCGGGCCGCCGGGGATCACATCCCATGTCTCACGCTCGAACCGGGTCATGATCTGCTTGTCCTGCACGCCCATCGCGCCGGAGGGCGCGAACAGCCGCGCGCGGTTGACGGGCCGCACGCCCAGCGCGGCATCAAACACCGGCGCGGAGGCCGCAAGGATATGCACCCCGTAGCGGCGCGCCAGGGTGCTGTGCCAGTCATCGGCCTGCGCCACCCTGTCAGACACCGCCCGCAGCGAAGCCTCCAGATCCGCGGCAGCCTCCGGCCCGGCCAGGGTGGCAAGCTCCATCGCGCCATATTCGGGAAAGACAAGCAGCCGCGCATCGGCCTGCGCGGCCTCGGCCACCCAGCGTTCCAGCTTGTCTGCATAGGCCTGCCAGTCCGGCAGCACATCCATTGGGTAGGCCGCCGTGGCGACGCGGAACATCTGTGCGGTCATTGCGGCAGCTCCCGCATCCAGAATTGCAGCGGCTTTTCGGTTTGGTCCTGCTGGTCAATGTCCTTCCAGCGGAAATGCGCCACCACACCGGGCAGGGGCGCATAGCCCCGCTTGCGCCAGAACGGGTCCAACGGGGCGGCATCGGCCGGGCGCAAGGGGTGATCGGCCGGGCGCATCACACCGCAAAAGGCCACATGGCTGCGGCCCAGCGCGCGGGCATGCGCCTCGCGCAGATCAAAGAACCTGTGCCCCACGCCCTGCCCGCGATACTCCGGCAGCAGCACGCTTTCGGCGCAGTAGAAGATCCGCGCCAATGGCAGATCCACCCCGGCAAAGGCGGCGGCGAACTCGTCTGCGTGATCTTCCATCGGCGTGCCGGTGGCCGCACCGACCAGCCGGTTGCCGTCAAACGACCCCACAACGACAGCGGCGGCGCTGTCCAGATAGGTTTGCAGGTAGCCGCGTTCATAGTCCAGATCACCGTCATAAAGGTAAGGCCAATCCCGAAACACCGCGATGCGCAGCCGGGCCACATCCTCCAGCGCGGCGGCAAGGGCGGGGCCTGTCAGCACCTCAACCCGCATCAGCGCACCTGCCGGACCCAGTCCGCGAGGTTGTAATAGGTCACCACGCGGGTGATGCTGCCCTGCGCCACAGAAAAGAACGACCCCGCCGGCAGGCAGTATTTCTGGCCGCGCGCCTGTGGCAGGCCCTCGTCCGTGGCCAGGTAGGTGCCGTTGACCGTGTATTCCGCCGCGGCGCGGGCGCCGTCCTGCCCGGCAAAGATCACCATGTCGGTCAGCTCTTCGCGGTAGCAGGCGGACATGTGATCACAAAAGGCGCGAAAGGCCGCCTTGCCCTCGCGCACCACGCCTTCGTTGACGTGGTGGCGCACGTCATCCGCAAGACAGGCCAGCATGGCCTCCGTATCCCCGGCGTTGAAGGCGTCAAAATATTGCTGAATCAATACCTTGGTTGCGGTGTCCGTGTCAGTCATGTGCCTGCCCCCCATTTTTGAATCATCTTGTCGCGCAACTGGTCGCGCGTTTGCCGATAGGCGTTCAGCTTGGCTTCGCGCGTCTCGCCCAGGCCGGTGGGGTCCATCACCTGCCAGTATTCCACCGTCAGGTGATAGAACCGCGTCAGGTCCAGCGCGCGGCGCTGCGATGCCGGGGACAGCGCCACCACCAGATCAAAGCCTGACAGCATTTCCCCCATCCGCTCCAGCTCATCAAAGCTGCGAGAGCGGTGGCGCGCCAGTTCAACGCCAAGCTCCGCACAGACGGCAATGGCGAACCCGTCGATTTCCAGATCATTCACCACGCCGACGGATTGCACATAGGTGTCAAACCCATAGAGCTGTTTCATGATACCCTCGGCCATGGGCGAGCGGACGGCGTTGTGATCGCAGCAGAACAACACCGACTGTGGCAGGGCCTCGGG
The DNA here is from genome assembly GCA_965660085.1 of uncultured Paracoccaceae bacterium. GTDB lineage: Bacteria > Pseudomonadota > Alphaproteobacteria > Rhodobacterales > Rhodobacteraceae > CBFHYV01. Next base: position 7,654 of record CBFHYV010000106.1, read on the forward strand.
CACGGTCAGCCCCCGAAATGCAGAACGCAGACCAGGGTGAACAGACGCCGCGCGGTGTCGTCGTCCAGTTCCACCTTTCCGTCCAGGCGTTCCTGCAGGATGCGCGCCCCTTCGTTGTGGATGCCCCGGCGGGCCATGTCGATGGTTTCAATCTGGCTGGGTGGCAGGGATTTCACCGCGTCGAAATAGGATTTGCAGATCTGGAAGTAGTCCTTGACCACCTGCCGGAACGGGCTGAGCGAGAGGTGAAATTCCGCCGCCAGTTCACCTGCCTCCGTCGAAACGGCGAAGACCAGCCGCTTGTCCCGAATCGCCAGGCCAAGGCTGTATGGCCCCGCGGGCACTGGCCGGTCATCACGGTCAGGCAGGACAAAGCGGTTGCGTTCCATCAGGTCAAACATCGCCACGCGGCGTTCCTGTTCGATCTCGGGCGTGGGCGGCGGCAGGTTGGCGTCGTCCAGTTCGATATGCGCAATATGGCTCATGGCAGTCTTCCGTCAGTCCGCGCGAAGCCTAGCCGCGCGGTTTCGCGGCGTCCATGCCCCTTGGGGCTGGTGGTCTCAATCGTTGAGCTTGCGCAACCGCGCGGTGACGCTCAGCCCATGGGCCTGCAGGCTTTCGGACCGGGCCAGCACCTCGGCCGCGGGGCCGATGGCGCGCAGGGCCGCAGGCGTCATCCGCGCCAGCGTGGTGCGTTTGAGGAAATCCATCACCGACAGGCCAGAAGAGAACCGCGCAGACCGCGCCGTGGGCAACACATGGTTCGGCCCGCCGACGTAATCGCCGATGGCCTCCGGCGTCCACTGGCCCAGGAAGATCGCGCCCGCATGGGTGATCTGCGCGCTCAGCGCCTCTGGATCGGCCACGCAGAGTTCCAGATGCTCCGGCGCGATCCTGTCGCTCAGGGCGGCGGCCTCGGCCAGATCGCGCACCACGATCACCGCGCCGAAATCGCGCCAGCTGGCCCCGGCGATGGCGGCCCGTTCCAGCACCTGCAACTGCCGGTCCACCGCCGCGGCCACGGCCTTGGCGAAATCGGGATCAGGCGTGATCAGGATGGATTGCGCGCTTTCGTCATGTTCGGCCTGGCTCAGCAGATCCAGCGCGATCCAGTCTGGGTCATTGTCCGCATCCGCGATCACCAGTATTTCCGACGGCCCCGCGATCATGTCGATGCCGACTTTGCCGAACACCCGCCGCTTGGCCGCGGCGACAAAGGCATTGCCCGGCCCGGTGATCTTGTCCACCGGCGCGATGGTTTCGGTGCCATAGGCCAGCGCGGCAATGGCCTGCGCGCCGCCGATGCGGTAGATCTCATCCACGCCAGCCAGTTGCGCGGCCAGGATCACCAGCGGATTGATGATGCCATCGGGCGTGGGCACCGTCATGGCCAACCGCCCCACGCCAGCCACCTTGGCCGGCACCGCGTTCATCAGCACCGAGGACGGATAGCTTGCCAGGCCACCGGGCACATACAGCCCCGCCGCGCTGACCGGCGTCCAGCGCCAGCCAAGCTCGGCGCCGGTGTCATCGGTCCAGCGTTCATCCTGCGGCATCTGGCGTTCATGATAGGCACGGATGCGCGCCTGCGCGGTTTCCAGCGCGGCACGTTCCGCCGCAGGCACATCGGCAATCGCAGCGGCGATTTCATCGGCGCTCATGCGGATACCGCCCGGGGCAAGCTGCAGCCTGTCAAACCGCTGCGTCAGTTCCAGCAGCGCCGCATCGCCCCGCGCGCGCACATCGGCAATGATGGCGGCCACGGTGTCATCCACATCGGGGCTGTCTTCACGCTTGGCGGACAGCACCGCCTTGAACTGAGGCTCGAACTGGTCAGAACGGGTATCGAGGAAAACGGGCATGGCAACCTCCGGCAAGATGGGCGGGTCTTAGGCGCGCCATGCGGCAGGCGCAACCGGACAGGGGATGTGACCCGGGCTCAGTCCGGGTGGCGGGGCAGCTTGCCCGAGGGCGCAACATAGGGCCGGGTCACGTCGCGCAAAGTCAGCTCCAACGCCTCCACCCGCGCACGGATGGCCCCGTCACCGGCCAGGATCAGCTCCAGATCGCCGCCGCCGGCTCCATCCGGTGTGAAGGCGATGGACAGC